>JAFDVP010000007.1:0-337189 GCA_018268895.1 Acidobacteriota bacterium | reverse complement strand
CGACAAGGACATGACGGCGCACTTCAAGCGGCTCGAGGAGATCAAGGCGCGCGACCATCGCGTCCTCGGCAAACAGCTCGACCTCTTCTCCATCCAGGAGGTCGCCGGCGCCGGCCTCATCTTCTGGCACCCCAAGGGTGGCCTCATCCGCAAGACCATGGAAGACTGGATGCGCGACGAGTGCATCCGCCGCGGCTACGAGATGGTCTACACGCCGCACATCATGCGCCGCGAGCTGTGGAAGATCTCGGGCCACGACGGCTACTACGCCGAGAACATGTACCCTCCGATGGAGCTTGACGACGCCGAGTACCGGCTGAAGCCGATGAACTGCCCCGGCCACATCCTCATCTACAAGAACTCGCCCAAGAGCTACCGCGACCTGCCGCAGCGCTACGCCGAGCTGGGCAACGTCTACCGTTACGAGCGCAGTGGCACCATGCACGGCCTGCTGCGCGTCCGCGGCTTCACCCAGGACGACGCCCACATCTTCTGCACCCCGGAGCAGGTGGAGAGCGAGATCGCGGCCTGCGTCGAGTTCGCAGACAGCGTGCTGAAGGCCTTCGGCTTCGCAGAGTTCAAGGTGGAGCTCTCCACCTGGGACCCGAAGGACACGAAGAACTACGTCGGCAAGGCCGAGCACTGGGAGGGCGCGGTCGCGTCGCTCAAGAAGGTGCTCGACGCGAAAGCGATCGCCTACCGCGAGATCCCCGGCGAGGCCGCCTTCTACGGTCCCAAGATCGACATCAAGCTGGTCGACGTGCTCGGCCGCCTGTGGCAGCTCTCCACCGTGCAGTTCGACTTCAACCTGCCGCAGCGCTTCGAACTCGAATACACCGGCGAGGACGGCGAGAAGCACCGCCCCGTCATGGTGCACCGCGCGTTGTTCGGATCGGTCGAGCGCTTCTTCGGCGTGCTCATCGAGCACTACGCCGGTGCCTTCCCGCTGTGGCTCGCGCCCGTGCAGATCGGCCTGGTGCCCATCTCCTCTGACAAGCATCTCGACTATGCCCGCACGGTAAAAGCAAAGCTCGAGGCCGCCGGTCTGCGCGTCGAACTCGACGAGCGCAACGATCCGATGAAGGCCAAGATCCGCGACTTCGCCGTGCAGAAGGCCCCCTTCGTTCTCGTGATGGGCGACAAGGAAGCCGCTGCCGAAGCCGTCAGCGTAAGAACGCGCGGCAAGGGCGACGAAGGCTCCGTCGCGCTCGCCGCCTTCATCGAACGCGCGAAGGGGTTGGTCGCCTCAAGAGGCGTCGATCTGTAGGAAATCGCATCGAGACGCCAGGTGCCCCCTCCTTCGTGCAGCGAAGGGTGGGACCTGCGGCCTGTCTCTTCAACAAACCTGGTGAAATCCAAGGCCCATCAGCTCAGCGAGTTTGCGAAGCTGACTGCCCCTGTGCCCGATACCGATCGCGCAGTGGTGCGCGGGGCCGCAGGCACTCCATGCCTCCACAAACCCGCGCGCGCCGAGCGGAAAACGATAGCGGCTGTTTGTATTTCCAATCTCAAGCACCGGCCCTTCCACGCTCTCGCCCTCGGCTGCAAGCAGGCAGAAGCCTCTGTCCTTGTCCTCGACAACCGAGAGCAGCGTGACGGGGCCATGCTTCACGGCCATCTCCACCGAGAGACCGCGCCCCACCTTGCCGTGATAGACCTTCAGCGGACGCACGCGGATCCTGTTCTGCGCAATCCGCGCATGGCCCGGCCCGTCGTGGCCCATCAGCACAAGATCTTCGTTGAAGTCCATCGCATAATACTCGGTGAACGAACCGCCTGCTCCGAGCGCGTCCATGATCTTCATCGCAAGAACGTTCTTGATCTCATACTCACCGGCTATGGGAACTCCCTTGGCCGTAAGCATCGAGGCGCCGAGGATGATGGAGCTCATCGTGTTCTCGTTTTCCGCAATCCCCGAACCCATGTAGTAGTAAGCCAGCATGTCGAGCGCGTTGTCCGCAATCATTCTGTCCAGCGCCGCCGCTGTCGTCGCTGCGCGGTCCAACTCCTCGCGAGAACAATCCTCGTCAATCGTGAAGAAGCTGTGAAACTCCTTGAGCCTGGCTGCTGTCTGCTGCTCCGTCACCTCGCGCCGCAGGGCGCTCAGTTGATCGACCTCGACGATCTCGACATGCGCGCCGAAGCGTCCGCTCACCTGCACAAGGTCGGTCGCGATGTCGAGCATACCGCCGTAGTAATGCCCCATCAGCCCCATGCGGCTGTGGCTCAGTGTCTTCGCAATCTCAGCTGCGATCAGCCACTCCTCGATCACGGCCCAGCACACGGAATCGTCGTGCAATACGCCCGTCACCTGTTGAAACGGTATCTCCAGCCGCCGAAGAACATTCGCAATCTCGGGTACCGGACATGCACTGCAGTAGGCGAGCCACTCGCCCGTCATCTCGGCGCGGCTGCCCATCGCGTTGAAGCGAGCGTAGTCGATCGCTGCCTCGGGTTGCAGGTTCAACAAGACAACCGGAACCTGTGCCCGCAAAATGACTGGAAGGATGTTCGCCGAAAGCGCGTACGTCGTGACGTAGACCAGCAGAATGTCGATGTCCTGCTGCCGGCACGCGTGCCCTGCATCGATCGCCTTCGCGTGGCTGTCGACAAGACCGAGGTTGACGATGGTTCGGTTGCCGCCTTCGATCTTCCGCCGCACCTCGCCGAGATAGCCGCGAAGCCGCTCTTCCAGGCCTTCAAACTGAGACCAGTACGCTTCCAGCCCGATGCCCGCCAGCCCTACTCGAAGACCTTCAGCTCTCACGCACTCTCCTCGCCTTACTCAAACACAACGAGCAGCTTATGGGATTGAGTGGCGAGCGTCTACCGCTATTCTGATTCGTTATCTGAGACTTCCTTCGATTCGCTCGGAATGACACGTCTCTACGCTTCGTCGAAATGGCGGCTCACCTGGAGACGCGACCAGGCATACCCTGAGGCCCTCTATCCTACTTTCCAATGCAGAAGCTCGAGAAGATGAGCCGCAGGATGTCCTCCGCCGTCGTCGCTCCCGTCAGGCCATCGAGCGAGGCCAGCGCTTCGTAGAGATCGAGCAGCAGCATCTCGTGCGGGACGTCTGCTCCGGCAGCGGTCTTTGCATTCGTCAACGCTTCCAGCGCCGAGGTAATCGCCTGCCGCTGACGCAGGTTCGTCACCAGCGCCGTCTCCTGCTCCGGCACGCCCGCGCCTGCAAGCGCGACGATGGCCCTTCGCAGCTCGGCGATGCCCTCTCCTGTTATCGCCGAAGTGCGCACCACACCTGGCCTTTCATCCCTCTGATCGGGAATGCCGTCATTTCGACCGGAGGCCGCAGGCCGCAGCGGAGAAACCTGCTTCTCTACCGAAGAATCCCGGTCCGCCACCACACCCAAGTCGACCTTGTTGAACGCCACCAGCACCGGACGCCCCTCCATCGCTGCCAGCGTCGCCGCATTCTCGGCGTGGGCTTCGCTCGAAGCGTCGACCACAAGCAGCACGAGATCGGCATCGGCCATGGCCTCGCGCGACTTCGCGATGCCGATCGTCTCCGCCTCGTCGCTCGCCTCGCGAAGTCCCGCCGTATCGATCAGTTCGACGGGGATGCCCTCAATTGCAACTCTTTCGGTTACAAGATCGCGCGTCGTCCCCGGCGTCGCCGTCACAATCGCGCGGTCGCGTTCCACCAGGCGATTGAACAGCGACGACTTGCCCGCGTTGGGCCTTCCCACAATCGCGAGACGCAGACCATCGTGGACGATGCGGCCATACGCAAAGCCGCGCTCCAGCTCGCGCAAGGGAGCTTCGACCGCACCGATGCGCGCAGAGATCTCCTCCGCTGCCATCGTGTCGATATCGTCCTCGGCGAAGTCCACGCCAGCCTCGAGGCCTGCGATCAGCGATACCAGCCTCTCCTTGATAGGAGCGACGCTCCGCGAGAGCGCTCCTCCAAGCTGCCGCGCCGCCACCCGCGCCTGGTTCAGCGTCGAAGCCTCAATCAGATCGCGCACGGCCTCGGCCTGAGTCAAGTCGAGCCGCCCCGACAGAAACGCGCGCTCGGTGAACTCTCCCGGCTCCGCCAGCCGCGCGCCCGCGGCAATCGACTGCCGCACCAGGAACTCCAGCACCACCGGCGAGCCATGCGCGGCGATCTCCACCACATCTTCGGACGTGTACGAGTGAGGCGCTTCAAAGTACGTAGTCACCGCCTCATCCAGCACCGCGCCGCTCGCGTCCACGATCAGCGCAAACCGTGCGCGCCCCGCCTCCAGCGGGCGCTTCAGCTCGAGCAGCGATTCACCGATGATGCGGGCCTCAGGCCCAGACAGACGCACCACGCCGATCCCTCCCCGCCCCGGAGGAGTGGAGATAGCGACGATGGTCTCAGTTGCATGTTCTGAATCCATAACGATGAAGCGAACAGCCTCCATGCTCAGACTACCAAGCGTTGTCGGAGCTATATCGGTCAACACCAATAAGTGGAAGAAACAAAAAACTTAGCAAACCGGGCACACTTGCCGCCTCCGAAGAACCAACTCTGTTAACCCAGTGGAGTTTGCCCTCCCATGCCTTGCAATCTCTTGCACGAAATGCGATCCGTACCCCGCACGAAACTACAAATCTCTTGTAAATCGGTTTGGCACCCCAAATGCTCCGAAGGAAACAAAACACCTCCCCCCGGGCCTCTTACTTTTTGCGAACCAATTTAATTCTTTATCCGATGAAGGAGTTTCAATGAAGTTGTCCTGCTTCGCCTCAGTCCTGGCCATGGGCATGATCGTTCCTGCCGCCCTGGCTACGCCTCTTACCACAACCTCGCCCACCGGCGGCGCGATTCCCACGGGCGTCACCGCGGTTGGCGGCATCGTCGCCGACCTGACCGGCACGAACGGCAACCGCATCGTCAGCCAGGTCGCAGCCAGCACAGAGTTCATCGGCAATGCGCCTGCCGTCTCCACCTTCGTCTTCGGAACCCAGACCGGCTTTGACTCCTCCGTCCTCTCGCAGCTCGGCGGCGGAATCGCATCGGCCTCCTTCCGCATCTCGCTGTACGACGGCGACAGCCAGGCGGGCGACTTCGACTACAACCAGAACTTCCTGCTGGTGAACAACGTCAACTTTGGAAACTTCTCCAGCATTGCAACCAACCAGACCGATGGAACCGGCAACACGCTCATCTCCAGCGGCAACGGCTTCGGCAACGACATCCTCGACACCGGATGGTTCTCTTCGACCGACCCGGCCCTGCTTGCCGCACTCTACGCCTCGCTCACCAGCGGGCAGATGGAGTTCCGCATGTACGACCTGAGCCCCGGCGACCAGTACTACGACTTCACCCAGGGCCTTGACTCCTCCGTCATCAACGTCGGCAGCGGTCCGGTTGTCACACCCCCAACCGGCGCAACGCCTGAGCCCAGCACCTTCATCATGCTCGGCACCGGACTCGTCGGCGCAGCCGCTCAGCTCCGCCGCCGCTTCCTCAAAGCGTAACCAACGGCAGCAACAGGCAGTCGCAGAAAGCTCGGGAACGCCACACGGCGTTCCCATTTTTTTGGACTGTAGAGCACATTCCTCGCAGGTGTAGTCTTCAGGGCCGAAGGCCCGTCACATAACAGCCTGGGGCGGCAGGCCTGGGTACGCTGATTTGGAACCACCAATGTGACCCGGCAAAAATGCCGTGTGGAGTCACAAGAAGTTGTTCGCATCGAGTCCAGCGCGAGAGGCCCCGGTCAGCAGTACCTCTTCTCCATCGCCTCGGGCTCCGGCAACACCATCGTCGCCCTCGTCTGCTTCACCATGCCTTCACGGCGAAACTTCGCCAGCAGCCGCGTCACCGTCTCGCGCGAGATCCCGGCCATGTTTCCCAGCTCTTCGTGCGTCAGGGGCATGCGGAACTCCAGCGCTCCCTCGCCGCCACCCATGCGGCCCCACTCCAGCAGAACGCTCGCGAGCTTGCTCGAAGCCGATCCTGAGAGGGCCAGCCTCCGCGCGCTCAGCATCGCGCCCTCGTACTCCAGCGCCATCGTCACCGCCGTGTTGTGGCCCACATCGCGATACCTGTCCATGAATCTGAGAAACTCCGCCCGGGCGATGGCCTTCATCTCGCACTTCTCCAGGGCCTCGGCCGTCACCTTGTGGGTGCTCCCCTTCAGCACCGCCGCCAGCCCCAGCACATCTCCCGGTCCGGCGATACGCACAATCAGCAACCTGCCCTCGGGCGATGAAGCCGTCAGCTTGACCCTCCCATGGCACACCACATAAACCCTGTCGGCCGCGTACCCTTCATGCAGCACGCGCTCTCCGGCCTCGACGTACATCGGACTCCCGAGCGACTGCAGGTTGGCCAGCGACTCCGGCGTCAGGCTGCAGAAGCAGTCCGTCTTCCGCACAGCGCAAGTCTGGCAATCCCGTCCGTCCGTCTTCATTCCAGTGTGCCCCTGCTACCCATGCTACCGCTTCTCCGTTCTTCAACCAGCCTGCGAAGGACATTCGAGCGAAGTTCGAAACTGCTTTCAGCCACACCCATTTACAATCACCCTCAGCATGATTGCCCACCTGCGCGGCCGCCTCCTCTCGAAGACCCCCAACCAGGCCATCATCGACTGCTCGGGCGTCGGCTACGACGTCGCGATCTCGGTTGCCACCTTCTCCGAGCTTCCGGCGGAGAACGCCGAGGCCGCCCTCTATATCCACACCCACGTCCGCGAGGACCAGATCGCCCTCTTCGGCTTTGCCTCCACGCAGGAGAAGCGACTCTTCGAGCGCCTGCTCACCATCTCCGGCATCGGTCCCAAGCTGGCCATCACCGTCCTCAGCGGCATCTCCTCCGACCGCCTCGTCGCCGCCATCCGCTCCGGCGACCACGCCACCCTGACGAAGATCCCCGGCATCGGCAAAAAGACCGCCGAGCGCGTCGTCCTGGAGCTCAAGGACAAGCTCGACGACCTCGCCGTCCCCGGCCTCGAGACGGCGACCGGCGGCGCACATCACGGCCCGGCGGCCGACGATGCTCTCTCAGCCCTGGTCAACCTCGGCTACCCCCGCCCCGTGGCACAAAAGGCAATTGAAGTCGCCATTGAGAAAAACTCTTCCACTCGAGACGACTTCGAATCCCTCTTTCGCGCTGCCATGGCGTCCATTCGCTAGACCGAGTTCACTCACTATCAAACTGTAAATAAAAGGCTTGTCCGGAATTATTCCACTTCCGGACGGGTTTGGCCTGTGCTTTGCATAAACACAGGCATGTACTTCTCCCAGGTCTCTTCGCGGGAATTAAAGGTAAGAAAAAGAGCATGGTAACCAAAGATTAAGTTACTAATGGCTCATATTGATGTTACTCATTAAACCTCGAAGAGTCAGTACTTACGAGTGGTTCTCCTAAGTTGGCTCTTTTGGAGTGAATCTCCCACCAAAGAGTGGTGATTCACAAACAGGTGAAGGGAAACCAAAGCCCCAAAGTGGGTACGTTCTCTTCATCGGCTGTGCTTACTTGTTTTATTGCTTCGGTTCTCCCAGACAACGATTCCTCTAACTCGTAAATTGCGTAAGAACACTCGATACCGAGAGGTGTTAACCGCTTTACCAAGAAAAAACTGGAGATTCCGATGAGCTTCATTTCCTCTTTTTTCCTGGCTGTCTTTCATTTTCTTGTACTGGCTTGGTCGACGATTCACCCCGACGTTAACCCCAACCACCAGAAAGTGGCCTTCCGCCGCATCGCGCATGAGGTGCGCGTCGATTACCAGCAGCACAAGCAGAAGCATCTTGTCCTCGCCTCCACCCGCGCAGCCGATACCGGCTACTGGCACACTGCCGGAACACGGATCGTCGACGACCGTGGCAATACCGTCCGTATTCAGGGCATCAACTGGTACGGCTTTGAGACGGTACGGAAGGTCCCAGGCGGCCTCGCCGTGCAGGACTACCGCGCCATCCTCGACACCATCCACCGCAGCGGCTTCAATACCGTCCGCATCCCGCTGTCCAACGACATGGTCGAGCACCCCATCGTGCCCGAAGCCATCTCCTTCCAGAGTGAACATGGCGTCATCAACCAGCCCCTGCGCGGGTTGAACTCGCTCCAGATCCTCGACCGCATCATCGAGCAGGCTGGCGTTATCGGCCTCAAGGTCATCCTCGACAACCATCGCTCCGAGGCCGGCGACTCCGCCCAGGGCAGCGGCCTGTGGTACACCGCCGACTATCCCGAGTCCTCATGGATTGCGGACTGGCAGATGCTCACGCGCCGCTACGCCGGCAACACCACCGTCGTCGGCATGGACCTCCGCAACGAGCCGCACAACGCCAACTCCGGCGGGGCCTGCTGGTCCGGTTGCGGTTCGGCACGCGACTGGCGCGCTGCCGCAGAACGCGGCGGCAACGCCGTCCTCAGCATCAACCCGCGGCTGGTCGTCTTTGTCGAAGGCACCGATGCGGTGAACAACGACTTCTACTGGTGGGGAGGCAACCTGCAGGGCGTGCGTCACGCCCCCGTCCGCCTCAACGTGCCCAACCAGCTCGTCTACTCCGCGCACGACTACGGCCCGAACGAGTACCGCCAGAAGTGGTTCGACGGTGCGACCCAGGCCTCGCTCGAGTCAGTCTGGAACCGTCACTGGGGCTACATCAGCCGTGAGGGCATCGCTCCAGTCTGGGTCGGCGAGTTCGGAACATCGAACAAGACGCAGGACATCACCGGCTCTGCAACCGGATCGGAAGGACAGTGGTTCCAGGCCCTCGTCTCCTACCTCGGCAAGAACCCCGACATCAGCTGGACCTCGTGGGCCCTCAACGGCGAGGACGCAAACGGTCTGCTCGACTCCGACTACGCCTCGCCCTCCAACCCGTTCAAGCTCGTCGCGCTCAACAGGCTGATGCAGATGCCTGGCTCAGCTCCGGTTGAGGCGCAGCCCATGGCGCCTGTCTATGTGCAACCCACCGCGGCGCCGCGCAACGGCAATGTAGAGATCGCGCAGGCCTATCGTCCCCACCTTCCACCGTCGATTCTCCGTTTCGACGAGGAAAACAATCAGGACGCGCTGTCTCACCAACAACCGTTCCTGCCAACGCAGCAAAGAAAATCAGCTGAGGCGGACGGCTTCTAAAGGCCCTCCTCGAACCCCTCGACCTCGCGCTCCACCGGCCTCTCCCCTCTGTCTCCAGCAGGGGTGTGGAAGATCGGTGGGGCGCAATTTTCTTCTCAGCTCAATCTCGGCCGACGCTCCATATCTGGCGGTCTCATCGCCAGATGTGAATTCATTCGAGCGCATCTCGAACCATCTTTTCACTGCACCGAGGCTCCCACGATCCCACCCGGCACTCCTCATACGTATAAAGAAAACTTAGGAAACACCCGGAAATCGCCCCTTTTTGGCCCCTTGAACCACAAAAACCGGAAAAACCCTAAAAAAACCTGTGGAAACCGGAGAAATCGGGTTGACAAAGCCTTTGAAAAGGCTGAAGGTGAATTGCGGTACGGTTTCTCCGGACCCGCATGAACACTGACGATTCGCACGTTCTGAACCGCGCGACTCAGGTGATTTAGGACGGGCGAGGCGGGCGGCCCCAAATTTACAAACTGATCCACGAAGGAGCAACACACATGGCAAAGGGATTGACCAAGACAGCACTCATTCGCGCACTCGCAGAAAAGCTCGAGCTCACCAACAAGCAGACCGCGGCCTTCCTCGACCTGCTCGCCGAGACCGCCGTCAAGGAGACCAAGAAGAACGGCGAGTTCACGATCCCCGGCATCGGCAAGCTGGTCAAGGCTGAGCGCAAGGCCCGCCTCGGCCGCAACCCCCAAACCGGCGAGACCATCAAGATCAAGGCCAAGACCGTGGTCAAGTTCCGCGTCGCCAAGGTTGCGAAGGACACCATCGCTCCCCCGAAGAAGTAGTTCCATCACGCCTCTCAGGGGGTGATGGAAGCAGCAAGGCCCTCCCATACCGCAGCGCGTCCGAACGCTACAACGCGCTGCGGTAGAAGGAATTAGAAGAGCCCGCACCTCGCATCCATATCGAGGCACCGGGCTCTCTTGTTTCTACAGTTCGTGCGCAGCAGGCCTGGGCACAAACGCCCGTGCGATGAGCGAAACTCCCAGCGAAACCAGCACTCCCTGGATAATGAGGAACGAGTTGTACCTCCACCCCAGGGCGGCGAACGAAATGAAGACGCCCCAGAAATAGATCTCGGCCAGCGCCGCCAGGCCCCATGCGGGCTTTACCGTCGAAGACTGCACGCGCGGACGAAACGAGGGGAAGAAGCGAGGGACCTCGGCGCAGTAGGCGCGATACGGCTCGCCCAGCTTCTCTGCAAGGAACGCCTCTTCGGCGCCGACTAGCCGCAACTGAAACAGCCCGATGGCCACGACAGTGAACAGAGCGCCACTGGGCAGCATCAGCAGCGCCAACGCCAGCGCATGAACAAACGTTCCCCAGTAGAGCGGGTTTCGCATATAGCGGTACGGCCCTGCGGCCACAATGCGGTTGCCGTGCAGCGACGCATCGTTGACAATGCCCGCGCCCAGGTACGCTGCACCCCAGGTGCGCAGCCACGCGGCCTTCAGCGCCCATGCGATTCCCAGTACGAGCACGGCATCGGTAGCCACGCTGAAGCCCAGCCAGCCGTGCCGCGCAAGTTGCGCAGCCAGCCACTGCCACGTGCGCACTGTGTCCAGATGCAGCCAGTAGTTCCACGGCGTTGCAAAGCCAAGCACGAAGACGATCGTGTGGATTAGATAACGAAATCGAAACTCAAACGCAGATGCTTTCATTTTTTCGGGGCGAAGCAACTGGGCGCGCGGTGCGCCCATTCCTTTAGCGAGACATTGAACTCCAGTCCAGTTTATGCGAGTAGATGGCCGGGTGCCCCATCCTTGCGCAGCAAACGTGCTAAACCACCCGCCACCGGCAGCCGATAAACAACAGCAAATGCCGCCGCCATCCAAAGAGCGCCGCCGCTCACCTCGCTACGGCTGCCATGGCCCCGCCGACTTCCGCGTCCACAACTGGTACCTGCGCCGAGGACGTATCCTCGATCTCTGCCTCGACGGCTGCCTGCTTCAGCCGAACCTCTCCACCGGCTACCGGCCTGGCGATGTCATCGACCTGCGCTTCGAGATCAACCATCTCTGCTTCCGCGCCAGTTGCATCGTCCGCCGCGTCAACCCCGACAACACGCTGGGCGTCGAGCTGCTCAAGCTCAGCGGCCGCAATCATGCGCAACTGGCCGAACTCATCGCCGAACTGGACACCTCCGATAAACTGATCCCATGACCGCGCTCATCTTCCGCCTGCGCAAACACGCTGACTACCAGCGCGTCTACCAGGCCAGCCGCAAACAGTTCTCGAAGCAGATGAGCTACTTTGTCGCCGCGCGCCCGGCCGATTCGCATTTCATCGAACCCACTCCCCGCGTCGGACTCACCGTCGGAAAAGTGATGGGCAAGGCCGTCGACCGCAACCGCATCAAGCGCCGTATGCGCGAGGCCGTGCGCCGCAACCTTCACGAACTCGCGCTGCCGGTCGACGTCATCCTGCACCCGCGCCGCTCCGTCATCGATCTCGACTTCGCCACACTAAGCCGCGAGGTCGCGCAGGTCTTCCGCAACATTCAGAAGACAGAGAGTAAACAGGCAGGGAAACCCGTAAAGTTGTCATCCTGAGCGGAGCGCAGCGAAGTCGAAGGACCTGCGTTTTGCCCCCCGGCAACGCTTTACGAGGTCAGAGAAAAAATGCAGGTCCTTTGACTCCGCGTTCGCAAAAACGCGAACGCTCGCTCCGGATGACAGCGTGTGGGCGGGATGAACCCATCTCCGCCTCCTTCAACTGAGCGAAGCCGCGCTGGTTGCCTCATCCTCGCATCGCGAAGGGTGGGAGGGAACGATGGGTTCATTCGTGCGAGCGCAAGCGCGTAAACTGGCCACGCACCTCAAACGAGGCACCTCATGCTCCGCATCGCCCTTCTGTTCTCGCTCGCCCTCCCGGCCTTCGCGCAAACCGGCGACGAGGTCCGCGCCGTCGTCGTCCTCGCACGTCATGGGGTCCGCGCGCCCATCGAAAACGAGACGCGCTCCAGCGCCTTCAACGCGCTGCCTTGGCCCGCATGGTCCGTCTCCCCAGGCACACTCACGCCGCACGGCATCGACGCGCTCAGGCGCATGGGTGAGTTCTACCGCCAGCGCTACGCCTCGCTGCTCAGCGCCGGATGCGACAGCATCTCCGTCGAGTCCACCAACACCTCGCGCACGATTGCCTCGGCAAAGGCAACGCTCTCAGCTGTCGTGCCCAACTGCGTCATCGATGTTCACACCGATCTCGCGCAGGACCCCGCTACCCTCGACCGCGCGCGACTCGCCGACGCCCTCGGCGGGCGCATGGGCAACCAGCCCGCGTGGTTCGAGCACGCCTTCGCCGCGCCGCTCACCGAGATGCACAGCATCCTGACCACATGCAGCGCGAGCGACAAGGATTGCAAGCCGAACCAGCCCGACTTTCGCGCCACCATGCTCGAAGTCGCCACCGCACCCACCATGAGCCAGCCCGGCTCCGCGCGTCCGAACGCGCGGCTGGTGCCCCGCGACTCAAGCAAGGAGAGCGCCGTCGCCCTGGGCGCTGACTTCGCCGAAAACTTCCTCCTCCAATACGTCGAAGGGCTGCCGATGCAGCAGGTCGGCTGGGGCCGCGTCTCACGCCCCACACTCGACCGGCTGATGGAGATGAACACGCGCTACCACGACTTCATCCTGCGCACGCCCTACTACGCCGAGCAGGCCGCGGGGCCACTTGCGGAAAGAATAAGCTCCATACTGAGAGCGAAGGCGCACGAGACAGAGTCCGGCACGCACATTGAAACGATGCCCGACCTGCCGCGCTTCTACTTCCTCTCCGCGCACGACGCCAACCTCACCTGGCTCGGCGGCCTGCTGCGCATCGACTGGCTCGTCTCCGACGAGACCTTCAACGCCACCCCGCCCGGCTCCGCGCTCGTCTTCGAGCTGCACCACAACGCCCGCACCAATGCGGATACCGTCGAGGCCTTCTTCATCGCGCAGACACTCGACCAGATCCGCAACCTCACGCCGCTCACCGGCGGCCTGAAACCTTCCATCTCGCCCATCTACATCCCCAACTGCAGCGGCCCTGCACCCGCCTACGCCTGCTCGCTCAACGACTTCACTGCCGTAGTGGCGAACGCAACCAGACCCGGTAGCATCTCGACCCCCTGAGGAAAACCGCTCTAGCCGCTGAGGGGATCTTTGCGGACCAAATAAGAGGCTCCCTAGCCGAGCCTTAACTCTGGCCCATTCAAGAGCCTCTGAAAGTGCTCGACGAGCTGTGCAACGTGCAGGCCGTCCGTCAGCGCATGGTTCACGTGGATCGACACCGGCATGGTAGTGCGGCCATCCGCTTCGGTGATCTTGCCGAAGGTGATGCGCGGGGCGGAGTCGTTGCCCGAGAGATCGCGCGCGTGCGAGATCGAGGTGAAGTCGAACCACGGCAGCACCGAGTAGCGAATCAGATTCACGTCGGGATAGCGGTCCAGATCGTCGCGCTGCTTCACCTCGTCCACGACGCGCGAGGCTTCGGTCACGAACTCCCCGATGTCATCGTGAAAATTGTAGTGACCGAAGCCAATGGTTCCGTTTGCGCGCCCCACGGCGCTGCCGCCGTTGATCCGTTCATAGCGCCACACCGCACCGTCGACGATGCGCGTCCTGAAGTTCTCCACCATGTGCGCGGCCGCAAGCGAGCGATGCACCAGCGACAAAAACACTGAGAGGCGATGCTGCTTCGCGTAGCGAAAGGTCTCCGTGCAGTCCACGCGAAGGCACACGCCGTGGTAAGGCTCGGCAAATGTGCTGAAGAGGTTGAAGACCGCACGGCGCTCCCACGTCTCCATATCGATCCGCTGCCTGCTGCCGACGGTGAGTTGCTGCATGGTCCTATGCTAACCGTGACGGGCGGGAGCCCGTTTGCTGTGAAGACCCAGGCGATTGCCTGCTTCGCTCTATTTTTGGATATTCGTGGGCCGGCTACCGCCTATTGACTCCGGGGGAAGGTTTCGGACTGCCGCGACAGGGAATTCCACTGTGCCTGCATGGTCTCCATCCATGTCGTGCACGCCGATGCGGAGATAATAATTTCTTGTCGGGAACACTGATCTGCTGAACGAAATGCAGCCCGCCGCGAAACAGCGCTGCATATTCTGCCCGCGAAAGATTGGTGTGGACTTCGTTTCCTGCACGAGTGATGAGCTGCCCGTCCTGATCGTAGACATAGGTGACGAACTGCATCTGGCCGGCATAATTCCCGTCAGCCGTTGGGTGAGAGGTATTCACGCCCTTCGCAATCAATCTGCGAAGGGGTGGGTACCGGTCGATGTTCGGTGCGAGACCCTGGGTTTTACTCGTAACGGATCGCCGTGACCGGCTCGATCCGCGAGGCCCGCAGCGCAGGCAGGAATGAGGCTGCGCAGGCGACGGCCGTCAGCGCTACGATCGATCCGGCGAAGACCACGGGGTCGCGTGGCGACGTCTCGTACAGAAAGCTCGCGAGCACCTTTGAGAGCATAACGGCGGCGGCCACACCAGCTCCGCAGCCGATCACCGCGACCATAACGTTCTCGCGGAAGATCATCGCCATCACTCGTGAGCGCTGTGCCCCGAGGGCCATGCGAATGCCGATCTCGCTGGTACGTCGCGCCGTGGCGTAGGCCAGCGTGCCGTAGAGGCCAATGGCCGTCACCAGCAGGGCGCAGGCGGCGAAGAAGAGGCCGAGCACAGCCATCATTCTCTCCGCGCCGACCGAGCTTTCTATCAGCTCGTCGACGGGACGCATCACGGGAGCGGGAATCGCAGGGGCCAGC
Source organism: Acidobacteriota bacterium (assembly GCA_018268895.1). Lineage (NCBI taxonomy): Bacteria > Pseudomonadati > Acidobacteriota > Acidobacteriota bacterium. The sequence goes on along the minus strand of JAFDVP010000007.1, from coordinate 322,342 downwards.
CGCGCTGCCAGCGAGCGCGCGGCGGCGGCCAGCGGGGCCGCAGGGCCGTCGACGCGCAGCACGGCCGTCAGCGACGGCTTCGCCTCCTCAATCTGCTGCATGGGCACGTAGGCCACCGGCCCGGCAGGCGTGCGCACATCGCGATACTTTGTGTCTCCCACAACGGCCACCACCTCGAACATAGCCTTGCTTCTGGTGTGGATCACCTGCCGTCCAACGGCGTTGCCCTCGGGGAAGAGCTGCTTTGCCGCAGTCTCGTTGAGAATCATCTTCGAGCCCGATGCCTTGGTATCGCTCCAGGCGAACTCGCGACCTTGCAGCAGAGGGGTCCTCATGGTCTTGAAGTAATCGGGCCCGATACCGTTGAGCCACAGCAGGTGCTGACCTCCGCCGGGGGCCTGGTAGTAGCCGTTCCATCCCCGCGCCGACAACGGAACCATTGACTCGAAGCTCACGTCCTTCACGCCGGGTTGTGCGCGCAGCCCGTCGCCGATCTGGCGGTATATCTCCATCAGCTGATCGCCATCCAGTTGCTGCTTGTCCATGCTGAAGGTGATGTTCACCAGACCTTTGGGATCGAAGCCGAGGCCTGCGCGATAGAGCTTGACCAGGCTCGACGCCAGCAGCCCCGCGCCCGTGACAAGCACCAGTGCAAGCGCCACCTGCGACGCCATCAGCACACGCGGGAGCGTCTTGTTGCGTTCGCGCGCGTTGCTTGCGTGCTGGCCTTCCTTGATGTGGCTGTTCAGGTCGCCGCCGGTCGCCTGTAGTGCCGGAACAAGGCCGATCACAACCGCCGCCGCAACGGAGATGATCGCTGCGAAGAGGAAGACGCGCATGTCGAGCGAGGTATCGAGGGCGACGCCCTGCGCCGCGTCCCTTCCTCCCATCAGCATCACGGCCAGCGAGTGGCTTACGACCGGGGCGAGCGCGAGGCCGAATGCGGTTCCCGCTACGGCGAGCAGAAGGCTCTCGACCAGCAGTTGCCGGATCAGGCGGCTGCGTGTGGCTCCCAGTGCGAGCCGCGTCGCCAGCTCGCGCTCGCGAGCGGCACCGCGCGCCATCAGCAGACTGGTCAGGTTGAGGCAGGCGAGCAGAAGAATTCCTCCGCACATGGCGAACATGGCGACTAGCGGCTTGCGAAAGAGGACGCGCACGTAAGCGAAGCCGTTGGAGCCTGACTCGACCGTAAAGTGGAAGTGACCCTTCTCCGCTTCCGTGATGTGCCTGGGATCGTTTGTCGACTCAAGCAGGATCGGCATCGACACTGGAAGCAGCGCGGCATTGGCCTGCTCCTGCGTTACGCCGGGCTTGAGACGTGCCATCACCGTCAGCCACCATGCGTGAACCCCGGCGTTGATGTGGTCTCGCGGCGCGTCGATGATCGGGTCGGCCGACAGGGGAGCGTAGATCTCGGGCCTCTGCGTCGGGTCGGCTCCCGTAAACCGCTTAGGCATCACACCGACGACGGTGAATGGCGTATTGGCGATCACCAGCTTGCGTCCGACCACATCGGTGGCGCGGTCGAACCAGCGGCTCCAGAAGGCTTCGCTGATGACAACGGCGAGCCCCTCCGGGCTTCCGCCAACCTGGTCATCGGCAGGCGTCAGATAGCGGCCCAGCAGAGGCGCAACCTGCATCGCTTCAAAGTACTGTCCGCTCACCAGCGCGCCGCGGATATTCTCGTTGCCCGACGGCCCCTTCACCTGTAGCGTGTCGTCGTTGTAAGCAAAGACATTCGTAAACGCATCGCGACGCGCTTCGAGGCCGCGAAAGTAAGGCGTACAGAACGCGTACTCCGGCTGCGGGCCACCCTCTTCCGTGCGCAGCACCACCATCTGTGCGGCGTCGGGCACTGGCAACGGCCGCAACAGAAGGCCGTTGATGAGCGAGAAGACCGCCGTATTCGCGCCTACGCCGAGCGCAAGCGTCAGCAGAGCGATCGCTGTAAACCCCGGCGACTTCGCCAGCAGGCGAGTCGAAAATTTTATGTCGCGGACGACGTTTTCCAGCGCGCGGAACTGCCATACCTCGCGCAGCCGCTCCTGCCAGCGGCTGGCGTTGCCGAATGCGCGTTTCGTCGCGGCGACAGCCTCGGCCTGCGAGCGGCCCTCTCGCTCGAGACGCTCGCGCATCAGCGCCTGATGGAACTCCAGCTCCTCCGTCATCTCGCGGTCCATACTCTGCCTGCGAAACAACGACTTCATGCGCCCCAAAAACTCATGTATCGCAGGAAGCATATGTTCTCCTTACGAAGCCTGCATGACAAACGCTACTGCCGCTGAGAGCCGCGCCCAGCGCTGCGATTCGGCGGTGAGCTTTTTGTGTCCTTCAGCGGTTAGCTGGTAGAACTTGGCGCGGCGGTTGTTCTCCGAAGCACCCCACTCGGCTTTGAGCAGGCCACGAAGTTCGAGCCGGTGCAACGCCGGATAGAGCGCACCCTCCTCCACCTTCAGCAACTGTTGCGATGTCTGGTGGATCCACTCCGCTACCGCGTAGCCGTGCAGTGGGCCGCGCAGCAGGGACTTGAGAACGAGCATCTCCAACGTGCCTTGCAAGAGTGCGCCGGAGTCGTTGTTTTCTTCCCTAATCATCTTAGGGGTGAGGGTAGCGATGACCGCTGAATCTGTCAACTTACTTGTGACGGACAGCACTACTCGTCTCACAACTGCCCGGGTGCCCCATCCTTGCGAAGCAAGGGTGGGATGAATACGTTCGTGCTGATTTGTAGAGTGTTCATCCCACCCTTCGCGATGGAACTGCGAAGGATGGGGCACCCGAGCGTAATACCCCTAATTTGGGTGGGTTAGGAAGAGGTTCGAGCTTCGCTCAAATGATCCCACATCTGGCGATAAGACCGCCAGATATGGGGCACCCGGCTACCTTGCTGACCTGATAGACTTTAACCATGCAGGCGGCCGGACGATCGCTGCCGCGCGGACCGCAAGGCGAGCGCGGGGGAGGAAAGTCCGAACTCCGCAGGGCAGTGTGCCGGATAACGTCCGGGACGGATGGTTCAAGCCATCCGGACGGCCAGTGCAACAGAGAACATACCGCCTCAATCGCAAGATTGGGGTAAGGGTGAAAAGGTGCGGTAAGAGCGCACCGCGCGGCTGGTAACAGACGCGGCATGGTAAACCCCACACGGAGCAAGACCAAATAGGCAGGGACTTCGCCGTCACTCTCCAGGCGGCAAAGGCGTATCGGCCCGGTGCGCCCAGGCGGAGAGGCCCCGCAAGGGGCAGCCGAAACCTGCGGGTAGGTTGCTAAAGCGCCGCAGTAATGCGTCGCGTAGAGGAATGATCGTCTAAAACAGAATTCGGCTTACGGGCCGTCTGCAAAAACCGAATGGCCCCGTGAACCGCGAACACGGTTCCGGGGCCATCAACATTTAAACCTGACGGAAGCAGGCATCTGGCAGCCTGCTCTGTGAAGACCAATGGTTAGCCGAGAGGGTGGAAGCTGACCAGGAAGGTGACAAACAGCAGACCAAACGCGATGACCAGCGCGGGCCACCAGCGGTCGATCCAGGGCTCCGATTCATGCGACGAACTCATTCGACTCTCCTTTTCCTGCTTCCCATCCTACCATCCTGCGCAGAGCACCCAGGCATTGTCCAACAACTGTCGGGGTAGCAGAACCGCCGGAAACCTGCGAAATCGAGGAACCTTCTCCGGCAAAATACGTATTCTCTGTGGGATGGACGGTATCGCATTCCCCCGGCCGGACTGATACCCTCAAGCCTGTCCATCACCAGAAGAAGTTAAAAAAACAGCTATGGAATTCAAGGAAGCCGTCAAAATCGCCCTGCAGTCCTTGTGGGCCAACAAGCTGCGCTCGGTGCTGACGCTGCTGGGCGTCGTCATCGGCGTGACCAGCGTCATTGCTGTGGTCACGCTGGTCAACGGCGCTAACACCTATGTGACGACCAAGCTCTCCAGTTATGGGGCGGACGTCTTCACCGTCTCGAAGATGCCGCAGATCATCACCAGCCCCGAGGAGTACCAGAAGTTTCAGAAGCGCAAGAACGTCCTCTTCGACGACTACAAGTACGTCGCCGCAAACTGCAAGCTGTGCACGGGTATTGGCGCGCAGCAGGCGTCGACCGGCAAGGTCGTCCGCGGCACACAATCGACGACCGATACCACCATCCGCGGCTATACCTGGCAGATGCCTTCGCTCCAGAACCTGAACATCGAGCAGGGGCGCGGCTTTACCGACGCCGATGAGGAGCACGCCTCGCACGTGGCCATCATCGGCACCGACATCCAGGACCACCTGTTTGCGGGCGTCGACCCTATCGGGCAGGAGCTGCGCGTCGACGGCCAGCCTTATACCGTGATCGGCGTCAGCGAAAAGCAGGGGAGCACCTTCGGCGCCAGCCAGGACAACTGGGTCGCCGTGCCGCTGACGGCGTATCAGCAGAGCTACGGCACATCGAAGACGCTGACGATCTACGTGAAGGCCGGCGCCGCGGGCGAGGTGCTGGAGACTGCGGCCGACGAGGTGCGGGTGCTGGTGCGGGCCAAACGGCACGACGCTCCCGGCGCGCCCGATTCCTTTGAGCTGGACACGAACAACACGCTGGTCGGCTTCTTCAGCATGATCGCAAGCTCCTTCGGCGCCGTCGCCGGTGGCGTGGCGCTGATTGCGCTGGTGGTCGGAGGCATCGTGATCATGAACATCATGCTGGTGAGCGTGACCGAGCGCACGCGCGAGATCGGTATCCGCAAGGCGCTGGGCGCGCGGCCGAAGGACATCATGATGCAGTTCCTGATCGAGTCGGGCACGATGGCGCTGGTAGGAGGCATCTTCGGCGTGATGGGAGGAATCATCGTCGCCGAGGCGGTCACCATCCTCGCCGGGTTCCCCTCGGCCGTCGCCGTGTGGAGCGTCTTTGCCGGGTTGTTCATGGCCACCAGTACGGGGATCTTCTTCGGCGTCTATCCTGCGCGAAAGGCTGCCATGCTGGACCCGATTGTGGCGTTGAGGGCGGATTGAGATGCGAATCGCCGATACAAAAGAGACGGTAACGATGGCGCTCGACACACTGCGCGCCAACAAGCTGCGCAGCGGCCTGACGATTCTTGGCATCGTCATCGGCGTGATGACCGTCATCATCATCTCGTCGGTCATCAATGGCCTGAACTCGAACGTCTCGAACCTGGTGGAGTCGCTGGGGACCAACGTCATCTGGGTCTTCCGCTTTCCCGTGATCGGCGTGCGCCCGACGACCGAGATGCTGACGCGCAAGCAGTTGACCTACGACGACGCCATGGCGATGCGAGACCTGCCGCACGTCGTCGCCGTAACGCCGGGTTTGCAGTACCGCGACCAGCGCGGCGTGCAGGGCACTGTGGCGGTGAAGTACGGCTCCAAAAATATCGAGGGCACGGTGCTCGAAGGCGACACGGCGAGCGTGAAGGACGTCTACGATCTCGATATCAAGGAAGGGCGTTTCTTTGAAGACGGCGACGTGGAGCGCGCCGCCAACGTCGTCGTGCTCGGCAACGATACCGCGGACATGCTCTTCGACGTGCAGGACCCCATCGGCAAGGACGTCACCATCAGCGGCATGGTGTTTACGGTCATCGGCGTGATGGGCAAGCGTCCGCAGGCCTTTGGAGGAGGTAAGAACCCCGAGGACAACAAGGCGTACTTCCCGGTGACGACCTTCCACAAGATCCACCCCGAGGTGCTGGACTACTGGATCAGCCTGAAGTTCGACGACCAGAAGAACAAGGCGCTGGTGCAGGACGAACTGGAGGAGCTGTTGCGGCGCAGGCGCAAGGTGAAGAACGACGCGCCGGACAACTTCGCCATCTTCGGCACCGACTCGCTGACGCGGCTGTGGGACCAGATCACCTTTGGCTTATTCGCGCTGATGCTGTCGCTCTCGGCCGTGGGGCTGATGGTGGGCGGCGTGGGCGTGATGAACATCATGCTGGTCTCGGTGACGGAACGCACGCGCGAGATCGGTGTGCGCAAGGCCATCGGCGCAACCAGGCCCATGATTATGACGCAGTTCACGCTGGAGGCGATGACGCTGTGCGCCGTCGGCGGCATCATCGGCGTGCTCGGCGGAAGCCTGATCGGCTACTCGATCCACTTCTTCTTTCCGGCGGCGCTGTCGGCGGCATGGATCTTCACGGCCTTCGCCTGTTCGTGCGGCATCGGGCTGATCTTCGGGATCTACCCGGCGTGGAAGGCCGCCAATCTGAACCCGATCGAGGCCTTGCGGTATGAATGAGCGGTGAGGCAGATGGGGGAAGACGGTTCGCGCGTTGCGCGAATGTCCCACACATGCGATGAAACTGCACGTATGGGGCACCCGGCAGTGCAGTCCCAGTATTTTGTCATCCTGAGCGGAGCGCAGCGAAGTCGAAAGGACCTGCATTTTGCACGTGCCAATGGATTACTCCTTGGGAGATGCGAAATACAGGTCCTTTCGACTGCGCGGTTGCGCCGCTTCGCTCAGGATGGCACTTTTCTCGGATACAGTAGGTACCCGGCCATCGTTCATTTCACGGTCTTGAGAAAGGCGATGACGTCCTTGCGTTCCTGCGGCTTAGCGACATGGAAGTCCATGTTGTTACCGGATACAAAAGCGTCGGGATCGGTAAGCCACTGGTCGAGTGTGGTGTCGTTCCATACGATGCCAGCCTTCTTCAGTGCGTCGGAGTATACGAAGCCCGCATAGCTTCCTGATTTTCTGCCATAGACGCCGCCCAGCGCCGGGCCTTCGCGACTGGTTTCGATCGCATGGCATCCGGTGCATCGCTTCTCAAAGACCTGCTTGCCTCGCGCGGCATCGCCCGGCGAAAGCGACGCTCCGGAGTCAGCAGGCGTAGCAGGAGACATCTCGTGCGACCACGCAACGAGACGCTGAATCTCTGCGTCGGTAAGGTTGGCGTCGCGATGAATCAGTGTGTACTGCAATACGGGCATCTTGCGCGAGCGCGCCTGCTGCACGATCTTCGCCGTCAGCGTCTGCCGGTTGTCGGCGGAGTAGGTGTCCCACAGGGTGAGGTTCATCTCGTCGCGTGCCTTCATGATGTCGCGCTCCATCAGCCAGGAGAACGGCGCGAGATGGCCGTAGAATGGCGCGCGCGTCTGCGTGGAGTGACAGTCCGCGCATTTGGCGATCAGCGTCGCACGCACCTCCGGCGGTACTGAGGAGTGCTGCATGATGCTGCTCTGCGGCGTCTTTGTCTGGGCATAGAGGCCCGCGTCACCGAAGGGATGAACGCGGGCCAGCACGAGCGATAGCGCAAGCGTTATCGTCGAATAAAAGACAATGTTCCAACGTTGCATGTCTATGACTTATCCAGCGATGCGTCGATGATGGCGAGATGGCTGTGGCGCGCGATGTAGTTCACCTCGGTGATGCCGAGGACGCTGCGCAGCTTGCCAGCGGGCACCACTATCGGCCCGGCGTTCGGAGCCTTGCCCGGGGCAGGTTGCGGAAACGCCGTCGAGGTTGCGGTGTGAAACGCCACGTTGCCCTCGACCTTCTGCACCACCTGGTGAATGTGGCCGTTGAGCACCGTGACCGAGCCAAAGCGCTTGAGGTACGAGAGCGCCTCCGCGCCGTCCTGCGTACCCCAGCCCCACTCCGGGTAGACCATCCACAGCGGAATGTGCGCGAAGATGACGATCGGCGTCGAGGCGGAGAGCGCTGCGAGATCTTTCTTGAGCCAGCTCAACTGATCCGGCCCCAGCTTGCCCATGGCATCGATCTGAAGCACGTTGTTCAGCCCGATGAAGTGCACGCCCTTGTGGTCGAAGCTGTACCAGCCGTTGCCCACCGTGCCTTTGCCGAAGCGCTCGCGGTACAGCGCGCCGTCGTCGATGGCGGTGTCGTGCTCGCCGGGAACGTAGAAGGTCTGCCCGGCGCGCGCGCCCCTGACGATCTGCTGCGCGGTGTCGAACTCGCTCGCCTTGGAAGACTGCGTGATGTCGCCCGTATGCAGCAGAAGGTCAGGCGCTGTGGGGAGGGCGTTGATCTTGTCGATCGCCGTCTTCAGCGTGCCCGTAACATCCTGGTTGGCGGCCTTGTTGAAGCCGATGTGGCTGTCGCTGATCTGCACAAAGCTGAAGCTGGAGCTGGCGGTGTGCGCGGCCTGGCCGGTCGCGGCAAACAGTTTGGACGTGGGGACTCCGCCTGCCATCGTCCACAGCAGGCCGGTGCCTGCCCAGGCCATGCAGCTCAGAAAGTTTCTGCGGTCGATCCCGTCGTTCGCGGCTGTCTCTGTTGTTGTTGATGGCTCGTGCGTGGGCGTGGGGTTATCGTTATTCTTCATCTCGTAGCTCCTCTGCCGACGTAAACTGCGGGCAGAGGAATTTATTTCATTCGCGATGAAATAAATTCAGGGCCCCCCGGTTCTCATCGTTAGAGCGAGAGGAGAGGCGAGTCAGGCGATGCGGTTGTTGCCCTGGAAACGCGCGGCTACAGAAGGTGCGGTTCAAACGCCTGCGTTTGAGGACCTCGCGCTGCCGCTGCTGCCTTCGCTCTATAACGTGGCCTCGTGGCTTTGCCGCAATCCAGCCGAGGCGGAGGACCTGGTGCAGGAGACGTTTCTCAAAGGCCTGCGCGGCTTTGCCGGTTTTGAAGCAGGCACAAACTTTCGCTCCTGGATCTTCCGCATCCTGCGCAACACCTTTCTTACATCACGTGCGGGACTCGCGGCGCGAAGAACAGTAGCGCTGGACGATGAGCTGAACGAGCAGGACGACTCCGGCCCCGCTGCGTATCCCGAGGCTGTGATCGACAGGCAGTCGCCCGAAGTAAACCTGTTGCGTATGTCCGACCGTGCCGCCGTCGAAGCGGCAATGGAGCAGCTTCCGCCGCAACTGCTGGAGGTCGTTCTGCTGTGCGACGTCGAAGAGATGAAGTACAAGGAGATCGCTGCCGTACTCGACGTTCCCATTGGCACAGTGATGTCGCGCATCTCGCGCGCGCGGCAGCAACTGCGTGAATCGCTCAACACCTATCGTCCGGCAGTCAGGGGGACCGGCGCATGACCGAGCATCTGAGTGCGGCAACCCTAAGCGCGCTGGCCGACGGCGAGCTCTCTTCCGCGCAAATGGCCAGCGTCAACGAGCACCTTGCCGCGTGCCCGCCCTGCACCTCAAACGCGCTGGCACAGGCATTGCTGAAGACCACGGTCGCAAGAACGGGCCAGCGCTACACCGCCCCGCCCGGCCTCAAGGAGCGGCTTGCCGGCATGGCAAAGCAGGAGCGTGAACGATCTGAAGAAGCCCGTCGCGCGACGGAGACAAGGTCGTCCGATAAAGGCCGGTGGGGAACGTTAGGTTGGGGCGCAGCTGCCGCTGTGCTCTTTCTCGCCATCGGTGCCGGTGTCTGGCAGCGGTCAGCTCTTCTGTCGTCGCAGACCGTAAGCGAGGTATGCGACCAGCACATCGCCACACTCGCAGCCAATGCGCCGCCGCAGGTGATCTCGTCTGACAGGCATACCGTCAAACCGTGGTTCCAGGGCAAGCTGCCGTTCAGCTTCAATCTTCCGGAGAACCTTCCGGCGGATACAACGCTGGACGGAGCCAACCTGACCTACCTGCATAATCGCCCGGTGGCGCAGCTTCTCTATAGCCTCGGCAAGCATCGCGTCTCGGTCTTCGTTCAGCAGCGATCCTCTGCAATTCCATTGAAGGGCTTGCGCGCCGAGCGCTCCGGCTTTCACGTGGACGGCTTCGTCACTGGCGACCTCGAAGCCGTCGCCGTCAGCGACGCCGATCAGGCAAGGCTCGCCGATCTGGTGAGCAGGATTCGATCGGTGCAGACGAAGTAAAAGTTCTTCCATGACAAAGCGTCGTTGCGATCCTCGACTTAAGCTCGCTTTGGATGAATCCGCTTCGCCGGGTGCCCCACCCTTCGCGGTTTCATCGCGAAGGGTGGGAGGAACCAGGCACGAACGGGCACGAACGAAATTCATCCCACCCTTCACTTCGTGAAGGATGGGCACCCGCCGATTTGTTGCTGGGGAAAATTGCACAATGCAGGTCCTTCCCATTCGACTTCGCTCAGGGCAGGCTCTCCGCTGCGGCTCGCTCAGGCTGACACTTTTAATAAACAGGTAGAACGAAACAACAACGAACACACGCATTCTCCCCGAGCCGGTAGACTGAAAAGATGCTGGCGACATGGATTGCAGGTGTCACGGCGCTGCTCGCCGTAGCCGGAATCGTCTACATGGCGCTGGCGCTTTGGAGCGCACGGGACTTCGACCGCACCGTGCGGCGACGCGCGCAGACTGGGGAGTTCGCCCCCGGCGTCACCATCCTGAAGCCGGTCAAGGGCGTGGACCAGCGCATGTACGCCGGGTTCGTCAGCCACTGCAAGCAGGAGTACTCCAGCGCCTACGAGATCGTCTTCGGCGTCTCGAGCATGGACGACCCCGCCGTCGCCGAGATCCACCGCCTGATGGCCGAGTTCCCCGAGCGTGCGATTCGGCTCGTGCTCTGCGCCCAACGGCTGGGCACCAGCGGCAAGGTCAGCAACCTGGTACAGATGTTGCCCGAGGCGCGGTACGAGCACGTGATCGTAAACGACAGCGACATCCTCGTCTCGCCAAACTATCTGACGCGCGTGATGAACGTCTTCGCGCCGCGCGGCGAAGCGAAGCCCGTCGGCATGGTCACCGCTCCCTACATCGGCCACAGCGCCGACCGCGCGGGCCTGTGGTCGCGGCTTGAAGCGCTGGGTATCTCCACCGAGTTCTTCCCCGGCGTGCTCACGGCGCGGAAGCTCGAAGGCGGCATCCGCTTTGGACTGGGCTCGACGCTGGCGACGACGAAGACTGCGCTCAACGCTGCCGGCGGGCTCGAACCCCTCGTCGAGTACCTCGCCGACGACTACGAGATGGGCGCGCGCATCGCCGCCGCCGGCTATCGCGTGGAGCTCTGCGACGAGGTGGTCGAGACCTCCGTACCCGCATATACCTTCCGCGGCTTCGTCGACCATCAGCTGCGCTGGTCGCGATCCACGCGCGACTCGCGCAAGCTCGGCTACGTGGGGCTTGGCATCACCTACTGCCAGCCGTGGGCCATCTTCGCCTGCATCGCCAGCGGCTTCGTCTTCGAGAGCTTCACGCTGCTCACCCTCGCCGTTCTGGTGCGCGTGGCCGTGGCGCTCGCGATCGGCGTCGGCATGCTCGGCGACCGCCAGGTGCTGCGCGACCTGTGGCTGTTGCCGGTGCGCGACCTGTTCGCCCTCGGCTTCTGGGCGTGGAGCTTCGCCGGCGACACCATCGTGTGGCGCGGCGAACGCTTCCACCTGCGCAACGGCCGCATATTGAAATAGGCACGAGCTTCTTCCTTCGGCAACAGTCAACCGGCGAGCAAATACCAGGCTCGACGAGCTTCCCCTTAAACCGTCATTCGTCACTTCGTCCCTGCTCTTTGCGAACTGGTCACATTTGCGGAACCTCGTGACGTGGCCCGCGTCTCTCCTCACACGAGGTGAGCCATGCGATGCTGCCCCTCCTTCCTGCGCGGAGCGACGCGCACACGCGCCCTGACGTCGCTGCTTGCCGCATCCTTGTCTGTAATCCCGGCACATGCCGTTGTCCCGCTCCCCGGGTCGCAGGACACAGCGCAGCGTATCGCCCGCTATCAAACGACAATCGCTAACGCAGCCGATCTGAAGCTGACCGAGACCCAGCTTGGCAATCTGTGGGCAAAGATGGCCTCCGCCTATCAGGACCTTGCGCAGTTCACTGAAGCCGAGACCGCCTACACGCACGCTCTTGGCCTGTTCGAGCGCGGCCATGCGCTGGAGAGTTATGCCGTAACGCTGGGCGACCTGGGCTCTCTGTATGGAATGACCGGGCAACTCGATGCACAGGAGAACTGCCGCAAGCGTTCGCTGGCCATCTTCGAAAAACTCGGCGAGCCCCTGCAGATTGCGCGGGCGCAGGCATGGCTTGCCGATGGATACCTCCTCATGGGCAAGAACAAGCTGGCGGAGCGCTACTCAGCGCAGGCGGTCCACGCCATGGCAACGTTGCCCGATGCGACCGACGAGAGCCGAGCGTCGGCGATGGTGACGTTCGTCTATGCCTCGTGCCAGAACAGTCACTGCGGCGAAGGCCTGCGCGCCGCAAAGCTGGCAATGCAGATCGTCGGCAAAAACTTCGATGCCGACTCGTTCGCTTCGGGCCAGACGCACATGGCGCTCGGCTTTGCGGAAGACCGCACCGGCGACCGCGTCGATGCAGAGCAGGACCTGCGCGAAGGCCTGCGTGTCCTTCGCCTCGACCTACCCGCAGGCCACCCTCTTCTGACAAACGCCTTGACGCTCTACCGCGACTTTCTGAGGGAGAATCATCGTGATGCCGAAGCAAAGCGCATCGGCGATGAGATCGAGCATCGCAACGGCTCCGCCCAGACGGTAAGCGTCTACGGCCTGCGCCGGCCATAGGCTTTCTGTAGGCTGCGTTCCTGCATTCACCATGCATTTCACTTGCTTGGTGCCGATGTTCGGGTGCCCCATCCTTGTCGTATGGCAAGGGTGGGATCAATTTGTTCGTACCGGGCAAGAAGGTGTTCCTCCCACCCTTTACTTCGTGAAGGATGGGGCACCCGGACTTCCTCACGATGACAAAGGTTGGAAGAAGGCTTCCCTCAGGATGGCAACGTGGTGAAGGGCTGCGCGGAACGTTCATTAAGCAGAAAAGTGCGTCCTTCTCTCCATCCCAGCGTCAAATAGGTAAAAATAAGTACATCTAACAGGACTTCCTTCAATACTTTGGCCAGCTATCTGATTACCGGCGGCGCGGGATTCATCGGGTCGCATCTTGCTCATACGCTCGTCGAGCGCGGCGAAACCGTTCGCGTCCTCGACAACTTCGAGACCGGCCTCGAAAAGAATCTCGCCCCCATCCGCGACCGCATCGATCTTCGCAACGCGGACCTGATCGATGCCGACGCCGTGCGCAGCGCCTGCGAGGGCATGGACTACGTGCTGCACCAGGGCGCGCTGCCCAGCGTCCCGCGCAGTGTCAAGCAGCCGCGTCCCAGCCACGAGACCAACATCGGCGGCACCTTCAATCTGCTGGAAGGCGCGCGTCTGGCCGGGGTCAAGCGCGTCGCCTATGCGGCGTCCTCGTCGGCATACGGGAACCAGCCGGGGTTTCCCCGCGTAGAGACCATGAGTCCGCAGCCGCTGTCGCCGTATGCGGTGCAAAAGCTGACGGGCGAGCTTTACATGCAGGCCTACTGGAGGGTCTATGGCCTGGAGACGGTGTGCCTGCGCTACTTCAACATCTTCGGCGCGCGTCAGGTCCCCGACTCGCCCTACTCCGGCGTCATGGCACGGTTCATCCTGATGATGATGCGCGGCGAGCGGCCCACGATCTTCGGCGATGGCGAGCAGGGCCGCGACTTCACCCATATCGACAATGTGGTGCGGGCCAACCTGCTTGCGCTCGATGCCCCCGCAACTTCTGTAGCCGGTCGCGTGTTCAATATCGCATGCGGTCAACGGCATACGCTGAACGAAACCTTCGGGTTGCTAGCAACCTTACTCGATTTCAGGCATCCACCTATATACGGACCCGAGCGCGAGGGCGATGTTCGTGATTCGCTTGCGGATATCTCGGCCGCCCGGGATGGCCTGGGCTATGTGCCTCACGTAGGCTTTGAAGAAGGCCTGCGCCGCACCGTAGCCTGGTACGGGGACGAATTCGCTGGGTCGTCAGGACCGGACATAGAGTAAAACAAGGAAGAGTAAATAGAGTGACCCCGATCAACTTTGCACGAACTCCAGACACTCAGACCGGCACGGAAGGTCCGGCCGGCCTTGAAAGCATGGCAGCCTGGCTGGAGGCCGTCGACCGTCGCACCGCAAAGGTTGGCATCATCGGGCTGGGCTACGTGGGCCTGCCGCTTACGCTGCTCTTCAGCGAAGAGAAGTTTCGCGTCACCGGCTTCGACATCGACACAACGAAGGTGGAGAGCCTGAACGACGGCCGCTCCTACATCCACCGCATCGAGACGGGCCACATCCGCGCGGCGCAGAAGTCCGGCTTCCGCGCCACCTCCGGCTTCGCAGAGATCGCTCAGATGGACGCCATCCTGATCTGCGTTCCGACCCCGCTCAAGGATGACCACGCGCCCGACATGAGCTACGTCACCTCGACCATCGAGGCGATCGCGCCGCACCTGCGCAACGGCCAGCTCGTGGTGCTTGAGAGCACAACCTATCCGGGGACGACCGAGGAGATCATCGTCGAGACCATCAACCGGCACGGCCGCGCCAGAGGGGTGCGGGTGCTGCGCAGCGGGCCGGTGGCGGTGGGCGCCAGCCGCGCCTCCACCGCGCTGGACGGCGTGATGGTCGCTTTTTCTCCCGAGCGCGAGGATCCCGGCAATATGATTACGCCGCGCCGCGAGATCCCCAAGGTGATCGGCGGCGTCGACGCGCGCGCCACCGCGGCAGCCGCCGCGCTCTACGGCTCGGTCTTCGCCAGGACGGTCGAGGTCTCCACGCCCGCCGCGGCCGAGATGACCAAGCTGCTCGAAAACATCTACCGCTCGGTGAATATCGCGCTCGTCAACGAGATGAAGCAGCTCTGCCTGAAGATGGGCATCGACATCTGGGAGGTGATCGAGGCGGCCGGAACCAAGCCCTTCGGCTTCCAGGCCTTCTACCCCGGCCCCGGAGTCGGCGGACACTGCATCCCGGTCGACCCCTTCTACCTCAACTGGAAGGCAAAGCAGTTCGGCTTCCAGGCAAAGTTCATCGAGCTGGCAGGCGCGGTCAACGAGGCCATGCCGCAGTTCGTCATCGAGACCACGGCGCGCGCGCTGAAGCGCAAAGGCATCCCGCTCAAGGGAGCGAAGGTGCTTGTGCTCGGCGTCGCTTACAAGCGCGATGTCGACGACCTGCGCGAGTCGCCCGCGCTCGAGATCATCGAGATGCTCCGCCACCAGGGAGCCGAGGTCGCCTACAACGACCCCTTCTTCGAGAAGGTCGGCCACGGCCGCCACTACGCCCTCGACATGCGGTCCACGCCGCTCGACAAGGTAGGCGAGTTCGACTGCGTGCTGGTCCACACCGACCACTCGCTCTACGACTTCGCCGAGATCGTCGAACAGGCAAACCTGGTCATCGACACCCGTAACGCAACACGCGCGATCGACTCCTCGAAGATCGTTCACTGCTAAGCGCCTAAAAAGATTGTCGTCCTCGGCGAAGGGTCTCAATCAGCTTGTTCATTCTGAGTACCCTTAAAATTTGTCATCCTGAGCGAGCCACAGGCGAGTCGAAGGACCTGCATTCTTTCTGTGCGCGGTAAATTCTTGCTGGGATAGGAGAAAATACAGGTCCTTCGACTGCGCTCCCGTTGGTTGCTTCGCTCAGGATGACAAAGCAATTTGTTCCACTACAAACCGGGTGATGTGGATGGGATGAACCCTCTCACCCCCTACTGCACAATCAGCGTAAGACCGACGCTCCGCGCCAGCCCCGCCCCCGTCGCCGTAACAGTGATGTTGTAGCTGCCCGCAGGAGTCGCCGCGCCTCCACCCCCCGCGCCCGGGTTCGAGGCTGCGGGAATCAGCCGGCCCGCGCCGCACCCCGAAGCCATCAGCAGCAGACAGGCCACCAGCGCGGGAAGGATCTTTCTTCTGCGCGCCGCAAACAGGCCCACAGGCATCAGCAATGCTGCCCAGAGGATCTGCCGACCGCCAAAGCGTCCGTCGGGACGTACTGTCGCGCTGGTTGTTCCGGTCAGAACCGTCACTGCGACCGTGGTTGTGTTGCCATCGACCGCAAGCGTTTGCGGCACCACTCTGCATGTCGAGTTGAGCGGCGCGCCCGCACATGCCAGCGCCACTGACTGCCCCGCAACGGCGGGGCCCGAGGTAAACAGCAGAGGGAACGCCGCGCTCTGCCCGCTCGATATCGTCGCCGACGCCGCGCCGTTCGCGGCCAGTCTGAAGTCCACACCCGCTCCCGCAAGCGTAAGCGTCTGCGGCGCGCCCGGCGCGTTGTCGCTGATGGTCAATGCGCCCGTGCGCGTTCCTCCCGCAGTTGGTGTAAAGGCAATCTGCAAGCTGCATGACGCTCCCACGGCCAGCGCGCTGCCGCAGGTGTTCGAGCCCGGCACGACGCTGAAGTCGCCGCTCACCGCCAGTGTGTTGATCGCCAGCGCAACACCGCCGCTGTTGGTGAGCGTGACCGTCTGCGGCGCGGAGCTTAACGCCACTCCGGTCGCCGGAAACGTAAGCCCGAACAGAGGCGACAGCGAGACGCCCGCCGGCGCAACGCCCACGCCGCTGAGCGCGACCGTCTGCGTGCGGTATTGGTCGGCGACGATCAGCGTGCCCGCCGCCGCGCCCAGCGATTTCGGCTGAAAGACCACGCTGACCGCGCACGTCGCATGAGCGGCCAGCGAGTTGCCGCAGGCGTTTGCCGCCGTGAAGTCGCCCGTCGCCTGCGCAGAGATCAGCGTCAGCGCAACGTCGCCGTTGTTGGTCAGCGTCACCTGCTGCGCCGCGCTGCCTGTACCCAGCGCCTGTGCGCCAAAGGTGAGCGACGGCGGCGAGAGCGCGTCGGTTGCGGGCAGCACCGCCGTTCCGCTGAGCGCGGCTGTCAGCACATCGCCTCCGCCGGTGATGGTGAAGCTGCCGGTGCGCGCGCCCGATGCCGTCGGCGCAAACGCAATTGCGACCGTGCATCCAGTGTTCGGCGCAAGCGTCGCCGCGCAGGTGTTCGCTGCAATCGCGAAGTCGCCACTCGACGCTGGCGATCCAAGCGCCACCGCAGCGCCGCCAGTGTTCGAGACGGTGATGTTCTCTGCCGCGCTCGTCGCATTCACCGCCGTCTGCGGAAACGCAAGCGACGTGGGAGTAAGCACCACAACGCCCGCCGCTGTCGCCGTGCCAGAGAGTGGGACGGTGGCCTGTCCTCCGGCGACGTTGGCGTAGATGATCATCGTCGCCGCGCGCGTGCCGGATGCGGCGGGCACGAAGCGGACGCTGATCGTGCAGCTCTGCCCCACGGCGATGCTCGCTCCCACGCATGTGTCCGTCGAGGTGAACTCCGCCTGCGGCCCCAGCGGCAGTGGCGTCTGCGAGATAGCCAATTGGCTGACGCTCAGCGCCGCCGAGCCGCTGTTGGTGAGCGTGATGATTTGCGCTGCGCTCGCCGTCGAGACCTGCTGGCTCGCGAAGCTCAGCGACGGCGGCGACAGTGTCATCGCAGGCTGCGCCGCGCCCGATGCAGTAAGCAGCGGTATCTGCCACACGCCGCGGCCATACGTTGCCACGCGCAGCTCGCCCGTGCGTCCATCGCCGGTCGGCATCGCAGCCGAAGCGGCAAGCTGCACAGCCGGAGCGTTTGGCAGCCCCGTTCCATACACGCTCCAGCAGTTCGCCGTCGCGCACGCCGCCACCTGCGTCGTCGCGAAGACGCCTGCGTCCATCGCCACGTACACCGTGTTGGCGTCGTTCGGGTCAACGGCGATGCCGTTCGCCGGAGCGTTGGGGAGGTTGCGCGTGATGTTCGTCCAGCTCGCCCCCGCGTTGAGAGAGCGATAGACGCTCGCTGCGTTGAAGCCCTTGATCGTCACATACACCGTGCGTCCCGTCGCGTCGTGCGGGTCCACGAAGATCGACGACACATCGTAGCCCGAAGCATTGAACGCGCTCGTAACGCCGTTGGTAATCACCGGCGAGCTATAGAGGTCGCTCCACGCGCTCGTGCTCGTTGCCGTATTCGCTGCCTGTGTGACAAACACATGGCCACCTGCCGCCACGCCGCCCGTCGCTGCTCCCGCCATGCCCGCATAGATCACCTGCGAGCCTGCATTCTGCGCGTTGGCGGCGCTTGCGTTTGCGCCTCCCGCTGCCAGCGAACGTACCGTTCCGTTCGCCGCGACGCATGCAGGCGACTGCGACCCTGCCAGCATCGCGCTGATCGCATTGCTGCTGCTCCACAGCGCGCCGTCGACGCCCGGCCCGCGCCACACGCGGCATGTTCCAAGCACGATGTTCGACGTCATCGCCGGATCGAGCAGCCACGGCGTCTGTATCTGCGTCACATCGCGTGCGACCTGCACGGGACCGATCGTCGGCGCGCCCGCAAAGTCTGCCGTCGTGCATGAAGCGCCATTGGCGCAGCGGTGAACGCTCACTCCCGCGGCGGTCGTGATGTACCACAGCGCGGGGTTCGCGGGATCGATGGCGACGTTGCCGCCCTCGCCCGCCGCAAGCTGCGTCCACGGCGTCGCGTTGTTGCCTGCTGCAACCGTCGTCGCTGCCGTGCCGTTGGCACCCATACCCGCAAGCAGCGTTGCGGCATCGGTCGGGTGCTGCGCGAGGCTCTGCACCTCGGCCAATGACCCCAGGCCGCTGTTGAGATTTTCAAAGTGCGCCGCATCGTCGGCCGAACACGGAGTCGCCTGCTGGTTCACGCCATCGCTCGACCGCCACAGCCCGCCATCGTTGCCGGTAAAGAGCACGGGTTGCGCACCCGTCGCCAACGCCGCCAGCGCGTGCTGCGCCGGGGCCACCTGCGCGGGCGCGGCGCACCCGTTCAGCGCGTTGGTGGTGTTGCGCATCGCGGCGCAACCCGAAGCCAGCCCGCAGCGATAGAGGTCAATCGTTCCAGCGAAGACAAGCGTGTCCGCGCTCGCTCCCGCGCCCTGCGTCACCGCCGCAAGCGAGAGATTATAGTCTCCCTGTGCGACAACTGTGCTTCCTCCACCTGTTTCAAGCGAAGTGCCGCCGAGCCGCTGCGCGAACGCGACTGTACCCGCGCACACGCCGCCGGACGCGGCACAGGCATCGCGCCACAAGCCCTGGTCGCGATTGCCTGCATCGACCGTCAACGCATAGGTGTCGCCGCTCACCGGCTCCACCGCAAGCGCGCCGCGAAAGATCGGACACGCGGTCGAGCCCGTAAGGTCAGTGTTCGCGGGACATGCCGCCGTTGTCAGTCCCACGCCCGGCTGCTGCGCCAGGCGCGTCCAGGTCAAGCCGTCGGCCGACTCGTAGTAGCCGTGATAACGCAGCGCGGCATAGAAGCGTCTGCGCACCGGGTTCCACACGACCGCCGTCGCCGCATTGCCGCTGTGCCCTGTGCCGCTCAGCGGACGCTGCACGATCTGCGCGCCATCCATCACCGTGCTCATCTGCCACGTCGCGCCGTAGTCGGTGGAGTAGAACAGTCCCATCACGCTGCTCGCCGTCACGGCGCCCACCGCCGCGCCCTCAGCCGCCTGCGACACCGCGGCCACCACCGTGCCCGGCGACGTTGTGCTCCACGCAAAGCCGCTGAAGGCAAGCCCCGCAAAACTATGGTTGCCGGTCACTCCGTCGAGCGACCTGGTGATCAGCGTCCACGTCAGACCTCCGTCGGCGGAGCGCAGAATGCCTTCTCCATAAAAGGAGTCGGCCGCATTGTTGGGGTCGCCCGTGCCCGCCAGCACCACGTTGTTCTGCGCCGTCACCGCACCAATCGAGAGCGCAGGCACCGCCGTCGCACCCGCGTTCAGGCTGAAGACCGCAAGCGTGTCCGTAAGCGGAGCAAAGCTCACCGCGGCCGCGGCGCTTCGCGCGTTCGTCGACTTCCACACGCCGCCGCCCGTTGTACCGATATAGAGAGTGTTTCCGGTCACATCCGCGGGATCGATAGCAATCGCGCTCACCCGCCCCGTCACCTTGCCGTAGGATGCCGTGACCACCTGCGCGGGACCAAGCGGCTGCCACGGCGCATTCAGCCCGCTCGTCTGCGCATCCGCAGACGTTGCCATCAACGGCAGCATCAGCGCGAGCAATCGCGTGCAGACGGCGGCGGGTTTTCGAAAGAGACGATGGCCCATGGAGGCGTGCTTGCTGCTCTGCGCAGACACCTAGCCTCGATGCTCAGGCGCAGCACACCGGAAAGTCAATGCCACGCGCGTGCAGGTACGCAGTCAGTATCGGAAAGGGATAAGAGATTTTTAATCCGCGGAGCCTCACCCTTTGCCACCCTGTCTGCTTTGTACCCCCTTACTTTGTCATCCTGAGCGAGCGAAGCGAGTCGAAGGGCCTGCATTTTTCCTGTCTCGGCAACGCTCTACAGGCATGGAAAAATGCAGCTCCTTCCCATGCGCCTTCGCTCAGGATGACAAAGTTTATGAGGTTATGCCATAAACCGACATCTCGCCTCAGAGACCTGGGTTCATGCGCTTCGTCCCGCCGCAGCTCCCGAGGCCCACGCCCATTGGAAGTTGTATCCGCCCAGCCATCCCGTTACGTCGACGACCTCGCCGATGAAGTACAGTCCCGCAGCCTTCCTGCTCTCCATCGTGGCGGCGTGAAGCTCATCGGTGCTCACGCCACCGGCGGTCACCTCGGCCTTGGCGTATCCCTCGGTGCCCGCGGGGACGATGCGCCAGCCATGCAGTGTGCGCTCGAAGCTCTCGAGCGCGGCGTTTGTCCAGCCCGCAGGTGGTTCAAGGGCGAGCCAGCGCTCCGCCAGTCGCGTTGGAAGCGCAGCACGCAGCGCGGCAATCATCGAGGCGGCATCGCGCCGCGCATTCTTCGCAAACAGAGGAGCGATAAGGTCCATGCCGGGCGCGAGATCCAACTCCACTGCCCCGCCCGGCTGCCAGTACGACGAGGCCTGAAGGATCGCTGGCCCGCTGAGCCCGCGATGCGTGATCAGCATCTTCTCGCGGAAGGCCACGGCGCGTTTGCTTCCCGTGATCTTCGCTGTGGAGGCCGAGGCTTCGGCAGCCGCAACCACCTCGGTCGAGACGCCGGAGAGATCGCACCAGCGCTCGCGCGCCTGCTCGCCGAAGACCAGCGGCACCAGCGCCGGACGGCACGGCACGATGGCCAGCCCAAACTGTGTGGCCAGTTGGTAGCCAAAGTCCGTCGCCCCCATCTTCGGGATCGAGAGGCCGCCTGTAGCAACGATGACCGACGCGCAGCGAAAGGTTTCCGCGCTCGTCTCGACGAGGAAGCGTTGGCTGCCACCCGCCGCCTGCTTTACGGAATGGATCGTCGTGCCGCTGAGGATGCGCACTCCCGCATCACCGCACTCGCGCTCGAGCATGGTCACGATCTCCTGCGCCGAGCGGTCGCAGAAGAGCTGCCCCAGCGTCTTCTCGTGGTAGGGGATGCGGTGCTTCTCCACCAGGGCGATGATGCCGGACGGCGTAAACCGTGCCAGCGCCGACTTGGCGAAGTGCGGGTTCGCGGAGAGGAAGTTCTCCGCCCGTGCGTTCACGTTGGTGAAGTTGCACCGGCCGCCGCCGGAGATCAGTATCTTTTTGCCGATTCTCTCGGCATGGTCGAGGACAACGGTACGGCGTCCGCGGCGGCCCGCCTCGATGGCGGCCATCAGGCCTGCGGCGCCTGCGCCAAGTACAACAACGTCAATGGTCTGCACAGAGTTAATGCTATCCAAATCCATGCAACTTAGGAGTCATTGTTGCCAAAACGGGACTGCCATTAAATCTGTGTGATAGTGCTCGGCAGAGCCTTTACGCAGGGACTGCCGGCAGGAGTCCTCCTTGCAAAAGCTCAACCTCCGGTTGTCCCGTGGCATGTCGTCTCTGCTGACCGCCACAGCCGCAACCCTTGTGGTACTTGCTGCCTCGGGATGCAGTCTCTCCGGCACGGCCACCTCGACCCCGATCGTGGGCCAACACTTCAGCGGCCAGATCATGGGCGGCGGCCAGCCCATCGCCAACGCAAGCCTGCAGCTCTACGCCCCCAGCACCAACGGCTATGGAGCGGCCTCGGCACCGCTGTTCACCCGAGCGATCACCTCCGACGCCAACGGCAGGTTCAACTTCACCGGGGCCTATACGTGTCCATCGGCTTCGACGCCGGTCTATCTGACCATCACCGGCGGAAACCCCGGCCTCTCCGCCGGGTCCAACAACGCGGCGCTGGGTCTGATGGGGCTGCTGGGATACTGCGGCGACCTCAACGCCTCCAGCTTCTTCGTCATCAATGAGCTGACCACCGTCGCGGCGGTCTGGTCCATGTCGCCCTTCATGCTGGACTATGCCCACATCGGCACCAGCGCAGCTAATGTAGGCGGACTGAACAACGCCTTCAATACGGCGCAGATGCTGGTGGACATCCACACCGGCAAGGCGGCCGTCAACGCCCCGGCCACCGCGCTGGTCAACACGGCGCAGATTAATACCCTGGGCGCGATCCTGGCAGCGTGCGTCAACTCCAACGGAAGCACCTCGCCAACCGCAGGCTGCGGACGCCTCTTCTCCGCCGCCACACCCTCCGGAGGGCATCCGCCCTTCGACACGCTGGGAGCCGCGCTGAACATCGCCCGCTACCCCGGCAACAATGTCACCACGCTGTACAACATGGCAGCGAGCGTCGGCACCTTTACCCCGCTGCTGGTCTATCCCCCGGCCGACTGGACCATCGCCGTCGACTACATGTCGCCCTCGTTCACGCAGCCCACCGACCTCGCCATCGACTCGCAGGGCAACGCCTGGGTCGTCGCGCAGGGATCGGGAAGCGCCAGCTCCAGCACGATCAGCGTGCTCTACACCTCGGGCGCGGTCTCGTCCTTCCCGCAGACCGGCGTGACCTATAACCGTCTCGCCATCGACCCCTATGACGGCCCCTGGATCACTAGCACCGTCTACTCCAACGTGCTCAAGCTCACCAGCTCCGGCGCGCGCGGCGCAGCCAACCCCTTTACCGGCGGAGGCATGCAGGGCCCCGGGCCCATCGCATTCGACGGCTACGGCAGCGTCTGGCTGGGCAATAACCTGGCGACGATCACCAAGCTGAACTCCAGCGGCACTGCCGTCTCACCCGTCGCAGGATTCAACACCGGCGGCACCGCGGGCGCGGCTGCCATCGCGCTCGATACCTCGGGCGCGATCTGGATCGCCGACAGCGGCAGCGACACGGTAGAGGTGCTGGCCAACAACGGCACGTCGCTTCCCGGCTCGCCCTACACCGGCGCAGGACTCAGCGGTCCCTTCGGCATCGCCGTCGACTCGGTGGGCGGCGCATGGGTTGCCAACATGAACGCAAGCAGCCTCACGCACCTCACCTCCAACGGAACGGCCGTCGCCGGCAGCCCGTATTCCGGTGCGGGACTCAGCACTCCGATCGACCTTGCCATCGATGGTCTGGGCAACGTCTGGCTGGCCAACTCCGGCAACAGCAGCGTCTCTGAATTTCTCAGCACGGGCCGCGCGCAGTCGGGAGGCTCTGGCTACGGCAGCGACATGCTGGCCAATCCCTTCCGCGTCGCCATCGACAAGTCCGGCAACGTCTGGGTCGCCAACCTCGGAACCGCACGCGCGGGAACGGGCATGATCACGCAGATCGTAGGAGCCGCAGCCCCCGTCGTCACTCCCTCATCGGTCGCGATCCAGAACAACGCGCTCAACCAGCGTCCGTAGGCATTGCATGCGGAATAGCAAAAAGGCGCCTCGAACCTGAGGTGCCTTTTACTTTTCTTGCTTCGTAAAGTGTCACCGGGACAGCAAAATGCAGGTCCTTCGACTGCGCTGCGCTTCGCTCAGGATGACAAGTGGTAATAGGTACTTGTTGCTAGAGAGTTATCGGGACGACGATCTCCTTACCCCAGTCTTCGCTCAGGTCGATCCAGGTAGGGTTGTCTTGTTTGATGAGCGCGATCTTTTTGGAGCGCGTCCGGCCTTTGAGCTGCCTTCTCGCGGGCGATGGCGAGGTGAACGTCGCCGTATCGTTCAAACCAGACGAGCCTGTTGCAGTTGTACTGCTTTGAGTAGCCTTCGTAGGCTCCTTCTTTGTGTTGTTTGATGCGGAACATCATGTCTCCAGTGAAGCCTACGTAGAGGTTGAGGCTTCGGCTGGCGACGATGTAGGTGTAGTAGAGGTGTTCTTTCATCTGTAGATGGTTTATAAGCTACCCACACTTTGTCATCCTGAGCGGAGCGTTCGCGCTTTTGCGAACGCGGAGTCGAAGGACCTGTATTTTTTCCATGCCTCGTAAAGTGTTGCTGGAGACAGTCAAAATGCAGGTCCTTCGACTTCGCTGCGCTTCGCTCAGGATGACAACTTTTGAAAACCTCAGCATGACAATTGTCTGAAAGCCGCTGCGCTCCGCTCAGGATGATACGGATGTAGATTCTTCACCACCGGCAGATTGGTAGGGAATGTGTTGATTACTCCCCGCATGTGAATGCAGGGCCTTACTTCTTCGGAACGGAAATAGTGATGTTGCGGTACATGATGACGCCGTGGTGGTCGCCCTGCAGATAGAACGGGCCGGGCTCGGCTTCGTTGCTGTCGAGCGCGCCGCCGGTGGGGCCGGGGAGCTCGGCGTTGTCGTGGTACAGCTTGCCGTCGCGGTAGACCGTGATGTGTCTGCCGACCAGCGTGACGTCGTAGCTCGTCCACTTGCCGAGGTCGTTTTGTGCGCCAGCCGGTGGCGGATACCAGCTATAGATTGCGCCCATCTCGTGCGACGGCAGCTTGCCGCCCTCGGTGCCGATCTGCAACTCATAGCGACCGCGCATATAGATGCCGCTGTTACCGCCTTCGGGGCAGTTCACTTCGATGTGCAGTTTGAAGTCCTGGAACTTTTCCGTGGTCATGATGTTGGCAGCCCCGGGGCCTCTGCGACCGGGGACTTCGGGGTTGTCATTGACCAACTCGCCGTCGCGCGCCACCCACTTGTTGTTCTCGACGTTGCCGATCGGCTCCCAGCCTTTGAGGTCCTTGCCGTCGAAGAGAGCCCGGGGCTTGGTCCACTGCTTCGGCATGGGGCGATCGAGCGAAGGAGCCTTCACGCCAACGAGCGCCGGGCCGTCAGTATCGCCGCGCTTCTCCACGCCGGTCAGCTTGCCCGCGCTGGGAGACGTAAGCTCCCAGTTGACTGCCGGGCCACGGCCCGCCGGCTCCACACCCACAATCAGCTTGCCGGAGTCCACGTGCGCGCCGACAATGGGATGCCATGCGCCGCCTCGCGGCTGGACCTTGCCCTCAATCTTCCCGCCGTTGTCCGTCAGCTCCATCCACTGCGGATACGGCTTGCCGGTGGCCGGGGTGACAGTCATATCCCAGCGGCCAAGAAACTCTTTGACGTCTTGCGCGGAGGCGGTCGAGACGAACGCGATTGCGAGGATAGGTGCAAAGACAGGCAGGAACAGACTCTTCATTCTCATTCGTTCGAGTGTAACGCTCATGCTCAGTCTTGAGAACCGCGCTCGTCCTGCCCGTCTCGACAGGTAATGGGGGTCAGTTTGAACATACTGATGCCGGGCAGTTCAGCACCCGCTCCTGTGCGACCATGAAAAGATGGCAAAAGAGCACAGGGAACGGGTGCCGCGCCTGGTCGCAGCGCAGGCGCAGGGACCGGCGGTCTCCATCACGCGGCGGGCCGCCGAAAGGCTTCGCGCCGGACACCTCTGGGTCTACCGCTCCGACGCTGAGACGCTGGTTCCGCGCGCGAACGAGGCGGAGATCGCCCCCGGCGCTCTGGTGACCGTCGTCGACAACCGGGGCATCCCTCTGGGATCGGGCATCTATAGCTCCGCCTCGCAGATCATCGTGCGCATGGTGAGCGCGGAGGCCGGGCTAACCCGCGCGGCCTACACGCAGCAGGTCCGCGACCGCCTGAACGCCGCGCTGGACCTTCGCGCCGAGCTTGCCCCGGAAGACAAAGAGAACGACTCCTGCCGTCTCGTCTTCGCCGAAGCCGACGCTCTGCCCGGCATCGTCGCCGACCGTTACAACGACCTCGTCATCCTCCAGCTTCTCGCGCAGGGCACGGCGCAGGACGATGTACGCGAGGCATTTGCCTCCACGATCAAGTCCCGGCCCGGCGCTGCGGTGAGCACTATCGTCGAGCGCCCCGACCCAAGGATTCGCGAACTGGAAGCTCTGGAAGCCCCGTCGCCCGAGCCTCTCTATAAAAAGAGCGCGGCCGCAAGGCTGGCCACCGTCTTCACCATCAACGGCCTGCGTCTGCACTACGACGCCGGCGCCGGCCAGAAGACCGGCGCCTTTCTCGACCAGCGCCTGAACTATGCCGCAGCCGCGGCGCACGCGCGCGGACGTGCTCTCGACATCTGCACCTACCAGGGCGGCTTCGCGCTGCATCTCGCCACCCGCTGCGACCGGGTCACCGGGGTCGACGTCAGCCGCGCCGCGCTCGAGGTGGCCGACCGCAACCTTGAGCTGAACAAGGGAAAGCTGCGCGCCGAGGTGGACTGGATCGAGGCAGACGCCTTCGAGCTGCTGCGCGAGTACCAGGCCGCGGGCGAGCAGTACGACACCATCGTCCTCGACCCTCCGGCCTTCGCCAAGTCGAAGCGCGCTGTCGAAGGCGCCATGCGCGGCTACAAGGAGATGAACCTCCGCGCCATCAAAATGCTGCGCAGCGGGGGGACGCTGGTCACCTGCTCCTGCTCCCACCACGTCGGGCGCGAGGAGTTCGTGGGCGCCGTGGCCTCGGCTGCCGCCGACGCCGGGCGAAGGGTGCAGGTGCTTGAAACCAGGGGAGCTGCACCCGACCACCCCGAGGTGCTCACCCTCCCCGAGACGGCTTATCTCAAGTGCCTGATCTGCCGTGTTATCTGAAATTGGCCAGTAACTTGCTCTACGGAACGACTGAGCGTTACCTGTGCCAACCTGTTGCTGATCAATGAATTAACGCAAAAGTAAACCTATTTTTAAGGTGACTTTCGGGCATTTTCCGATACTATCGTTATCTACAACTTTCGTTGCAGACCGTCACCTGCAGCATCGGCCCTCGTCTTGCTGCCGCCAGTGACCAAACGGGAAATTCCGGCACCGAGGACACCATCATGATGAAAAAAACGGCCCTCTCCATTTCAATGCTTGTGTTGGCAGCATTTGTGTTCGTTCCGCTGGCTTCGGCGGACACCATCAACCTTGCGCTGACGAACCCGGTGCAGACGGCAAGTGCCGGCAGCACCGTGTCGTTCGATGCAACGGTGACGGCGGTCTACGACAAGCTGGGGCCTGTTTATCTGAATGGCGCCAGCTTTGGCGTGACGGGGTCGCTTACTGTCAACGATGCTCCCTTTCTCACCAACTTCCCGCTGATGCTGTCCGCCGGTAACAGCGTGACGAACCTGTTGTTCACGGTCTCGCTGCCTGCCGGACTCGCTCCCGGCACCTATACCGGCTTCTTCTCGATTCTGGGCGGGCTCAATGCCAGTGCGGTGGGAACGCTGGATTCGGCGGAGTTCACCATCAACACCAGTACCGTACCCGAACCAGCAACCTGGGCGCTGATCGGCACCGGCATGACGGCGCTGATGCTGGTTGGCTTGCGCCGGCGGACAGCATTCGGGAACGCGGCGTAGTACAAAAATGGTCCATCGTGTGGGGGCCCCTGAGGCCCCCTTCCGCTTTTAGCGGTCTCTGATTAAGTCCTGTTTTGCTTAGAGCATTTTCCTCGCAGGTGCAGTCTTCAAGGCCGAAGGCCCGTCACATAACAGCCCAGGCCGCAGGCCTGGGTACGCTGATTTGGAACCACCGGAGCGCTGTAAGCCCGGCCAAACGCCAACGCCTACACCTTAAGGACAACAGTTTTAAGCAAACGGCCTCACGGCTTCGCCAATCCGCGAGGCGACGGCGGGCCATGTGTAGCGATCAAGCACCGTTTCCCGCGCGCGATGGCCCATCTCCGCAAGCCTCCCCGGATCCGACAGCAGAACGACCAGCTTCTCCGCAAGATCTTCGGCTGAACCCTTCTCCACCAGCTCGCCGTTTATGCCGGGAGTGACGAACTCGCCGAGCGCCCACGCATTGGTCAGCACGACGGGCAGTTGGTAGAGCATCGCCTCAAGCGGCGCAATGCCGAACGGCTCGTAGAGCGACGGCAGCACGAAGAGGCTCGCCGAGCGAAAGAGCTCTTCGAGCCGCTGCTTCTGTGCGGGATCGGCCTTCGAGAGGTGCCCGTGCAGCGTCGCGCCCGCGGGCAGGGTGTCCACCTGCGCCGGCCCGACGATGTCGAGCGTGGCCGCCGGCAGCGCCTCGCGCACTGCCTTGAACGCCGCCAGCAGTTGCTTCCCGCCCTTGCGAGTGAACTCCGTACCGATGAAGAGAATGCGCGGCGCGGCGTAGCTCTTCGCCGGGTCGGCGGCGGGGGGCTGGTCGAGATTGATGCCTCCGCCGACGTTGAAGACGCGATCGGCGGCAACGCCGTAGTTGCGGATGAAGGACTGCCGCAGATACTCGCTGAAGGTGAAGATGGCCGTCATGCGCTGCGCCGTGTCGATTTCGTAGCGCATGGCCTGGTCGATGCGCTTGGCCGTGACGTTCTCCAGGCCGAAGCCACTCGCAATCAGCTCCGCAAGGTTGCCGTCGTGGTACGAGACACACTTGCGCTGCGGAAAGGCCGTGGGCAGCGAGAACATGTGGCTGATCTGCATCAGCACCGGGCTTGCAACAGTGACCTTCGAGGCAGCGCGGGTCAGCGCGTTGCGATACGCCGGGTCGAAGTAGAAGTGCTTGCGCCATGCGGCGCGGTCCGGGGTGAAGTTCTTAGCCAGCAGGCCATAGTGGACCGCCTTCGGCACCTGAATGCCAAGGGCCTTGTCGAGCAGCCCCGTGCCGTCGAGCGCCTTCAGAAAATAAGCGGAGGAGCCGGACCATGTCCTCGGGGAGTAAGGGTCGGAGCCAACCGAGCCGCCGACGAAGACCGTGACCTCGCGCATGGGGTCAGGCTAGCACAGCGGTGGGATTGCGGAGATGCCTTCGGCGCTCGGTTCATACAAGGTCAAGTGATTATCGGTAAGTTCAAATTTGTAATCGGTTTTAGTACCGGATGCTTCGATGTGCAGCGCCGATCCGGAAACTTTGTAGGTGCCATGCTCAGTCTTGAATGGCATGAGAAACAATGATCTACCGCTCCCGTAAAACAACCAATGAGATTCAAGAGTACGACCAGCCATCTCTTGATTTAAGGTCCACTCGCCGATGATGGGGTTACGCTCATCAGCACGAACGCCGACGCGTGTGAGCGCGATGCCAACCGGAGAGCCGTCTGAAAGATTCACATTGTTGTCGTCGTGCCACTTGAGGGTAGACTTCCGCTCTGCACCGCCAACCGTATCAGGAGGTAATACAAGCTGATTGTTTTCGATACGCCATTGCGCTTCAACAACTGCACCGAGGCTGAAATCGGCGATACCGTCCGAGTGAAACTCATACATTGCTCCAATTCCGCCTTTGGTTGTTTCCAGCGAACGCCAGCGCCCCACGATGCTAGCGGAGGGCGACTGCCGAGCAGAATGGAACAACAAAAGCAGGAGCAGTGCCGCTGCAGCCGTGCCAATATAGGTAACCCGCCAGCCCAATTCATTACCCTCCGCGTGCAGACCATCATACGGCCGTTAAGCAAAGAGTCGCGGTTTCCGCGACCATTCCTTCCGGATTATCGGCAATTGCGAACCCACCTTAGCGACGATGAAACTGTCGCGAAGATGGGGCACCCGGCGCCGGCGACGACGCGGAAGAATGTGGGGATTCGGCTTCGCTCGGAATGACACCGTTAGGGATCGGAGGCCGCATAATGGTCTGCATGACGTCACGACGCAGTTTTCTCGTCACCGGTACCGCCGCGCTCGCGGCTGGTTCGCTTCCTTCTTCGTTACTTGCCGCAGGCGAGGAGGCGCTCTCCGCGTGGAAGCCGGGGATGCTGGACATCCACCACATCTCCACGGGACGCGGGAACTCGGCGCTGATGATCATGCCCGACGGCACAACGATGCTGATCGACGCGGGCGCTCTGCATCGCAACACGCCCTACGTCATCGACGAGAAGCCGAACGCGACACACCGGCCGGGCGAGTGGATCGGCCGCTACGTGAAGCGGCAGCTCGACGCGGCGAAGCTCGAGGGCATCGACGCCTTCATGAACACGCACCTGCACGACGACCACCTCGGCGATCTGTCGCCCGGTTTGCCCGACGCTCCCGGTGGAGGCTACAAGCTGACCGGCATCACCGACGTGGCCGAGATCGTGCCGGTCAAGCGGTTCGTCGATCGCGCCTGGCCCGATTACAACTATCCTTCGGCCGCGGTCGATGCTCCGTTCGTCAGGAATTATCGCGCTTTTCTTGCAACGCAGATCAAAACAGGCAAGCGGGTGGAGCGCTTCCAGCCGGGGTCGAAGACGCAGTTTGGCATGAAGAAACCGGGCAGCTACGCGAACTTTGAGATACGCAACCTGATTGCGAACGGCGAGGTGTGGACGGGCGAGGGCGAGGCGACGAAGAAGCTGTTTCCCGATGTTGCAGGTATGAAGGAGGCCGATCTGCCGTCGGAGAACTGCTGCTCGTGCGCGATTCGCGTGAAGTACGGCAAGTTCGGCTACTACACCGGCGGCGACCTGCCCTCGGGGACGAACTTCGGCCGCGATCCCTGGCGCGATGTGGAGACTCCCGCGGCCCAGGCCTGCGGGCCGGTGTCGGTCGCGGTCTTCAACCATCACGGCTACTACGACGCCGAGGGGCCGGGGTACGTGCGCGCGCTCAGGCCGCGCGTCTTCGTGCTGATGGCGTGGGACTCGGCGCATCCGACGGTCAGCACGCTGGCCGCGGTCTACAGCAAGGCAATCTACCCGGGCGAGCGCGACGTCTTCTCGACCGCGCTCAAACCCGAGCTGAAGATCACCAACAAGCGCACCGGCGACTTCAAGAGCTCGAACGGCCACGTCGTGGTGCGCGTCGAGGAGGGCGGCGAGCGCTTCAAGGTCGCCGTCGTGACCAACGCCGATGAGTCGGGTAAGGTGATAGGCAGCTTCGGGCCGTATGCCAGTGTGTGACGAGGGCAACGAATGACTGCTGCACGGAACAACAGGCGTTCTCCATTGTTCATGCTGGCTGTGCTGCTGGTGATTGCAGGAGCGGTTGGCGCGGGCTGGCTCAGGTGGCGCGGCCTGCGGGCCACAACGACCCCGTCGGCGTTTGAGACCGGGGCAGCGCGCAGCATTCGCAACTTCGCCATTCCCCGCAGCGAGCGCCGCAGAACGAACCCTGCTGCCGGAGACCCGGTGGCGATCGCCGAGGGGCGGCAGGATTTTCTGGCGCGCTGCGCTACGTGTCACGGCGTCGACGCGCGCGGACGGACGCCGGTCGGCGCGAACCTCTATCCTCGCGTGCCGAACCTGCGCCTGGAGCCGACGCAGAATCTCACCGACGGCGAGATCCACTACATCATTGAAAACGGGATTCAGTTTACGGGGATGCCCGCGAACGCCAGCGCGCACCGCGAGTCGGCCGCCGAGAGCTGGAAGCTGGTCGCCTACATCCGCAGCGTCCGTTTTCCGTTCGTGAAAGAAAAGGCCGTCGAAACACGAACGCTGACCGCGGCGCACTACACCGGATCGCAGGCATGTCAGAGGTGCCATGCGGAGATCTACGAGCGGTGGAAGAAGACGCCGATGGCCAACGTTGTGCGCGATCCGCGCGAACATCCGGATGCGATCATCCCCGACCTCGCGACGAACAAGGTGGCAAAGTTCACACGCGACCAGGTGGCGCTGGTCTACGGCAGCATATGGAAGCAGCGCTACTTCACGCGCATCGGCGACGACTACTATCCGCTCTCCGCGCAGTGGGACGTCGGCAACAAGACGTGGCGTCCGTACCACGTTCCCGACACCGGCGGCGACTGGTGGACGGCCTTCTATCCGTCGGACAACATGCAGCGCCCGACGGGGCCCACGTGCGATGGCTGCCACTCGGTCAACTACGACATCCACACGAAGCAGGTCACGGAGTGGAACGTCGGCTGTGAGCGCTGCCATGGCCCGGGGAGCGAGCACGTGGCGCATCCCAACGTGCGCGGCAACATCCTGGACCCCGCGCAGATGGACGACGTTGCGGCGAACGACACCTGCATTCAGTGCCACTCGCAGGGGCAGCCGCTCAACAAGCAGATCGAAGGCAAGGCCTACGACTGGCCGGTGGGCTACAACGTCGGCGGTCGTCTTCAGGATTACTGGATGCTTGAAGACGGCACACTCGGCCAGACCTCGTTCACGCACTTCGCCGACGGCACGGCGCACAAGAACCGTATGCAGGGCAACGACTATGTGCAGAGTGTGATGTACCGGCGCGGCGTCACCTGCTCCTCGTGCCACGACGTGCACGGCACGGGCAACTATGCGCAACTGCGCGAGCCGGTGGACAAGCTGTGCCTCACGTGCCACAGCCCCACGTCGCCGAACGGGCCGCATACGGCGAGCCTCGCGGAGCACACGCACCACAAGGACGGAAGCGCCGGCAGCCAGTGCGTCGCCTGCCACATGCCCAAGATCGCGAGCCAGGGTGTGCCCGGCGCGTTTGTGCGCTCGCATACCTTCCGATTCATTACACCCGCGATGACAGACAAGTACAAGATTCCGAACGCCTGCACCTCATGCCATACGGACAAACCGACGGCGTGGGCGACGAAGGAGCTGCTGAGCTGGAGTGGCGTCTCGCCGTGGCGTGTGGGGCAGTGACGGCACAGGGACTGGGTGCACTTCGTTGAGGGTCCTCCATGGAGGATCCTGCAAACCCACCTTAGCGACGATAAAGCCGTCGCGAAGATGGGGCACCCGGGTTTCGTGGCTGGCCCACTCATGCCGCGATAAAGCTGCGTCATGAATGGGGCACCCGGCAGTGAGCGTCCGAGCACCGGATTTGATGGTGCCAACGGTTGCAAGCTGAGGCTATACTTGTCTGACCAATTTCCGGCAGGGTGGGTTCTGGCCGGTATGTCTTCGCGCAAAGGGGCTTGAAAGAGCGGCATGTCGAGAACACCAGCGGTCCTGTTATCAGCGGCCGGACTCCTCTGTCTTACCGTCATCTCTTTTGGCCCGCGTACGACGCGCGTCTCGGCGCACATGCAGGAGCCCAACCTGCAACGCCAGCCCAATGCGAGCAGCGGCGCCGACCGCTCCCATGTGTTTCTCGGGCTTGGCCGCGTTCCCAATGCCGAGGCGGCAAAGCGCGGCGAGCCTCTCTTCAAGCAGAGCTGCGCTGTCTGTCACGGCGCGGACGCGCGCGGCGGCATCGGCCCCAATCTTCTGCGCTCGGTGCTGGTGCTGCACGACAACGAAAAGAACGAAGAGGTCAGCCAGGTCATCAAGAACGGCCGTCCGCAGAGCGGCATGCCCGGCTTCCCGAATCTCACCCCGGAGGAGCGCAGCGACATCGCCGAGTTCATCCAGCATGAGATCGAGCTGGCGGCCAACCGCGGCCTCTACAAATACTCCGGCGAGATGACAAGCGGCGATGCTGCCAAAGGCAAGGCGTTCTTCGCGGCCAACTGCGCAAGCTGCCATTCGGCGACGGGCGACCTGGCCGGAATCGGCAATAAGTTCTCCGACCCGACGGCGATGCTGGCGCGTATCGCCTGGCCGCGCACACGCGGTCCGCGTCAGGCCACGGTGACCACGCCCGGCGGCAAAAAGCTCACCGGAACGCTCGCCCACTACGACGACTTCGAGACGACGCTCAAGAGCGCCGATGGAACAACCTCCACATGGCCGACGCCTTCCGTCAAGGTCGAGATCCCCGACAAGCTCGAAAGACACCGCGCCCTGCTGCCCAAATACACCGACGACGACCTGCACAACCTCACACGGTACCTGTTGACACTCAAATGAAGATACGGCTCCTGCTTTCATGTCTAACGCTAACGGTTCTGTCCGGGTGCCCCATCCTTGCGCAGCAAGGGTG
The DNA here is from genome assembly GCA_018268895.1 of Acidobacteriota bacterium. Classification (NCBI taxonomy): domain Bacteria; kingdom Pseudomonadati; phylum Acidobacteriota; species Acidobacteriota bacterium. The sequence goes on along the minus strand of JAFDVP010000007.1, from coordinate 288,644 downwards.
GGAAAGTATGACTCTCCGTTCGGGCGGTCTTCATCCCACCCTTCGTTTCACGAAGGATGGGACACCCGGAGATTCAGCGCAGGGCAACAAGGGTCTTGACCCCAGGGCCCTGTCGCTGTTCCACCAGCCGGCTGATGTATGGCCTACCTATAACGGCGACTACTCGGGGCGGCGCTTCAGCGAGATCAAGCAGATCGACCAGGCGAACATTGCGCGGCTCACGACGAAGTGGAAGTACAAGATCACCGGCGTCCCTCTGCTGCGCGGCTCGGGCCCGCTGATTATCAAGTCGACGCCGCTGATGGCGAACGGCATGCTCTACTTCACCATCCCCGACCACGTCTTCGCCGTCGATGCGCGTACCGGCAAGGAGAAGTGGCGCTTCGACTTCGAGGACCAGGGCGGGCACGTGCTGGGCCAGCGCGGCGTGGGCATGTACGGCAAGTGGATCTTCTTCCTGACCCCGGACGGATGGTTCATCTCGCTCGATGCGGAGACGGGCAAAGAGCGCTGGCGCAAAAAAGTCGCCGACGAGAAGATGCAGTATTTCACTACCATGGCCGCCGTCATCGTGAAGAACCACGTCATCATCGGCGTGGGCGGCGATGCCATGGACGTGCGTGGCTATCTCGAGTCACGCGACCCCGAGACCGGCGAGATGCAGTGGCGCTGGTGGTCCGAGCCCCTGAAGATGGGCGACCCCGGTTCGGAGACCTGGCCCAATCAGCAGTCGATGGACCACGGCGGCGGCATGACGTGGATGCCCGGCACCTACGATCCCGAGCTGAACCTGATCTACTGGGGCACCGGCAACACCAACCCGGTCTACGCCGGACAAGGCCGCAAGGGTGCGAACCTCTACACCGACTCCATCGTTGCGCTGAACCCGGATACGGGCAAGCTCGTCTGGTACTTCCAGGCTTCGCCGCACGACACCCACGACTGGGACAACGTCGAGACGCCCGTCCTCTTCGACATGGAGATCGACGGCAAGCCGCGCAAGCTGCTGGCGCAGGCGGCGCGCTGCGGCTACTTCTTTGTGCTCGACCGCACCAACGGCAAAAACCTTGTCTCGAAGCCCTTCACCAAGACTGCCAACTGGTCGAAGGGGATCGATGAGCGCGGCCAGCCGATTCCCGACCCCGGCAAGGAGCCGCACGTCGACGGTTCGATGGTCGACCTACCGGGCGGAGGCGGGACCAACTGGTGGCCGCCCAGCTACAGCCCGCTGACAAAGCTCTTCTACGTCAATGCGCAGGAGGGCTACAGCGTCGCCTATCTCTACGACACCTCGCGCGAGCCCCAGGGATACGGCGGCGGCAGCACAGGCTTCTTCGATCCGGCCTCGTCGCTGATCGCGCTCGACGTGACCACCGGCGATGTGAAGTGGAAGCACATCGCCAAAGGCGAAGGCGGCGGAGAGGGAGGCGGCATCGCGGGAGGAATTCTGACCACCGCCGGCAACCTGCTCTTCGTCGGAGACTCCGACCGGCTGGCCGCCTTCGATCCCGCCAACGGAAAGATCCTCTGGTCGGAGAAGGTCGGCGGCCGCGTCAGCAACGGCCCCTCAACCTGGACGCTCGACGGCAAGCAGAACATCATCGTGGGCGCCGGCGACACGCTGTACGCGATGACGCTCGACGGCAAGTAGCTCTTATCCCATCCTTCATGCCGTGACGGGTGGGAACGAGAACTGCCGGCCCGGGTGGCCTACAGCACGCGATTCTTTGGTGATTCGATCAGGAGAGAGCCGTCACTCCGTCCCATCCTTGCCTCAGGCTCCCAACCCTGCGATACTTAATCGTGCACACCACGCACAAACTTCCAGGTCATTCAAAGAGGTCGCGGAAATGTCTGCAAAGTACATCTTCGTAACGGGCGGCGTTGTGTCTTCGTTGGGTAAAGGCCTCGCGGCGGCCTCGATCGGCTGCCTGCTTGAGGCGCGCGGACTTCGCGTCAACCTGATGAAGTTCGATCCCTACCTGAACGTCGATCCCGGCACCATGTCGCCCTTTCAGCACGGCGAGGTCTTCGTGACCGACGACGGCGCCGAGACCGACCTCGACCTCGGCCACTATGAGCGGTTCACCCACGCCAAGCTCAGCCGCGACAACAACCTGACCACCGGCCGCATCTACGAACAGATCATCACCAAGGAGCGCCGCGGCGACTACCTTGGCAAGACCGTCCAGGTCATCCCCCACGTTACCAATGAGATCAAGAACGCCATGCGCAAGGTGGCGCAGGACACCGACGTCGCCATCGTCGAGATCGGCGGAACCGTCGGCGACATCGAATCGCTCCCCTTCCTTGAGGCGATACGACAGATGCGGCAGGACTTAGGCCGCGAGAACACCGTCTTCGTCCACGTCACCCTGATCCCCTGGATCGCCGCGGCGCAGGAGCTGAAGACCAAGCCGACGCAGCACTCCGTCAAGGAGATGCTCTCGATCGGAATTCAGCCCGACATTCTGCTCTGCCGCTCCGACCGCGCCGTGCCGCGTGAGATGCGCCAGAAGATCGCCGCATTCTGCAACGTGGAGGAGGCGGCCGTGATCGCCGCCCGCGACGTTCCGAGCATCTACGAGGTGCCGCTGAACTTCGCGCAGGAGGGCGTCGATTCTCTTGCCCTCAAGTATCTTCACATCGAGGCATCTGCTCCCGACCTCTCCAAGTGGCAGGACATCGTCTACCGCGCGTACAACCCGCGCGACGAGGTCTCGATCGCCATCGTCGGCAAGTACGTCGAGTACGAGGACAGCTACAAGTCGCTCAAGGAGGCGCTGGTCCACGGCGCTCTGGCGCACAACCTGAAGCTGCGCGTGACCTGGATCGAGGCCGAGGGCCTGGAGACGCACGACGCCGAGGGTCGGCCCACGCTCGAGTTCTCGCACCAGCTCACCGGCTTCGACGGCATCCTCGTCCCCGGCGGCTTCGGCAAGCGCGGCATCGAGGGGATGCTCAACGCCATCCGCTTCGCCCGCGAGACGCAGACGCCGTACTTCGGCATCTGCCTGGGCATGCAGACGGCCTGCATCGAGTACGCGCGCAACGTCTGCGGCCTCAAGGACGCGAACTCCGGCGAGTTCGACCCCGCCACGCCGCACCGCATCATCTATAAGCTGCGCGAGTTGACCGGCGTCGAAGAGATGGGCGGCACGATGCGCCTGGGCGCGTGGCCCTGCGTTCTCGAACCCGGCTCGCTGGCCGCACAGGCCTACGGAGCAACGGAGATTTCAGAACGCCACCGCCACCGCTACGAGTTCAACCGCGAGTACGAGGCCGTTCTCACCGGCGCGGGCCTTCGCCTCACCGGCACCACCCCTGACGCCACCTACGTCGAGATCGTCGAGATCCCCAGCCACCCGTTCTTCCTCGCCTGCCAGTTCCACCCCGAGTTCAAGTCCAAGCCGCTCGAGCCACACCCGCTGTTCCGCGACTTTGTGGCCGCCAGCTACAAAAACCGGCAGGCGCACGCACAGGCCCAGCTTCAAGAAGCGGGCGTCGCAAACGCACAGCACTGATCGTCATGGCATGATGGAATCAAGCTATGACGACGCAATATGGCCGTAGAAGCTCGGCGGGTGCCTTTGTACTCTTTCTGCTTGCCCTGGTGCTGGGGGCGGCGGCGATGGGGGTTTTTGTTCGCCACGCGACGACCGGCTTCATGTCGCGTCTCGCCAACAAGATCACCGGACGCGCGACGACGTTCGACACCTCGGTTCCCGCCGTGGTGCAGCGGATTCAACGGCTTAACCGGCTGGAGACAGTGGTCTATTCGCTGGATACCGTGGTGGAGGGGTCGCGGTCGAGCGCCGTGCTGCCCGATCTGTTGGCCGGCGACCGCATCCTGCTGGTGGTTCACGGCCAGTCCGTCGCCGGGATCGACCTGGCTCAGCTAAAGCCTGAGAATGTGCGGATTACGGAGGCCAACGGGATTCGGTCGATCCGGGTCACGTTACCTCCTTCGCAGCTCTTCCATACGACGCTGGATAATCAACACACGCGGGTCTACGCGCGTTCTACCGGGCTGCTGGTTCCGGTTGACCAGAACCTCGAGACCGAGACGCGCGCCAAGGCCGAGCAACAGTTGCAGCAGACCGCCCTCTCCGACGGCATATTGGACGCAGCCAGCCGGAACGCCCGGGCGTCGGTGATGGCGTTGCTGTATGGGCTTGGTTTTCAGAACGTAACGGTGAACTAGGCAGGTTTTTCAGGGGTTGTCATCCGTGTAGGCGGTTCGAGCTTTGCTCGAATGTCCCACATCTGACAATAAGACCGCCAGATATGGGGCACCCGGCATTCACCTCCGTTTGCTACTCCTGCGGATCATTCCGGGGTATGGCATCACCCGTGAGTCTCCCCTGCTGACGCGATGGTTGTATCTGCCAGCGATGGTCAACCTGCGCTATCATCCTTGCATGAAGTCCGCTGGCACTGACGATTCTGCATCTGTTTCAAATGTCCTGCCCTTCCCCCAGCCGGAAGAGGAGTCAACGTTGATCAAGACCGTGGGCTGGGTTTCGGCCGGTCTGGGCGCGGTCGCGCTTGGCCTTTTCCTGGGCCGCGAGCTGCGTCAGCGCTACAAGTTCAACCGGCGCACGCCGTATGACTTCTACTCCCACTCCGGCGATGAGCAGGACGTGGAGATCGGTCTGGGCACGTAAGAGGGTCGCAGATGATGGAGCGGGCTTTCAGCCCTTGAGATCATTCTCTTCCCGAGAACCTGGGGCTTCGCCCCAGGCTGGTATATAACGGGCCTTCGGCCCTTTTTTGTTTAACAGACATTTGCACCCAGTGGTACCGCCGTATAACGTTTTCCTGTAGCAGAGGGTGGCGTGTTCGCCTCCTTGGACATCCTACAAATGCAGGTCCTTCCCATTCGACTTCGCTCAGGGCAGGCTCTCGGCGGCTAGAGCCGCTTCGCTCAGGATGACAAATTCGGTGAGGAGTGGATGAATCTTCAAGGGGAAACCGTCGAAGCGTTGAATGCGACCTCCTTTGGCCGCCTCGTCCGCAGAACGGCGCGGCCTGCGGTGCATTTTGTGCGCCGCGTGCTGCATCCGGGTGTTCCGCCGCAACTTCAGCGAACGCGTCTGAGCTGCAACGATCAGCAGATAAGCATTCTGCATCGCCGCACCTTTGCGGATTATTCCGTAATCAGGCAGTGCTTCGAAGAGCGTCAGTATGAGCTTCCGCGATGCGCGCACTGTGCCATGATCAACAGCCTTTACAAAGACACCCTTGCCTCGGGGCGGCAGCCGCTCATCCTGGATTGCGGGTCGAACATCGGGGCGAGCGTTCTGTGGTTCGCCTCGCGCTATCCGAAGGCGCATATCGTTGCCGTTGAGCCTGCGCCCGACAACTTCGATCTGCTGCGGCAGAACTGCGCTCACCTCGATGTTGACCTGCGACAGGCTGGCGTTGCAGCCGGGGACGGCTTCGCCCGGCTTACCGACCCCGGCGAAGGGAGCCTGGCCTACCGCACCGTTCCCGCGGGGCCGGAGAGCGGCCTTGCCACCTTCAGCCTGGCGACGTTGCTCGGCTCGAAGCCCTCATCGAAGTACGCGCCGTTTCTGCTGAAGCTGGACATCGAGGGCGCGGAGAAGCCGCTCTTCGATGGCGACTGCTCGGCGATCGCTCAGTTCCCCGTCATCATCATGGAGCCGCACGACTGGTTCCTTCCCGGCCAGGCAACCTCGCTCGGCTTCTTCCGCTTCCATGCGGCAGAGGGGCGGGAGCTTCTGATTCAGCATGAGAACGTCGTCTCCATCGATTGCCATGCAAGTTCCCATGGACAACAGGCATAGAGAAAACCATCTATACGGAATCTGGCAGCCTGATTTAAAGTAAAGGCACGCCATCGTCCTACGGCACGCGCAAAGTTACCGGGCCATGCGTGCAGAGCGGCGGCCCCGCGCAGGTGATTCCCGTTGAGCAGCCAGCCTGAACGCACGTCCTCGGCACTTCTCTCTCAATTTGGCAGACGTCTCGCCGCGCGCATCGGCTGCATGGCGCTGGCACTGGTGTTTGCGATTCACAGCTCGCAGGCGCAACAGTTTTTCTTCAGCCACTATGGGCAGGATGAGGGCCTGCTGAACCTCGACGTCTTCAGCATGGTGGACGATGTGGACGGCGCTCTGTGGATGGCGACGGAAAATGGGCTCTTTCGCTACGACGGCGCAGGCTTTGCGCACGTCGGCGCAGCCGAAGGACTGGGCGAGCAGCTTGTGCTTGGCATGTACAAGGACGCCTTCGGCCGCATATGGGTGACGAGCAATGATCATCTCTACACCATCACCGGAACAAGGCTCACCGCGATTCCGCTGGCCGAGGCTGATAGCCACTTTGGCGCCGGGCAGTTGCTTGCCGCGATCGATTCAAACCGGGTGGCATTCATCGTTCGCGGATCGCTCCGGCTCATCGAGCAAGGCAAAAGCGGGTGGAAGACGAAGCCCTTCTTCGATGCGGCGACAGTGGCTGCGCATCCTGAACTGTCGCACCTGCACAGCGTCTTTGTCTCAAGCGCGCACGAGGTATGGCTGGGCTGCGGCGATTCGCTTTGCAGAGTGCGAGGCGACAGTGGTTCCCAGCAGATCGACAACTTTTCTCGCGACGCAGGAGTGCCTGCGGGAACGTGGCAGCGCAGCTTCGAGGACAGGCAGGGCAACCTGTGGCTGCGCAGCTCGCAGCACATCCTCGTGCTGCAACATGGGGAGAGCCGGTTCAGCGATCGCGAGATTCCTGATGGACTGGGCATCTACAGCGGCTCGGGCCTGCTGACCTTCGCGCAGGACGCGCAGGGCAACGTACTGACGCAGACCGACCGCGGCCTTGCGCGTTGGGAGCATGGCGCGTGGCGGCTGTTCGACAACAGCAACGGCGTCGTCATCAAGGACACCAGCACCATCCTGTTCGATCGCGGAGGAAACCCGTGGTTTGCGACCAGGGGGCACGGCATCTATCGCTGGCTGGGCTATGGCGAGGTGGAGAACTGGACGACGGCGCAGGGCATGAGCGACGAAGTTGCGTGGCCGATGTTTCGCGACAGCCGCGGAAGGATGTGGCTATCGGACCAGTTCCAGGTCTCACTGCTGGATGAAAAGACCCACCGCATCAGCGTGCCCAAGGCGTTCATCAAGACGCCTCTGCAACATGCGACGGGCTTTGCGGAGTCGCGCGATGGGTCGCTGTGGTTCTTCCGCATCAACGGCGAAGTGGTGCGCACCGACCCTGAGGTGCGTAGGATCACGTTTCGCGCGAAGCTGCCGGACCTGGCGCGCAACTTCACCGATTCGTCGGGGCGGCTGTGGATCATGAGCCGCGAAGGTCTGTTCGTCATCCGCGACCCCGCAGCGCATGGCCAACCTGTGATTGAGAAGATCGCGGATGCGCAGATCGCCGCCGATGCCTTCGCCGATGCGGCGGAGACACCCGATCATGACTTGTGGTTTCTGGCCGACAGCCACCTTTACCGGCTGGCGCACAACAGCGATCGCTTCGAGCGCACTGAGCTGGATGCAGCCGCAACACGCGGCCAGATGCGCGGCATCGCCGCCGCAGCCGATGGCTCCTTGTGGATCGGCGGAGGTATTCCATCGCTGCTGCATCTCAGGGTCGGCGGCGGACGGGCGCGCGTGATCGATTCGGTGACGACGCCAACGCTCGCGTCGCAGGTCGTCCAGATCGTTCGTATGGACAGGCGCGGCCGTTTGTGGATTGGCACCGACCTCGGCATCAACGTCTTCGACGGCAAGAGCTGGCGTCTGCTGACGCGGCGCGACGGCATCGTCTCGAGTGATACGGATGAGGGAGCCTTCTTCGCCGATGAAGATGGCTCGGCGTGGATCGCCGTCAATGGCGGGACGATCCATGTGCTGCACCCGGAGTCGCTGTTCTCCAATGCGCCGCTCGACGTTCGCGTGACCTCGGCCAGCCTGGGCGGCCATGCACTCTCGCTGCTGAAGACGACGATGCTTCATTGGCAGGACGACTCGTTGGATGTGGGCTTCACTTCGTCCGATCTGGCGCGCGAGCCCGCGCTCACGTTTCGCTACAGGCTTACCGGGCTCGAGAGTGCGTGGAGCGAGACCCCGGCGCACACGCTGCACTACGCCGCGGTGCCGCCCGGCGACTACCGCTTCGAGTTGCAGGCAATCGACCGCGACCGCCAGAGGCAGTCTCCGCCTGTCTCCTTCAGCTTCACGATTCGGCCTCCGTGGTGGCGTACAAGCCCGTTTTACTTCGTGCTGGCACTGCTCACGTTTCTTGCATCGATCCTGGTATGGCACTGGCGCGAGCGCCGTTTGATAAGCCGCCAGCGGATGCTGCGTCACCTGGTCGCGCAACGCACGCGCGAGCTGGAGGCGGAGAAGGCCGAGCTGGTTGCAGCACGTGAAGCCCTGCGCACGCAGGCAACGCGCGATGCGCTGACCGGCGTGTGGAACCGCCCCGCCATCCTCGATATCCTCATCCGCGAGATGGACCGCGCGCATCGCGGCGGCCTTTCTCTTGCGGTCGTACTGGCCGACATCGACCACTTCAAGCAGATCAACGACACGATGGGACACCTTGCCGGCGATGCGATTCTGCGCGATGCGACGCAGCGCATGTTCGACAACATCAGGCCGTATGACTTCCTGGGGCGCTACGGTGGCGAGGAGTTCCTGATCGTGATGCCGGGGCTGCCGTGGCAGGACCCGCACGCGCGGCTGAGCCAGTTGCAGCGGGCCATCGCCGGTGAGCCCTTCGACTTTGAGGGCCGCAGCGTGCGCGTCACATCGAGCTTCGGCGTTGCCTGGCTCGACCCCACCATCGCCACCGTCGAGGACCTTGTTCGCCGCGCCGACGAGGCGCTGTACCAGGCCAAGGCGCTGGGCCGCGACCGCATCGTGTTCTACAGCGAAGACCAGCTCGACACGCAGCTTATGCCCTGACGGCGTCCTGTCTCTGGCCTCTTAAACACGCTGGCCGTCTGCTCATTTACGATAGTCAGGCGATGAATAAACCTGTATTTCTCTTTCCCGGCCAGGGTTCGCAGACCGTTGGCATGGGGCGCAGCTTTTACGACACGCACGCCGTGGCCCGCAGCGTATTCGAGGAGGCCGACGACGCTCTTGGCTTCTCCATCTCGAAGCTGATCTTCGAGGGCCCGGAAGAGCAACTCCGGCAAACCGAGCATACGCAGCCCGCGATCCTCACCGTCTCGGTCGCGGTGGCGAGGGTGCTGATCGAACACGGCGTGGCTCCCGTAATGGCGGCAGGCCACTCGCTGGGCGAGTACTCCGCGCATGTGATCGCCGGCACGCTGACCTTTGCCGATGCCGTGCGCACGGTCCGCAACCGCGGCCGCTATATGCAGGAGGCCGTTCCCGAGGGTGAGGGCGCGATGGCCGCCATCCTTGGCCTCGACGCCGCCATCATCAGCGAGATCTGCTCGCAGGTGAGCGACCAGATGACTCCGCTGCCGACCGATCCGGCGGCGAAGACGTTCTCGCCAGCGAGTGCCGTTGTTGCTCCGGCAAACTTCAACTCGCCTGCGCAGGTTGCCATCTCAGGCGCTAAGGCCGCTGTGGAACATGCCGCCGCGCTCTGCAAAGAGGCCGGTGCCAAGAAGACGGTCATGCTGCACGTCAGCGCACCGTTCCATTGCCCGCTGATGCAGCCCGCACAAGACAGGCTCGCCGATGACTTCCTTCAGATCACTTTCATTGATCCGGCGTTCCCCGTGGCCTCGAACGTCGACGCTCTGCTGGTCACGCGCCACTCCGATATTCGCGACTGCCTGATACGCCAGGTGACGGGCACTGTGCGCTGGGTTGAGTGCGTGCATCTGCTCATCGACCAGGGCGCGACGCACCTCTTCGAGGTCGGTCCGGGCAAGGTGCTTACCGGCCTGAACCGCCAGATCCTCGGCAAGGATTCGCCCGTACACTCGGCGCACATCGACGACCTTGCGTCGATGGAGAAGGCGCTGCATACGCTTGAAGAAGCCCAGCCGGCCAGTTCGTGATTGCAAACGCAAGACGAAATACAGAGATTCTTCGGCTTCGCCTCAGAATGACGGCATGTTGTTGTTGATTTGATGGCATGTCGAATAACGGATCGAGTGAAAGGCACAACCACATGAACACTGGCGATCTCGTACAAGACTTCACGCTCAAGAACCAGGACGGCAACAACGTCTCGCTCTCGGACTTCAAGGGCTCACCCGTTGTGCTCTTCTTCTATCCGCGCGCCGACACGCCGGGTTGCACAATTGAGTCGTGCGGCTTTCGCGACGCTTTCACGAAGTTCAAGAAGGCGGGCATCGTTGTGCTCGGCATCTCGCGCGACACGGTGAAGGACCAGAAGAAGTTCAAGGACAAGTACGACCTGCCCTACGACCTTCTCGCCGACGACAAGATGGAACTGATCAATCGCTACGACCTGATCAAGCCGAAGAACATGTATGGCAAGATCGTGAAGGGCGTGAAGCGCACGACCTATCTGATCGGCCCAGATCAGCGGCTGGTCCATATCTTCGAGAACGTAAAGCCCGAGGGCCATGCCGAAGAGGTACTGACGCTGCTGAAAAAGAAGTAGCGATCAGGGCGTGGCCGTGGCAACCGGCGCCGGTGTCGCGAAGAGGTTGCGCTCCGACGTAATCCACCAAACGCCGAACTCGCTCTTCAATTTGAGCTGCGAGGGGACGAACCGCTCCTTGACCGGCTTTCCGTCTTCCTGCTGCATGTAGTGTTTTACCAGGCTGACAGTGGCCGTGTTGCCGGCGGTCCGGGTGATCTTCACCTTCTCCATCTTCACGGTCCAGATGCCTTTTCGACTGTCGATCTGCTGTTGCTTGTCGGCCTGGACCTGCGCTTTGCTGACATTGTGGCTCAGGAAGTATCGCTCCACGGGAACGGCATAAAACGAAGCCTGGGCCGCGGCATCGCGGGACTGCATGGCCAGCTCCCACTGCCGCAACAGGTCCGCCGGCTCAGCCGCGGCAACGGGCTTTGCAGGTTCAGCGGAGACTGGCGCCGGGGCAGCGACCGGTTGCGAAGCATCCGTCTGTCTGCCTTCGCGCCACGTCGAAAGATAGTGCGCCGTCGAGGGCAGCGCAGCGACGATGCAGGCGGCCAGCAGTGCCCACAGGATCCAGCGGTTGGAGCTCTCTCCGTCAGCTTCATCGAGAACGTAGCCAGCGTCGCTGAGCTCTTCGTCTTCAACGTCTGCCGTAGAACTCGCTGCCGGTCCGGACGAGTCGAAGACGGCGGTTCCAGCCTGCATGGAGTCTGACGGTGAAATGTCAGACTGCTGCGCAGCCGTACTCCGCGAGTCTGCGGATTCGGTCGCTGCGTCATCTGCCTCCAGTGGCCGTTGCGCGTCACGAGGCCTCTCCGCCACGCGCATCGACGCCGACGAGTTGCCAGCCAGCAGCGCTTCCATACGGGCGATTCGCGCGACATCGTGCCTGCTCTCAAGATCGAGCTGCTCACGCGTCTCCTCGAAGAGACGTTCCAGCTTGAGACGCATGATCTCCTCCTGGCTGGTGGCCCCTAAAAACGCCGAGGCCTGGAAGGTGACCTCGGCGCCGATGGCAGTCGCGCCATTTTCGGCCCAGACGTCGATCACGGTTGTATCGTGTTGATTGGTCGCCCGCGAGGAAGGGCCAAGGCCAAGCAGAGTAATCCGGCTGCCGTCGCGCACGACGATGCTCACCATAGCGCGCAGACGCTGTTCGAGCACCGCCAGAACTCTCTCCGAATCCTGGACCTGCACCGTTGCTACCGTGTGAAACCTCAAAGCCGGTCCTCTCTACGCAATTCGTGGCCGGTGTGCGCGCATGGATAGCGCAGCGGTGCCCTGTAGAAACGATAAACCGTTTCGTTCTGGACCGGCGCGGGCCAAATCGGCGCAACGGTAATGTCCCTCGCTGCTACCTAAGGTAATCCGCACGCGTTTCCTGTTGCAGCCTGAAGGCTTGGCGTACCTGGAAGCGGTCGCGCTCTGCGCGAATGTTCCCACATCTGACGATAAGACCGCCAGATATGGGCACCCGCTTGGAGCGTTGCCGGTATTTTCGTTTGGGGAGATGGGTGCCAGGGCAAAAATGCAGGTGCTTCCCATTCGACTTCGCTCAGGATGACAAGGTTTTTACGAGCATTTCTGTTCTTGACAAATCAATAACCATTTGGCTATGGTTTATTCTCATGAAGACGGGTCGTGCCAATCACGTGTTTCGCGCGCTTGCCGATCCTACGCGCCGGGCGATCTTTGAGGAGCTTTCGCGGCAGGGGGAGCAGACGGTTCATGCGCTCACTCGTTATGCCGGCGTGTCGCAACCTGCCGTGTCGAAGCATCTGACGGTGCTGAAGCGGGCGAAGCTGGTGCGGCATCGGCGTGAGGGGCGCGAGACGCACTACCGCGCACAGCCGGATGCGCTGGCCCCGATGGTGGACTGGTTGCGTGACTACGGTGTGTTCTGGGGTGACAGGTTCGACAAGCTGGAGAGACTTCTGGAGAGGATGGACTAGAGATGAGCGAGACCGCAGAGAGCACACGTACGCTGGTGATCGAGAGAGAGTTCGCGCATCCGCCGGAGAAGTTGTGGCGCGCGCTGACGGAGGGCCCGCTGATGGCTGAGTGGCTGCTGAAGAACGACTTCGAGCCGGTGGTGGGGCGAAGGTTCCGGTTCCGGTCGGAGCCGATGCCGCAGTGGGACGGCGTGATCGACTGCGAGGTGCTGGTGGTCGATCCGCTGAAAAAGCTCTCGTATAGCTGGAGCGCGCTGGGGCTGGATTCGGTTGTGCTGTTCACGCTGACTCCCGCGGAGAAAGGGACCCATCTTCGCATGGAACACTCGGGCTTCCGCGCCGATCAGCAGCAGGCTTATGGTGGAGCGAAGTATGGCTGGACGAACTTCTTCGGGAAGCTGGAGAGACTGCTGGCTGGAGGTGCTGCGTGACAGCGAAGTCGAGAAGCATCACGTACTGGACTGCGACGGGGCTCATCGCATTCTTTGTCGGAAGCGGCGGCGTTGCGCAGGTGATGCAATATATAGGCAACCCGCATGGGGTTGTGCCGGAGCTCGGCTATCCGATGTACTTCTTCTGCATATTGGGAGTGTGGAAGGCGCTTGGCGCGATCGCGATACTCGTGCCGGGTTATCCGCGGCTCAAGGAGTGGGCGTATGCGGGCATCTTCTTCGACCTGACGGGCGCGGCCGCATCGTGCGCCGCAGTGGGAAAGTATGGGGCGTACGGATTTCATCTGATCGCTCCGCTGGCGCTTGCGGGAGTGATGCTGGCATCGTGGTGGCTGCGGCCGGAGAGCCGGGTGATTGGCGTGCTTGGTCGAACGGCTTCCTGAAGTTCTAAGAACGCTTCGCGCTTTGTGCGAATGTTCCCGCATCTGGATGAGGCCGCCAGAGATGGGGCACCCAGCAGGATAAAACCTGTTAGATTTTTGCTACCGCAAAAATTGCCCACCTTAGCGACGATAAAACCGTCGCGAAGATGGGGCACCCGGCGGAACAGCCCCATGTAACTAGGCGCGACATTCTAATTATTGGGAAAGGCTGCTGATCTGTGAAACGGTCTGAAGGGTTGGCATTGTTACGACATGGTAGTAAGGGTGCTGTTTGCGCAGCTATCACCCTGTTGTCTATCTCGGCTGCAGCGCAACTTAACAGCGTTCATCGGCTCCATATCAACGAATCAAGTATTGCATTGCGGTCTGTTCCCGCAATTAGCGACAGGTGTTTGATAGTAGCGTCCAATGGCCACTTTCAAATTGAGACGAGAGTACAACCTAAACCAGGGCATCCATTACAGCGGACAAATTACGAGGGCTCTTTAAACACTTCGCAGATAAAATCTTTGCTTGCGATCGTGGAAGATTCGAGATTCGACAATATCCCAGAGTTTTCAGATCCCTCAATACCTGCGTCGAGCGATTCTGGTCATCTGGTCCGGATTGTGGTTAATCGACTCAATGGCACCACGCGACAAATTGGTTTTGCGACATGGTCTCGATTTGTGGATAAGAAAGGGAAGATAGAGGCAATACAACGCGAAGGAGCAAGTCCAGAACTTTCGGCGGAGCAGGATGAGAACGAAAAAAAATTGGCTCCTCTGATCTCGTGGTTTGACGGCCTGATGAGATCTCCGAACCTTCGCAAAGTCGCGACAACCACAAGTATTTGCACACTCCCAAATAGCCAATAGAGTTGAGGCATTTCAAAGATATGGAAAAGTCCGTTCCGGTGAAGCCTGCATCTGCGTCGATTGACGCGAAGATCAACGAACTTGGGGACTGGCGTGGTGAGACGCTCAAAAAAGTGCGCGAGATTATTCTGAAGGCCGACCCCGAGATTGTTGAGGAGTGGAAGTGGGCGAAGGCGACGTCGCCGGGGGTGCCGGTGTGGTCGCGCGGCGGGATTGTGTGCACGGGAGAGACGTACAAGAGCGTGGTGAAGCTGACGTTTGCGAAGGGCGCTTCGTTGGATGACCCTGCGGAAATTTTCAATTCGAGCCTTGAGGGGAATGTGCGGCGCGCGATCGATATTCGCGAAGGCGAGAAGATTAATGAGGCTGCGTTGAAGGCGCTGGTTCGCGCGGCGGTGGCGCTGAATCTTGAAGTGGCGTCTCTTAAGCACAAGAGCAGCGCGAAGCCTCAGCGAGCGAACAGTAAGCAGGGCTGACTGATTGGTTCGGCTATGCGATGACTCTCTTCAGCTCGTCGTTACTGCCACCGAGGTGTGGATAGGCCGGGGCTTCCACTGCGCGGCTTCGTTGACGAAGCGCTCAAAGATGGCGCGGGAGGCGGCGGAGATGTCGTAGCTGCGCTCGGGGTGCCACTGTACGGCGAGGACGAAGTGGGCGTTGGGATTGTGCGGGTCCTGTCCGCCTTCGACCGCTTCGATCACTGCATCCTGCGGGCAGCGGGCTACGACGCGCAGGCCGTCGCCGGGGATACCGATGGCCTGGTGGTGCGAGGAGTTGATGGGCAGCGAGAGGAAGCCGTTCTCCTCTGGTGCTTCCGGCTTGCCGTCGGAGGCTTTGCCGTCTCCGACGATTGCGCCGAGCACCGAGTCGGGTGCAACGGCAGCGTTGTGCGCGACGGCGACGGTCTTTCCGGCGGGGTGGTTGACGGGCATCGGCGCGAGATGCTGGACGAGGGTCCCGCCCCGCCACACGTTGAGCGACTGCGTGCCGAAGCAGATGCAGAGGAGCGGCTTGTAGAGGTTGTGCGCGTCCTGGATCAGGAGTTCGTCGACGTTCTCGCGGGCGGGGTCGGCGGGTGAGGTCTCGGGGGCGGGCTCGTGGCCGAACTTGTGCGGATTGACGTCGGCGGGAGAGCCGGGGAGAAGGACTCCGTGGCAGGTGTTGATGAGGTCGGCGACCTCGCGCTGCGAGAGCGAGAGCGGTATCTCGACGGGGATGCCGCCGGCGCGGGTGATGGCCTCGGCATACATCGGCCAGGACTTTCCGTTGTACTCAAGATTCGTGCTGGTGGGTACGGGGATGGCGATGCGCGGCTTCATGGCTCTCTGTAGATGATACGGCCAATGTTGGAGGGAGAGAAAAAGCAGCTTCCATTCGACCTCGCCCAGGGCAGGCTGGCGCTTGAGGGAGGCGGGTTAGCGCTTCGCATGAATGAACCCGTATCTGGCGATACGACCGCCAGATATGGGGCACCTCTGCTTCGTCTGGAATGAGAGAGGAAGGGTGCAGCGGTGTTCAGGGGTGCGTGGTGGGGAGGTTGTGTTCGGCCCAGGCGGCCATGCCCCCGTCCATGATGCTTACGTTCTGGAAGCCGCGGGCGGCGAGCAGGCTGGCGGCCGCGGCGGCGCGGTATCCGCTGCCGCAGATAGTGATGACTGGCTGGGCGGGGTTGAGTGTTGAGAGCTTTGTCGCGAGGTCGCCGAGCGCGATGTTTGTGGCGCCGGCGATGTGGCCAGTGGCCCACTCGGCGGGGTTGCGCACGTCGATGAGGAGTGGGTGCGGGGCCGCGTGCTGTGCCGCAGCGGCTGCCTCTGGAGCGGAGAGCAGCGGCGTGGCTTGCGTCTCATACTCTGCCTCGGCCCAGCGGCTGAAGGGTAGCTGGCCGGCGATGCGGTCGAGTCCGACGCGCAGCAGGGAGGTGCGGGGATTGGCGTCGTGGGACAGGGTACGATCATCGCTGCCGGTGATGATGACGATGGGCTTCTCCGGGTCGAGCAGCCATCCGGCCCAAAGCGGAAGGCTGGGTCCCGCGGCGAGGTTGATGGCGCCGGGGATGTGCGCGGTAGCGAAGCTTTCGACGTCGCGGGTGTCGAGCAGGGTGATGTTGCCCGGGTTGGCGGAGATCTGTTGCTGCAACTGTGCGGCGGAGAGGCTGGGCATGGACGGGAGAGGCGCGGGTGCGCCGACGGCGTTGAGGCGCTTCATGCGGGGGTAGTAGGCGGGCATGGGCGGCACGGAGGCGAGAATCTGCCGGACAAAATCGTCTTCGTCGAGGCGGAAGAGGTGCTGCGTCTGGCGTTCGAAGCCGAGCGTGGACTGGCCGCCTTCGCTCATGCCCGCTCCACAGAGCGACCCGGCGCCGTGGCCGGGGTAGACGGTCGCGGAGTCCGGCACAGAGGCGATGCGCTGGTGCAGGCTGCGGTAGAGCTGGTGGGCGAGCGTGTGCTTGGCCTCTTCGCCGAGCAGGTCGGGGCGGCCGAGCGAGCCGAGGAAGAGGAAGTCACCGGTGAAGATGGCACTGGGTTCGGTGGCGCTGCCGTCCAGGTCGAAGAGCAGGAAGGAGAGATGCTCGGGGGTGTGGCCGGGGGTGTGTAGCGCCTGGAGACGGAGCCTGCCGAATTCGATCGAGTCGCCGTCCTTGAGCGCGCAGTGCGGCATGGCGTACTGGTAGAGCTCGTCGTGATCGTAGCCGCTAAGGGCGAGCTCGGCATTGACCGCTTCAGCGAGGGCCTTTGAACCGGCGGCGAAGTCGGCATGGATGTGGGTTTCGGTGACGTATGCGATGGTGAGACCGTGCTCGCGGGCGTAGGCGAGGTAGGGAGCGATATCGCGCATGGCGTCGATGACGACGGCCTGGCCCTCGGAGGAGACGATGTAGGAGTACTGTGCCAGCCCGGGAACTTCAAACTGTTTGATCATTGCCTGCTCCTTTGCGCCGTCCGCTGGGAGGATACTCCCTGCAGGCGGTCGAGGGATTGCTGGGTGCGCTGGCTGGTGTTGCGGCAGACGAGATCGCAGAGCTTGAAGATGACGGGGTCGCCGATGGCGTAGAGGACCGACGTTCCGTCGCGGCGGCGGCTGACGAGTCCGGCGTCGTAGAGCACCTGGAGATGGCGGGAGACGTTGGGCTGGTTGCCGTCGAGCGCCGCAACCAGGGCGCCGACGGAGAGCTCGCCCTGCTCGAGCTGCTGGAGGATGCGCAGGCGGTAGGGTTCGCCGAGGATGCGGAAGCGGCGCGCGACGAGGTCGAGCATCGCCTCGTTCATCGCCTGTCCGTTCGTTGCCTTCTTCATATTGTTATATTACCATATAATCATATATCGATATAGAGAGGAAGAACGAGATGAGTTTGCGGTGGATCGATGTTCGCGAGTATCCGGAGTTTGCAGGCGGCCATATCGCCGGATCTGAACTGGCGCCGCTGGGCACGCTGGCGGAGGCGAGCGCCGCCTGGGAGCGCGCGCAGCCGGTGATGCTGGTCTGCCGCAGCGGAAGGAGGGCGGAGGAGGCGCGTCGGCTGCTTGCGGACAGGGGCTTTGTCAGCGTCGAGGTGCTGGCCGGAGGCGTCGAGGCGTGGCGCGAGCAGGGCAAGCCGCTGGTGACGATTGCGCGGAGGCCGTGGTCGCTCGAGCGCCAGGTCCGCGTGGCCGCCGGATCGCTGGTGTTGATCACGCTGCTGCTGGCGATAGTGGTCTCGCGGTACTTTCTGCTTGCGACGGCCGCAGTGGGCGCGGGGCTGGTTTTTGCGGGTGTCAGCGACATCTGCATGATGGCTTCGCTGTTGGGGCGCATGCCGTGGAACCGGGCGGTCTGAACGGGTTCGGTTCCCGGTTGGGTACCTGTGTGAGGATTAAACTTCTCTTGCATAACCTCACCTCAGAAAATTGTCATCCTGAGCAAAGCGTTCGTGTTTTTTGCGAACGCGCGGTCGAAGGACCTGTATTTGTTCTTTTGCTTTGTGCCGGGACGGGAAAATGCAGGTCCTTCGACTGCGTCATTGCTTCGCAATGACTTCACTCAGGATGACGAATTTATCGGGGGCCTGCGCTCGCTCAGGAGGACGGTCATTGAGAGATGGCGGGAGATTCGTCCCACCCTTTCTGTATCAGGGCAGGTATTTGCGCCACTGGTCGCCTTCGGCGATCTGTTTGAGCAGCGCCAGGCGCGCACGCAGCAGCCTGACCATGTGCGGCAGCACGAGGCGGCGCCCTGCCATTCTTCCTGCCAGGCCGAGGGGCATGGAGTAGCGCACGTAGCCGAGCACGAGGGTGTGACCGCCGACCTCGCTGAAGTTGTACTCCTGCTCGAAGCGCTTGAAGCGTCCGCGCTCCATGGTGTCGAGGAAGAGATGTGGTGGATCGTAGGTGGCGATCCGGCTCTCGTGCACGTGCGGCAGGCCGAACTTCCAGCCGTACCAGACGACGCGGTCGCCGGAGTCGAGCAGGCCTTCGGACCTGGCTCCCGTGCGGGAGACAGGCGTCATCCCTATGCTGCCGGCCATCAGCCCCAGGTGGGTTGAAAGCTGGAAACAGCGCTCGATAGGGGCGTTTACGTGCTCACAGTCCCTGATGACAAACATGCTGCAACGCTCACTTCTGGGGAGCGATTCGACAATCGTTGGGAGATAGTCTCACAGGCGTGGCATAGGCAGCAATGATCTTTTGGTGGGAGTTGGGGTGGGAGACGGCGGTTCGTGCTTCGCGCGAATGCCCCACATCTGGCGATGAAGTTGCCAGATATGGGGCGCCCGGCTCTTGTGGCCAGAGTTTGTTCGTACTAGAAGATGTACTTCGCCGCGAGTTGCAGCTCGCGGTTGTTGATCTTGGTGGATGAGATCTGTCCGAAGGAGCTGGTCCCGAAGGACGCCCCAGGATTGGAGAACTGCGGAGTGTTCAGGGCGTTGAAGGCCTCGAAGCGTATCTGCAGGTTGTGCGATTCGGCGTAGGGCATGGCGAAGTTCTTCATCACCGAGACGCTGACGGTCTTGACGCCCGTACCCGTAAGGTAGTTCCTCGGCGTTGTGCCGAAGGCCGGGCCGCTGGAGACGAAGGCGTTCTTGTTGAACCAGCCGTTGATCGCCGACTTGTTCGCTACGTAGGGGCTGACGCCCTGCACGAGGCTTGGCCGCTGCCAGGGGTTGTCGACGTTCTGGGCATCGGTGCTCTGCGTCACGTTGACCGGGCTTCCACTGGCAAGGCTGATGAGGCCGTTCAGCGTCCACCCATTGATGCCGTAGCCTGCGAGGCGGCTCTGGGTGAAGTCGGGCAGGCGGTAGACGTAGGCCAACACGAAGTTGTGGCGCTGGTCGTTGGTACCGGGAGCCCACTCGTGCGGATTGCGAACGTCCTGGCAGGTGCAGCCTCCGGTGTTGGTGGAGTTGCCCTGGTTGTCGAACATGTGCGACCACACGTAGGAGACGGTGATGTTGGAGCGCGGGTTGACGCGCCACTCGAGGTGTTCCTGTAGCGCGTTGTAGTTGGAGGCTCCGGTGAAGTCGAGCGCGCGGATGCGGGCGAAGTTGGGATAGGGGCGCCGTTGCTGCACGGCACCGGTGCCTCCCGGCTGCGGCGAGTTGAAGTATTGGATGCTGGTGTCCATGTTCGAGCCCTTCGTTCCGACGTAGGAGCTGGCGAGCACGGCGCGGCCGAACTGCTGTTCGACCGTCAGGTTCCACGTCTGCACCTGGAGGTCGGGCCTGCGGCGGTCTGCTGGCATCGTCACCACGTTGAAGAAGGGTGGGTTGGGATAGAGTGACGCGGGCACGGGAGTCTGAATGCTGGCGACTGGCGGCGTGGTGCAGGTGGCGGTCGTCGAGCAGAGAGGGTTGGTGATGGTGAGCGAGCCTGCCGTTGGAGGGTTGAGCTGCATGATATTCAGGTTGTCGAACTGCCCGCCGTAGTAGGTGATGCCGTAGCCGCCGCGGAGGATCGTCGTCGGGCGGAAGCTCCAGGCAAAGCCCACGCGCGGGGCGATGTCCTTGTAGGTGATACTCCAGACGTTGTTGAGCCGCTGTCCGGGCGCGGGCGTGAGTTGAATGGGGTTCTGGCTGAAGTCGAGCGTGCGCGAGACGTTGTTGGTGTCGACTGGTACGCCGTAGATCTCATAGCGCACACCGAGGTTGAAGGTGAGTCTGTCGTTGAGGCGGAAGTTGTCCTGGAAGTACTCGGCGGTACGCCACTGGCGGATGGCGGAGATGGGAACGCCCTCGGGAGTGACCGATGTTCGCGGAGCGCCGAGCATATAGTCGGCCGGAGCGTAGCCGGTCATGTCGCCGGTGAAGCTCTGCTGGCCGAAGGGCGTGTTGTTGGTGGTCGCGTTGCCTGCGACCTTGCGGATGTCGGCGCCGAAGAGCAACGTGTGCTTGCCTTTAGTGAGGGTGATGTTGTCGGCAAACATGAAGGTGCGGCTGTAGTCGAGGTTCGATGCGGCGCGCGAGTCGCCCATGCCGAGGAAGCCCGAGATGGAGAGCAGCGGGAAGCCCTCTTCATTGGGTGTGAGCGGCCGGCCGTTCGGGCCTCCGACGAGGAAGCCGTTGATGCCGAGCGATTCGATGGTGAAGCTGGTTCCGGTGCGCAGACTCAACTGCTTGACATGTTCAAGATTGACGCCCGCGCGCGCCTCGTTGACCAGCGACGGCGAGAAGACATGGATGTACTGAATGGCTGCGTTGTGCATCGGGTAGGTGCCGGTGTAGCGGAAGTTCGGGTTGACGTCGGTGTCGGGGAACTCGCGCTTGCCGTAGATGTAGTGGATGAAGATGGAGTTCTTGTCGTTGAACTTGTGGTCGATGCGCCCGATGTACTGGTTGTTGGACTGATTGCCGATGCTGGCGCCGGAGTAGTTCTGGCCGCCGGCGAAGGTGCCGTTGGGCAGGGGCATGTAGGTGTTGATCAGGTTCTGCGAGACGGCGTTCACGGGAATCTGCTTGTTGGCGTAGGTGCCGCCGGTGTATGGATTGCGCAGCGTTCCGGTGTAGGCGGAGAAGTCGCCGCTGCGTTGCGCGGGTGTGAGCACGTTGGCCAGCGATGGCGTCTCCGCGATCGAGCGCAGGCCCTCGTAGCTGGCGAAGAAGAACGTCTTGTTGCGGTAGATGGGCCCGCCGAGCGTTGCGCCGAACTGGTTCTGCTTGAGGACGTTCTTCTTGAGCGGGGCGACGCGGAAGTAGTTGCGCGCGTCGACCGCGTCGTTGCGGATGAACTCGAAGGCCGAGCCGTGGAACTGGTTGGTGCCGCTCTTCAACTGCACGTTGATGTTGGTTCCGGCGGAGAAGCCGTACTCGGCGGAGAAGTTGCCGGTCTGCACGCGGAACTCCTCGATGGCGTCGACGGAGGGATAGCTGTTGACGTAGGCCGAGCGCGTATTCGTCATCACCATGCCATCCACCTGCACTGCGCCCCAGTCGCCGCGGCCGCTGTTGGACGCGATGGTGGAGCCAGCGGTGGAGGAGGAGTGATTGTCGGGGTTGGAGACGCGAACGCCTGGCGTGAGCACGGCGAGGTCGTTGAACTTGCGCCCATTAAGAGGGAGGTTGACGGTGCGGTTGGTATCGACGGTGGTGCCGAGCGTGGCGTTCTCGCTTTGCAGCAGGGCCTGCGTGGCGCTTACGTCGACGGTCTGCTGCGTGCCGCTGATCGACATTGGCAGGTCAAGGTGAACCTGCTGCGAAAGCGCAAGCTGGATTCCGCTGCGCGTAGTGGGAGCAAAGCCGGCGGCGTTGACGGTGACCGTGTAGATGCCGGGCACGAGATACTGCACGCGATACTGGCCGTCGCCAGTGGTCTTTACGGTCTTCTCCTGCCCTGTAGCGTCCGCGCGGACGACGACAGTGGCATCTGCTATGACCGAACCCTGTGGGTCCACGACCGATCCAAGGATGGAGGTATCGACCGTCTGGCCGAAGAGGATCGAGCTTGAGAGAAAGAAACTTGAGAGGAAGAAGAGGAACAAGGAACAGCCAGGCAACTTGCGCATAATACCCTCCGGGAAAGCGGGTAGGAGTGGCCTCTGAGTACGCCGGATGGTGCACTCAACTCGCACTGCGTTTCAGTTGTAGGTCATGCTAGGGGGAGTTAATTTCTGATGAAAATTAGAGCGCAGATTCAGAAATACCGTTACGGCAATTGGCCTAAAGGCTGCAAATTTTGCAGGGATGAATGACGGCGGTTCGCCCGGAATGGATGACAAATGTATTGTAAGGAGGCGAAACTCCACGAAGATACACAGGGCGTGCCGCCCCAGGGGTTGTATGCGAGCACACATGATGATCTCGATACCGCTGAGATACGCTGTGTCGCAGGTGGTCGAGACCGGATCAACTACTTCTACCGAGGAGACTTCATGAAGAACGGGCGTTCCACACTGATTGCGGCGATCGGGCTGGGCTGCTTCGCCGCGCAGCCTGTGCTGCTTGCGCAGGCACCTGCAACGCCGAGCCTCAAGGTCGACTGGTCGAAGACGGTCGTCGTATCGAAGGCCACGCCGACGCTGCAAGTTGTGGTGAATCCCGAGACGATCCGCGGCTCAAAGCTGCACGACGGCACATATGCCGCACTGAAGCTGCTGGGCGCGGACTATGTCCGCTACGTTCCGTGGCTGCCGTATCCAAAGCAGTCCGTCGCCGAGCTTGAGCCGCCGGCGAAAGACAAGACGTCGTGGGAGTTCAAGTACATCGACCCCACGCTCGAGGACTTCATGAAGGCGACCGAAGGCCACTCGGTGGTGATGAACTTCAGCACCATGCCCGCATGGTTGTGGAAGACGGACAAGCCGGTGACATATCCCGTCGATCCCAACCAGGTCTATTGGGGTTACACGCAGGGCACCGAGATCAAGGACCCAACGATGAAGGAGGCTGCCGACTACTACGCGCGGCTCCTGAGCTGGTATGAGAAGGGCGGCTTCACCGATGAGAACGGCAGGTATCACCAGTCCGGCCATCACTATAAGTTCGCCTACTGGGAGGTGCTCAACGAGATCGACTTCGAGCACCACTGGACGCCGGAGAACTACACGAAGTTCTATGACGCTGTGACTGCGGCGATGCGCAAGGTCGATCCGGACATCAAGTTCATGGCGATCGCTTCCGCTTCTCCGCGCACGCATGGGGCGATGTACGAGTACTTCCTGAATCCTCGGAACCATGCGCCGGGCACGCCGCTGGACTTCATCACATATCACTTCTATGCGTCGCCTCCGGAGTCCGAGCCGTTCCCGGCGATGCAGTACACCTTCTTCGACCAGGCCGACGGCTTTCTCGCGACGGCGCGCTACATCGAGCAGATCAAGCACCGCCTCTCTCCCAACACGAAGACCGATCTCAACGAGCTTGGCGTCATTCTTCCTGAGGACGGCAAGAGCAACAGCATCCCCGGCTACAAGGCAACGCCCGAGCCGAAGGAGTACTGGAACCTGGCCGGCGCGATGTATGCCTACATTTATGTCGATGCCGCAAAAATGGGCATCGATGTCGTCGGCGAATCGCAACTGGTGGGCTATCCCACGCAGTATCCGAGCGTGAGCATGTTGAACTACAACACGGGCCAGCCTAACGCTCGCTTCTGGGTGCTCAAGCTGCTGAAAGACAACTTTGGCCCCGGCGACAAGCTGGTGGAGACGAGCGAGCGCAACCACGAGGTCGCGGTGCAGGGGTTTGTCACGGCGCAGGGGAAAAAGCTGCTGGCGATCAACAAGCGCGGCACCGCGCAGGAGATTACTTTGCCTTCGGACATGAACGCGGGCGCGGTCAGCTACGTAGCGCCGTCTACCGGCGATAACCCTATCGCGACCGGCCAGATGCAGGGAAACTTGCTGCGGCTGGAGCCATACGAGGTTGCCGTGGTGTCGATGCGGTAATTCCAATAGGGCTTGGCGGTATGAAGAATGCAGGCAGGCCCGTATCTGCCGGTAAAGTCTCAACTTAGTTGAGACGCTCCATTTTTGGGGCAAAGCAAGAGAATGTGCAGGCCGCGAAATAAATCTTGACAGTCGAAATTCAGTGCCGGTACTATCCTCGACGAAAAAATGAGACGTCTCATTGAGTCCTCAATTTCTTCCTCAAATTTTTGATTCAAAGATTCACACCGTTACGACAACCCCGGCGTTCCAGGAGCGCCGGCCACACTTCGGAGGCTTTATGAATTGCTCACCCACCCGAAACCGCTACATGCAGAACGGAAAAAAGACGACGCTGTCATTGGAAGTCCTTCTGCACAGAGTTCGCAGCGTCTCGTTCGCGCTCCTGCTGGCGGCCATTCCCGCCGTCACCTTCCATGCAATGGCGCCCTTCGCTTACGGCCAGGCCAGCTCCAGCTCCGACGCAGCGGGCAAAGTCACCGACTCCACCGGAGCCGTCGTTGCAGGCGCGACGATCACCCTGACCAGCAACGCTACCGGCGCAGAGCGTACCGCGACGTCGAACAGCAACGGAGACTGGTCCATCCCGAACATTCCTCCGGCGAGCTACAAGGTGAGCGTTGAGAAGCAGGGTTTCAAGACCAGCCAGATTCCCTCGCTCGATGTTCAAATCGGCAAGACGGCCAACGGCTCCGTCGTGCTGAGCGTTGGTGAAAGGACCGAGACCATCGAGGTGAGCACGCTGCCTCCGCAGTTGCAGACGCAGGAGGCGACCGTCGGCCAGGTCATCGACCAGAAGCAGATCAACGATCTGCCGCTGAATGGCCGCAACGTCCTCCAGCTCGCAGCTCTCGCCCCGGGCGTTTCGCCGCCGCAGAGCGGCCAGACGGGCACTCCCGCGCAGACGGGCACCCAGACAAGCAGCCGCCAGCTTTACATCGCGGTCGACGGTGGACGTGCCTCATCGACGAACTATGTGCTGGACGGCACCTATGTTCGTTCGATGCGTTTCAACAACATGTCGATCCTGCCGAACACGGACGCGATCCAGGAGTTCAACCTGCTGCGCTCGACCTTCTCGACGGAGTATGGCCAGGGCCAGGCGGTCGTATCGATGGTGACGAAGTCGGGCACGAACAGCATTCACGGCACCGCATATGAGTACGCCCGCAATGCGCTTTTTGATGCCCGCAACTACTTCACCACCTATGCCAGCACTCCTGTGAAGCCGGACTTCTACCGTCACCAGTATGGCGGCACGGTCGGCTTCCCGATCATCAAGGACAAGCTGTTTATGTTTGGCGGCTACGAAGGGATGAAGTCGGCCCGCGCCAACCCGGCGTTTGCCATATTCCCGACGCAGACAGAGCTTGGCGGCGACGCCACCGGAGCGGATCCAAATATAGCGAGCAACGCCTCGATCGTGAGCCAAAACTGCACACCGAGCGCGAGCAAAATCTGCATAGGCGTTAAGAATCCTATTGGCTGGAACCCTGCCATGTTGAATTCCAATAAGGCCTCGGCCGTACTCGCCGCAACGTATCCCAAGCTGACGAGCGATTCGGCGGTACCGGGCTACAACGGAAACAACTACGCGCTTCAGAACGCAACGTTCACCGAGAACTACAACAGCTACACGCTGCGCAGTGACTGGATTCTTTCGCAGAAGAACTCGCTCTTCGCCCGGTATATTGATTTCAATTCCGCACAGATCACGCCCCAGGTGACCGGCAGCAGCCTCTCGAATCCGCTGGTGGGCCGTAATGCTGTACTCGGCAACACGTACCTCTTCTCGTCCAACATCGTGAATGAGGTGCGTATCGGCTGGAACCAGTTCTACAACATCGGACTCGCCGTACTGCAAGACCCCAACACGCAGTGGGCCGCTGCGGCAGGATTGACCAACGTCACCGCACTCACATCGAAGCAGCAGAACGGCCGCGCCGGCTTCACGATCGCGGGTTATAACAACGTGGGTGACGGCGCGGGTGACCAGGGTGGTAAGGAGAACGTCATCAGCATCGGCGATTCGCTCTCCATTGTGCACGGCAAGCATACCTGGAAGACCGGCTTCCAGTACCAGAACCGCCGTCTATGGCAGATTGCCGATAACAACTCCCGCGGCAACGCCACGTTCGACAACTGCTCCGCGAGCAACTGCCCTGGTGTCATTGGAACCCCAACAGACCAGAAAACATATGTTGATCCGGTCACGGGCTTTCGTGTCTATTACAACAAGTTCCAGAATTATGCGCGCGGCATGTGTACTTCAGCCTGTAACGGCAACGCCGGAACGACGCTGGGCCATTATCGCGACAACACGTATGGCGCATTCTTCAACGATATATGGCAGTTCGGCCATGGCCTGACCGTCACTCTCGGCATGCGATGGGAGTACAACAGCCCGTTTGTCGAACAGAATGGCCTGGAAGGCACTCTCGATCCAACGACGGGGCTGGTCACTTTCAGCAAGATCCCGGCGAACATTCCACTCTCGTACAAGCCGTACTACGACCTGAGCAGGACCTATCGTCCCGGCATCATCGAGCCGAACAAGAAGGGCTTTATGCCGCGCGTTGGGCTGGCGTATGAGGCCCGTCCGGGAACCGTGGTCCGCGCGGGCTTTGGCATCTACCTCGACAATATCAATACCAACGAGCTTCAGTTCACTCGTTACGCCGCTCCGCTGTACTTCCAGCAGGCGTTCAACAACACCCCAGTCAACCAGCTCTGGCCCGATCCAACCCAGGCTATCGGCGTAGCACAGGTGCCTTCACCGTTCTCGATTCTTCCGAAGAACAACCGTCCTTACACGGAAGAGTGGACCGCGAGCGTGCAGCAGGACCTGGGGCACAACATGATCCTGGAGATCGCCTACACGGGCAGTGAGACACACAAGTCGTGGAAGCGCTACGACCAGAACCAGTGCACCCAGTATCCGTTTGTGGCGCCGTCGTATGCCGCGACAGGGTGCACGGTTCCCGCTGGGCAACTCAATCCCAACCGGCCCTATCAGGCGTTCAGCCAGGGTGTTCTGACCAGCAGTACCAGAGGCGATGCAAACTTCCACGGCGGCTCGGTCAAGCTCGAGAAGCGTGCGAGCCATGGCTTTTACTACCTGGCCAGCTATCAGTGGTCGAAGAACATCGACAACTTCTCGGGCGAGGCCGCGGCCAACGACTCTTCGTTCGCGACCTCGATGTCGTTCGACCGCTCGTACTCGAACTTTGACAACCGCAACAAGGGGGTTATCTCGGGTGGATATGAGCTGCCGTTCGGCAAGGGCAAGCGGTGGATGCAGTCCGGCGCGGCCAACGTGCTTGCCGGCGGCTGGTCGGTCCAGCCTGCGATACAGCTTCGCGGCGGCTACCCGTTCAACGTCTCGCGCAGCGGGTGCAATTTTGCGGCGAACATCGGCTGCCGCGCCTTCCTGGTCTCCGGCAAGAAGGTGGCGGATGCTTATCTGAGCAACCCGTCGCCCCTGCACTGGTTTGACGATTCGGTGTTCACGAACAATTACACCGGTTCCGTCAGCCGCAACTCGGCCGACAATCCTTCGGTTCAGGGCTGGGTCACCCGCAACGTGCTTCGCGGACCCGGCACGACCAACGTGGACTTCTCGGCGATCAAAAACGTCCAGGTCTATGAGCGGGTGCGTGCGCAGTTCCGCGCGGAGGCCTACAACATCTTCAACCACCCCATCTTCTCGAACCCGCAGGGGAACATCAACAACTCCCAGGTGGGCAGGGTTACGGGGACGTCGATGGACAACCGCAGCATTCAGCTCGCAGTGAAGGTGCTGTTCTAAAACCGGCAGGCGGGTTCTCGACCTGAGAGTTCGTCTGCCTCCCGAAGTTCTCCCGGATGCTGTTGCGGCACTGACACCGCGGCGGCATCCTTTTTTGCATCAATTTATAGTTTGTTGAATGGGGTAAGGCTGGGCAACCTTTGAGAGGAAGCTGCGCGTCGTAGCGGGCATAAACAAACCTCGACAGGCGAGCTAAATTATAGCGCGACCTGAATTATAGATAGCCGCTTACGTAAATGGCAGAAAGCGATTGGATCCGCGCCGTATGTCGGCAACGGTTGTCCGGCACAGCAAGATTTTGCTAGACAGGATTAACTCAGAATTTATGTCCGTGTAAGTTGCTGATAACAAGTACATCTGACAGTGGTACCCAGAGACCGACTCCGATTCGGCAACACATTAGTGCTTGACATTGCTAGGTCAGATTATCTACAACGGATTGCCCATAAAAACCTGTCGTAAGCGGTAACTTACGACGAAATATAACGACTGGCAAGATTCAACCTTTGGAGGCTGAGCTTGAAAAACAGACTGCTGTTTCCCATCTACACGGTTCTATTTCTTGTGTGCGCGCTCTTCGGAGTCTCGAGCGCGTTCGCGCAGGATACATCGTCCGTAACCGGAACCGTCGCCGACGCATCCGGCGCCGTTGTGCCGAAGGCGAACATCACCCTGCAAAACCAAGGTACTCGCGCTGAGCTCCACGCTGTCTCTAACGACGGTGGCAACTACACCATCGCAAACGTCCCCCCGGGCGTCTACAACGTGCGGGTGGAGGCCCAGGGCTTCCAGACGACCACGCTGAACGAAGTGCACGTCGACCCGAACATCGGGCGCCGTGTCGATGTCACGATGAAGGTGGGCGATACCGCCACATCGATCACCGTCGAAGCATCAGCAAACACCGTGCAGACCGAGAGCGGCGCCGTAGGCCAGTTGATCGCGCAGGAGCAGGTTAAGAACATCCAGCTCAACGGCCGTAACCCGATCTACCTCGCGCAGATGGAGCCTGGCGTGGTTCGCAGCCAATCGATGGCAGCGTTCTCCTTCGGCCTCGACAACGGCATCAACGTCAACGGAGCGCGTTCGCAGGAGAGTGTCATCACCTTCGACGGCGCACCGATGGTGCGTACACGTTCCAACGGCACCAGCGTCGGCGTGGCCGATGTGGACTCGACCTCGCAGATCCAGGTGCTTACGACCAGCTATGCGGCGGAGTATGGCCGCACCTCCGGCGGCCAGATCCGCATGGTTCCCAAGAGCGGATCGACGTCGTTCCATGGAAGCGCGTTTGAGTACTTCCGCAACAACGCCCTGAATGCCAATACGTGGAAGAACAACTTCTCCAAGGTTGCGCGTGGTCCGTTCCGCTACAACCAGTTCGGATGGAACCTCAATGGCCCGGTCTTCTTCCCCGGATTCAACAAGAACCATGACAAGCTCTTTTTCCTCGTCGGCCAGGAGTGGGTGAAGTACAACCACACCGACGTGGCATTTCAGAAGTCCCCGACAGCACTCATGCGGACCGGTAACTTTAGCGAGTTGCTGGGCTCGAACATCTTCTACGGCTCGCCTGTACAGCTTGTGAACCCTACCACCGGAACGCCGTATGCCGGCAACATTATTCCTTCGTCGCAGCTGAGCCCCAATGGCATCGGCTTGCTGAAGGCATACCCGCTCCCGAACACCAGTGCTCCGAGTTACAACTGGACCGACTCTGCGCTTTACACCGAGCGCCAGCGCAAGGACTCTGTCGTTGTCGACTTTGTTCCGACTGACAAACACCACTTCCGGTTCAGCCTGCTGAACTACAACTACGATGACTACGAGCCGCACTTCGGCAACTTCAATACCAACCCCCGTATCTTCCATCGCCCGAACCAGATTGGCGTCGTGCACTGGACCTATACGATCAGCCCCACCTGGGTTAACGATGCGTTCGCCTCCGGAGCGGCCGACCACGTCACCATCGGAATCGATACTTCTTCGGGCCTGTTCGACCGTACCAAGTACGGCATCAACTATCCGTATCTCTTCGGCTCGGCTGACAAGGTTGTGCCCAACAAGATCCCGACCATCCAGATCGCCAACTTCGGCACGCTGGACGGCGGCCCGTATCCGTCGCGCTCGGGCGGTATCGTCTATGACTTTGGCGACAACGTCACTAAGGTCTGGGGCAATCACACTCTGAAGTTCGGCGGCCAGTGGGAATATGCCGGCGAAAACAACTACGACCAGATCTCGGTCGACAACACACGGCCTGGAACCACCAACAACCAGAACGGGTTGTTCAACTTCGTCGACAAGCAGTCCGTCACATCTGGTGCTGCAATTGCCAATGCGGCTCTCGGTAATTTCAATACCTATGGCGAGATCGGGACCCGCTCCTACACGCTTTTCCGCGGCAACATGTGGAGCATGTACGGCCAGGACCAGTGGCGCGTGAACTCGAAGCTGGTGCTGGAGTATGGCATTCGTTACGACATCATGCAGTCGTACCATGCGCTGTGGGGCAACCAGGCGTTCTTCAATCCAGCAAACTACAATCCGTCTCTTGCTCCCACCGTAAGCCCGACAACTGGCTTCCTCAGTGGAGGCGATGCGTATAACGGCGTTGTTATTCCGGGCAGCGGCTTCCCTGATGCGGCCAAGGGGCATGTGCCGGCTGCGATTCTCGCCAACGGGTATGCGCGACTCTTCCGCGGATACCCCAACTACTACTCGCCAACCGTCTACAGCAACATCCAGCCGCGCTTCGGCTTCGCCTATCAGATTGAGCCGGGCACGGTCATTCGCGCAGGCGCTGGCCGTTATATGCAGCGTCTAGGTATTAGCGACACGGTTCACGTCGGCGGCAACGCTCCGTTCCAGCCGGCTTCTTCGGTGACAAACGGTAGTGTGGACGCACCCGGTGGCAATGGCGTCAACCAGCTTCCGCTGGCCTTCACATCGCATGCCTTGAAGTACCCCAGCCCCGAATCATGGGGATGGAATGTGACCGTGGAGCATGAGTTCACTAATGTTGCGGTCTTCACGCTGAGCTATGTCGGACGCCGCGGCTATCACCTGGAGCAGTTGGCCAACATTAACCAACTCCAACCGGGAACCATCCAAGCTAATCCAACCGTCTCCAAGCCCGATGCCCTTCGCCCTTATAAGGGCTTCTCGACCATCATTGAGGCCGAGAACACGGGTGGTTCTTTCTATCACTCGATGCAGGCCAACCTGAAGCGCCGTCTCACCAAGGGACTGCTCTTCGGCGCGGCATATACCTGGTCGAAGAGCCTTGACTACGGCTCGTCGAACGGCACCAACATCGTCGATGCCTTCAACAACTCCCGCATGTTCGGCCCCAGCGACTTCGATACGCGTCATGTGCTGGTGCTCAACTATGTGTACAACATCGGTCTGGCGAACAATATGAGCAACTATTTTGGCCGCACGCTGCTTGGCAACTGGCAGTTCTCCGGAACGATCCAGGCGCAGTCGGGACGTCCGCAGACCGTTTCACAGGGTAACGACTATGCCGGTGTCGGCCCCGGCTCCGGGAATCAGTTCTCGGTTCTATCCACAAATCCCCGGATTCCCCATCAGTTTGCTGGTGGTACAGGAGTCGGCCAGTGGTTTGAAGCCAGCACCTGCAAGAACTTCGGAAATAACCCCAGCGCCACTGATCGGACCTCTGGTATCTGGTGCTCACCCGTGCCTGGTACCTTTGCTCCGCGCGGCATGCGTGGCATGATCTACGGCCCGGGGTTCAACAGCTTCTCGGCTGCATTGCAGAAGGAGTTCCACATCATCCCAAGCCACGAGAACCACATGCTGGTCTTCAAGGCGGAAGGATTCAACTACCTGAACCATCCGAACCTGGACAACCCTGACATGGGCCCGACCAGCAAGACCTTTGGCCAAGTTACAACCAAGGGCGGTACCTATTCTTCGGAGCGTCAGCTCCAGTTCAGCCTCCGTTACGCCTTCTAAGCAAGACGGAGTAAAGTTGCAACAAAGAAGCCCGGCTCGATGGAGCCGGGCTTCTTCGTCTTCCAAAAGATGTAAAACGAGCAACGACTCTCGGAATGACGACATTTTGCGTTTACAGCGACCGGGAATATAGCGCTAATCCTATTTAGCTCTACTGCTGTTCTGCCCATACACATCGAGTACTTCCGGCAGCCGGTGTGTACTGGATCTTGAAGACGGTCTCGCCGAAGTCCGTTGTGCCATTGAAGGAGCCATTGCCGGAGACGCCGTAGAGGAAGGCGGCTTTGGCTTGATAAACTAGACGGATGCTCGGAAAGCTTTATGCGAAGTGGATGTACGCCTGGGAGACGGCGTTGACCACTCGCGATACCAACCGTATTGTGCGGCCCCTGGAGTGGGGTGAGGACTGGCTTGCGGAGTTTTTGCCGGGGGCTGGGCTGGGTGCGGCACGGGTAGAGGAAAATGCAGGTCCTTCGACTCCGCAGCGCTCCGCTCAGGATGACAATTTAAAAGACACAAATGGCTTAGCAAGGGATGGCTTCGAGCGCATGGTGCGCTTGAACCAATCTATCGTTGCGGGCGCGGAGGAGTTCTTTGGCTATGAGACTCCGGCTGATTTTCGTCTGGAGATACGGCATCCGCAGTTGTTTCCCACTAACGTGCGGCCGGAGACGCTGGAGCAGGCTGCAGAGTACCGGCGGCTGGAGGAGTCGGGCGAAGGCAACAAGGTGGAGTTTCTGCGCTTCACCTCTCCGGTGCGCTCGCAGTATCCGGAGAACGACCAGGTGAATGCGCGGTGGTATCCGGCCCCTGCAGAAAAACAGGCGGGCAAGCCGAGGCAGGCCATCATCGTGATGCCGCAGTGGAATGCGGACGCCGTCAGCCATAACGCGTTGTGCACGCTCTTCAACCGGTTCGGGATCTCGGCGCTGCGGCTGTCGAAGCCTTACCACGATATACGCCGGCCGGTGGAGCTGGAGCGCTCGGACTACGCCGTAAGCTCCAACGTGGGGCGCACGATCTCGGCGTGCCGTCAGGCGGTGGTGGATATCCGCAGCTGCATCGACTGGTTGCAGTCGCAGGGCTATGAGCAGTTCGGCGTGCTGGGCACCAGTCTGGGAAGCTGCTATGCCTTCATCGCCGCAGCGTTCGATCGGCGTATCCGCATCTGCGCGTTCAACCATGCTTCAACGTCGTTCGGCGACGTGGTGTGGACGGGGCAGAGTACACGCCACATCCGCGCGGCGTTTGAGCAGGCGGGCTTGACGCAGGACGACGTGCGGACGGTCTTCGACGCCATCAGCCCCCACGCCTATGTCGAGCGTTTTGCGGTGCAGCCAAAAAAAGTGCTGGTGGTGCACGCTACCTACGACCTCACCTTCATTCGCGAGCTCTCGCTGGAGGTGTTGAAGCACCTCGACAGGCTCAAGGTCGACTACGTGTCGAAGGTGCTGCCGTGCGGGCATTACACGACAGGTGAGAGTCCTTACAAGTACATCGATGGGTGGTACCTGGGGTCGTTTGTGTATCACGCCTTCAAGGCGCTGCGGGACGCGGAAGCAGCGCCCGCCTTACCAGAGCCGCAGCACTAGTCCGGTAGAGAAGGTGACGGCCTTGATGGACTGGTTGGCGACTCCGCTGTAGGCGATGTCGACGACGCGCCAGTCGAGGTGCGGGAGGATGGTGGAGTCGAGTCCGCCGACGACCTGGTAGTTGAGGTGGGTGCTGGAGGAGGTTCCGGTGCCGCTGTTATAGCTGGCGATGCCGACGAGTCCTTCGATGTAGGGCTTCAGCGGGATGACGTGCGGCTGGATGGCGATGCGCGGACCGATAGCCCCGGTGTAGTAGTGGAAGCCGTCGCGCGAGACGAAGGAGCCGCGCAGGTCCGCGCCCAGGCTGACGGTGTTGGCGGCGTGTCCGCCCTGTTTATAGATACCGACAAGCGGGCCATAGCCCCAGCTGGTCCCGGCGTTCGAGAGCGAGGCTCCCGTGCCGGCGGCATAGATCGCAATCTGCGCGTGAAGAGTGGAGGGGACAAAGAGGGTAGCGGCGAGAAGAAAAATCAGACAGCGAAGGTGTTTCATAGGGAAGGCCTCTCTTTGCTTAGGGTATCGCAGCAAGTATTGATAGAGATGGCTTTACTGGTAGTCGGACTCAACGGTAGCAACTTCGGAAGGCTGCTCCTGTGTCGTTGGATGCAGAAACGGAGGGTGCCGATTGGATGACGGTCCCCGCTCGAATGGACTCATCTCAAATCGGCGGCTCTGGCTCTCGCTTTGCCATCCTGGCGGATACCTGCACTTGACGGCCACCTTAACTTTGTCATCCCGGGCGGAGCGGCGTCGCCGCGCAGTCGAAGGACCTACGTTTCCCCGGCAAGAATCTACCGGGCATGGAAAGAATTCAGGTCCTTCGACTCCGGGTTCGCAAACAGTGCGAACCGCTCCGCTCAGGATGGCAATTTTATTGTGAGGAGGTGGCTGTGGCCTGGGTGCAATGCGCTTTCGCCCGGGGTGACACGAGTTAGTTTTTGCGTGTTCGATTTCGGACGCGCATTTGCGAATACGGACACGCGCGGTGCTGGAGAAGGCGCTAAGTTGCTGAAACCGCAGTTCCTGCGATGGAGAGCTAACTGCTTAGATGTAAGGATACTTTTATCGTTTTGCGGTGACGGAGTTGTGATGCAGAACATTCTGAGCGATCTTCGATACGCGTTGCGGCAGTTGCGGCGTTCGCCTGTCTTTACGCTGACCGTGGTGTTGACGCTGGCGTTGGGCGTGGGGGCGAATACGGCGATCTTCTCGCTGCTCGACCAGGCGCTGCTGCGGGCGTTGCCGGTCTATAAGCCCGAGCGCCTGGTGTATCTGCAAGGGACGGGCAGCGCGTGGCGCGGACACTCGAGCTCGCACGGCGGCGGCATCGCGAGCTATTTTTCGTATCCGATGTACCAGGACCTACGCGACAAGTCGGCGGCGTTTGAGGCGCTGGCCGCGACGTCGAAGACCTCTGTCGCGCTTACCCGAAACGGCTCGTCGGAGTTTGCCGAAGCCGAGATCGTCAGCGGCAATTACTTCACCATGCTGGGCGTGGCCCCGGCGATGGGGCGGTTCTTCTCGCAGGCCGAAGACCGGCAGAAGGACGCCGCTCCTGTCATCGTCTTAGGCTACGACTACTGGCAGAAGCACACCGGCGGCGACGCCTCGATTGTCGGGCAGAACATCTCGCTGAACGGTCACCCGTTCAAGGTGATCGGCGTAGCCGGTGCGGACTTTCATAGCGGCGTATGGGGCGAGACGCCCGCGCTGTTTGTGCCGATGACCATGCTCGCAGAGGTGATGCCCGGCCGCGACAAGGCGCTGACCGACCACACCGACCGCTGGCTGAATATCGTGGGCCGCCTGAAGGACGGCGTGACGGCGAAGCAGGCGGAGGTGATGTGCGCTCCGTTGTGGCATGCGCTGCGCGCGGACGAGCTGAAGGCCCTGGGCACGTCCTCGAAGAGATTCACGGATGAGTTTCTGACCAACAGCAGGCTGCTCATACAGCCGGCGGCGCGAGGCTTCTCGTACAACCGCGAAGGCTACCAGACGCCTCTGCTGGTGATGATGGGCATGGCGGCGCTGGTGCTGCTGATCGCCGCGGTAAACGTGGCCAGTCTGCTGCTGGTGCGCTCCGCGGGGCGTGTGCGGGAGTTCTCGCTCCGCTATGCGCTGGGAGCGCGTTCGGGAAGAATCGTGCAGCAGCTTCTGCTGGAGGGCCTGCTGATCGGAATCGGCGGCGGCGCGATTGGACTGACGCTGGCTCCTGTGGCGATTCGCATGTTGACGAAGCGTTTTGGCGATTCGGGCGGACCCTTCGGCGCGTCGCTCGATGGCCGCCTGCTCGCCTTCAACTTTGTCATCGCCATTGCGGTGAGCATCGTCTTCAGCCTTGCGCCTGCGGCGCAGATACTGAAGCCCGACCTGATGAAGGCGCTGCGCTCGCACACTGCGACGGGTACAGGCGGCAAGCTCGGTTTCCGCCGCGTGGTTGTGGGAGCGCAGATCTGCCTCAGCCTTCTGTTGCTGGTGGGCGCAGGTCTGTTCGTGCGCACGATGCAGCAACTGCGCTCGCACGATGTCGGCTTCAGGACGGACCATCTGGTGGGCTTCACGCTTGACCCCAAGCTGTCGGGCTACGACGCAACGCGCCTTCCCGCTGTGCGCGTCCGCATGTTGGAGGCCCTGCGCGCGATGCCCGGCGTGGAGAGCGCGGGCGCATCGAACAGTCCTCTGCTGGGGCAGTCGTCGCACTCGGGCAATGTGACCTTTGCCGGATACAAGGAAGCGCCGGATGAAGACATGACCATCACAAAGATGAACGTAGGCCCCGGCCTTCTGGAGACGGCGCGCATCCCGCTTCTTGCCGGTCGGGGCTTTACCGAGACTGACGATGCGGCCCATCCCAAAGTGGCGATCGTCAACGAGACGTTGGCGAAGCGGTACTTCGGTTCGGTGAGCAAGGCCATCGGGCAGAGACTGTACGACGGTGGCGGAGACAACCGACCCTTTGACACAGAGATCGTCGGAGTGACGCGCGACTTCGCGCAGACGGACCTTCGCGCCGAGATTCATCCGTCGATGTATGCTCCGCTGGAGCAGATGACGGGGTCGGACCTGAACCGTTCGCTCTCGTACTACGTGCGCACACAGACTCCTCCGGAGACGGTCTTCGCGACGATCCGCAGGACCGTGACCTCCGTCGACCCGCTGCTGGCGATCGACGACCTGCGCACGATGGACGACCAGATCAGCCGGGACATGGAGAACGAGCGCATGATCGCGTTCCTCGCCATTGCCTTCGGTCTGCTGGCGACGCTGCTCGCGGGCGTTGGACTCTACGGCGTGATGGCCTACACGACAACGCAACGCACCAAAGAGATCGGCATCCGCATGGCGCTGGGATCGTCGCGATGGCTGGTGTCGCGGCTGGTCTTCGGCGATGTGCTGAAGCTGGCGAGCGCAGGCATTCTCGTCGGTCTGCCGCTGGCCGTGGTGCTCGGCCGTCTGTTGCGGACACAGTTGTTCGGTGTCACTCCGGCCGATCCTTACGTGCTTGCCGGTGCTGCGTTGCTGGTGGCCGCAGTCGCGGTGGTCGCGGCTCTGTTGCCGGCGCGAAAGGCCGCTGCAGTTGAGCCTAGCGAAGTGCTGCGGGCGGAGTAGGTTTTTTCGGTTCCGAGTGTGTTGCGGGTGCCCCATCTTCGACCGCGAAGCGGGCTAAGGTGGGAGGCGTTGCCGCTAGACGTCTCAGTAGAAAACGAAGATACGGTTCGAGCTTCGCTCGAATGTCCCACCTTAGCCGCGATAGGAACGCGGCGAAGATGGGGCACCCGATTTAGAGGTCATTCAGCATCAGAATGACGACGTCCGTATTTGGTGGCTTGAGTAGCCTACTCGTGTCGCAACGCCACCATGGGATCGGTTGCGGCCGCTCGCGCGCTGGGGATGAGGCATGCTGCCAGCGTTGCGATCAGAAGGAGCGCGGGGACGAGCGCGAAGGTGACGGGGTCGAGTGCGGGGACTTCGTAGAGGAAGCTGCGCAACATCCGAGCGAAGACCACCGCTACTGTGATTCCAAGACAGAGGCCCATGACGAGCAGCGACAGGCCCTCGCGAAGGATAAGTCGCGCGATGCCTATGCGCGTTGAACCGAGCGCCATACGCAGGCCGATCTCGCCGGTGCGCTGACGAACCGAGTAAGCGAGCAGACCGTAGACGCCGACGACGGCGAGGAAGAGCGCGATGGCGGAGAAGAGGGCAAGCAGCGTGGTCTGAAAGCGGCGCGGGGCAGTGTTCTGCGTGGCAAGATCGCTCATGACGTGGATGTCGGAGAGAGCGATGCCGGGGTCGATAGAGCGGACGGCGGCGCGGATTGCAGACACAACGGCAGTCTGTGGAAGAGCGGAGTGGACGGCGAGATAAACACCATTGAGCGGCTGGTTACCGCCGAGGAAGGGGTAGTAGACCTGTGGGACGGCGGCAGTCTCGAGGCTCTCGTTGCGGGTGTCCTGCGCGACACCGACTACGGTCGACCATGGGTAATTGGTATTTTCGCGAAGGTGTTGGCCGATGGGGTCTTTGCCAGCTAAAAACTTTTTGGCAAACGCCTGGTTGATGATGACGACGGTATGCTGACCAGGCAGGTCTTCATCGGATGTAAAGTTGCGACCCTTCAGTAGTGGCGTCTGCATGGCGGTGAGATAGCCGGAGGTAATGCCGCGCTCCTCGACAAGCTGGCGATCCTCATTGGGATAACCATCGACCCAGATGGTAGAGAGGCTTTCGGAGCCGGTGAGCGGCAGGAAGCTGATGAGGCCAGCGGAGTCGATGCCATGCTGCGCCTCGACCCTTTCAAGAAGAGTTGAGTAGAACGCCTGACGCTTTGGAACGGTGTCGTAGCTTGGCGTGAGAGCAACATTGACGGCTACCGTGGAGGGCGAGAATCCGGTCTCGACGGAGAGCACGTTGATATAGCTGTGGAGGAAGAGTCCAGCACCGGTGAGAAGGACGACAACGAGCGCGACCTGTGCGGTGACGAGCATGCGGCGCAGACGGCGGCGGTCGACGACGAGGCCTCGTGTGCCGGAGCTGGAGAGGAACTCGACGAGGTTGATGCGCGTGGCGGAGAGCGATGGCAGAATGCCGAAAATGATGCTGGTGGCGAGGCTGATGACGACGAGGAAGGCGAGAGCGCGGAGGTCGAGCGATGCGCTCTCCATGCGTGGAATGTTGCCGGGGTTGAGTTTAAGCAGAGCGCGAATGAAGAGGCAGGCGAGTGCAGCGCCAAAGATGGCTGCCGCACTGCCGAGCATGAGCGACTCGGTGAGCATCTGCCGAATGAGACGGCCGCGTCGCGCGCCGAGCGTTGCGCGAACACCAAGCTCGTGACGGCGATTGGCGGCGCGAGCGAGAAGAAGATTCGCAGCGTTGCCGCATGCGATGAGCAGAACGAGGCCGACTGCGCCGAGAAGAAGCAGCATCAACGGACGAACGGGACCGAGGACGTGCTCGGGAACGGACTTGACCAGGCCGATCCAGCCAGTGGCGAAGTAGCCATGATGCAAAGGATCCAGGCGCGTCATGATGGCGCTGAGTTCCGTCTGCGCATCTTTGAGAGAGACGCCGGGCTTGAGACGCGCGAGCGCGTTGCTGCTGGAGTTGTCGCGGTCAGCTCTCAGTTGTGCGCTGAGTGCGGAGGGTGTCCAGATCTGCGTGGCTTCGATGCGTCCGTTGCCGTAGGCAAGCTCGGTTCTGCGCGGGTAGCCGAAGTTCTGCGGCATAACACCGACGATGCGGTAGGTCTGATCGTTGAGCGTGATGCTGCGGTTGAGGACGTCGGCCGCACCGGCGAAGAGTGACTGCCAGAGCGGGTAGCCAATGATGACGACATGGCTGTTGCCGGGCTGCTCGTCAGCTTCGTTGAAGTCGCGTCCGATCAGCGGAACGGCTTCAAGCGTGTGGAAGAAGCTGGTATCGATCTGCGCAGCACCGACTCGCTGCGGCTGGCCGTCAGCGTTGAGGGTGTAGATCTTCTGGTTGAAGAAGGTCATCGACTCGTAGGAGTGCGACTGTGCCTTGATGTCGAAGAAGTCTGCATTGCTCGGGCCGAAGACCTCGGGGCCGGGCAGACCCTTGATCTTGGGGTTGGGCGTGTAGAGGTAGACGAGCCGGCTGGAGTCGCCATACGGCAGCGAGCGCAGCAGGACGGCGTTGACCAGCGAGAAGATCGCGGTGCAGGCCCCGATACCAAGCGCGAGCGTGAGGACGGTGACAAGGGTGAAGGCTGGCTGGCGACGCAACGAGCGCAGGCTGTAGCGGATGTCTTGTGCGAGATCGTCGAGCAGGGCTGTGCCGCGTGATTCATAGGCAGACTGCGTTGCTTCGGCGACACTGCCGAACTCCTCGCGCGCGGCAAGGCGTGCCTGTTGCGGTGTCATGCCGCGCGCTAAGTTTCGTTCAACGAGGCTCTCAAGGTGAAAGCGCAGCTCTTCGCTCAGCTCGACGTTGCCAGTGTCTTCGTGAAGCAGCGATTGCAGGCGGCGGCGCAGACTTTGTAGCAGACGCATGAAAACCTCCGTCTTCAGACAGCTTTGAGAACACCGTGGACGGCGGCGGAGAGACGGCCCCAGGACCTCTCCTCTTTCGCAAGTCGAGCGCGTCCGGCTTTGGTGAGCGAGTAGAACTTCGCGCGGCGGTTGTTCTCCGACTCGCCCCACTCGGCTGCGATCCATGCCTGGTGTTCGAGACGGTGCAGCGCCGGGTAGAGCGCGCTCTGGTTGACGCGAAGCACGTCGCCGGAGAGCTGGCGCACACGGTCGGCGATCGCGAGTCCGTGCATGGGTCCAGTCGTGAGGACCTTGAGTATGAGCAGGTCGAGCGTGCCTTGCAGGAGCTCGTTGGAACGGGTCATTGCTTCACCTCAATGATTGAGGTGAAGAATACATAAGTATGGGCGAGAGGGCAAGCGTTTGCGTGGAAGGGTTCGCGCTTTTGCGCGAATGTCCTACACATGCGATGAAGCCGCATGTATGGGGCAGCCGGTTTTGTGGTGGGCAGAGGGTCTTCATCCCACCCTTCGCTTCCGCGAAGGATGGGGCACCCGGGCATGGATGGGGCAGCCGGCTTCGTGCTCGCTGCTTACCGCCGGCTGCGGCGGGCGGAGGCTGCGGGTGGAGGATACGCGGGCTTCAACTTCTTCGCTGCTTCTTCCGGAGTTTCAGTTTCGGCAGGCGCGGGGCGGTGCTCGGCGACCGCCTTGGCGATGGCGTACTTCAGCGCGTCGACTCCCTCGCCCGTTACTGCCGAGATCGGATAAAGCGGCATCTTGCGGCGTTTAGCGTAGGTGGTCAGCTTCTTGAGCTTGTCGGGGTTCGCGACGTCGGCCTTGGACGCGACGAGGATGGTGGGCCGCTTTGCGAGCGCCGGGTCGAAGCTCTCGAGCTCCGCGGTGATGACCTTGAAGTCCTCGACGGGGTCGGGGCGTGCATTCCCTCCTGCCGCGGCGCTTGCGTCCGACACATCGACCAGGTGGACGATGACGCTGGTGCGTTCAATGTGCTTGAGGAACTGCACGCCGAGACCCGCGCCGAGGTGCGCGCCTTCGATCAGGCCGGGCAGGTCGGCGATGACGAACGACTGCTCGTGCGGAAACTCGCCCACCTTGACGACGCCGAGGTTGGGTTCGAGCGTGGTGAAGGCGTAGTTGGCGATCTTGGGCCGGGCGGCCGAGAGACGCGAGATCAGCGTCGACTTGCCGACGTTGGGGTAGCCGACCAGACCGGCGTCGGCCAGCAGGCGCAGCTCAAGGCGCAGACGCTTCTCTTCTCCGGCGCGGCCGAGCTCATGCTCGCGCGGGGCCTGGTGCGTCGAGGTGGCAAAGTGCTGGTTGCCGCGCCCGCCGCGCCCGCCGCGGGCGACCACGATGGTCTGGTTGGGGCGGGTAAAGTCGTGCAGCAGCTCGCCGGTGTCCTCGTCGTAGACCAGGGTGCCCACGGGGACTTCGAGGTGCAGGTGCTCCCCCGCGTGGCCGGACATGTTGGAGCCCATGCCATGCTCGCCGCGCTCGGACTTGTGCTCCGGGTTGAAGCGGAAGTGGACTAAAGTGTTGTGGCTCAATGAGGAAGACATCAGAATGTCGCCTCCATGGCCGCCGTCGCCGCCGGAGGGACCGCCCCGGGGAACGAATTTTTCCCGGCGGAAGGCCATACATCCATTTCCGCCGTCGCCCGCCTTCAGGCGAATCTTTGCCTCATCAATAAACATTTCATATCCAGTTTACAAGGCTGCGCTATAAACTACCGCATACAGTTCATACTGTTGGATCGGGGCCTGCCCTGCTCTTTATATAGATACGAAGTTATAAAGAGTTGAATGTGGGAAAGAGCATACCCCGCGACATCATGATCCGGGCCGCCTTGGGCCCGGCCGTACCCTTCCGATAAAGGGCGTTTATTGCGAGCGATCGCGATGAGCCTTTCTGCACATTTTCGTTTTGCACGGGAACAGTACGGGCCGGTGCGCGCATGCGCGAGGCTGGATTTACTTTTAGGAGACCGAGATGACAATCAAAAATTTAATGCGGTACGCATTAATCGCAATGCTGTGCTGCGGAGTCTGCCTCTCCGGGCACGCACAATCGGCCACAGATGGAGCGATCGGCGGAACGGTGGAGGACACGGCCGGTTTGGCGGTGCCGAACGCAACAATCACGATTCGGTCGAACACGACGAATGCCGAGCAGACGACGACTTCAGACAGTTCAGGCTTCTTTCGGCTGGTCCATCTGCCGGCGTCGGCCTTTACGGTAACGATCTCCGCCCCGGGGTTCCAGAGCTACCAGTCGAAGAATGTCATCGTCCAGGTTGGACTGCTGACGGACATCTCTCCCAGGCTGACCGTAGGCAGCACCTCGGCGACGGTTGAGGTCACGAGCGAGGCCCCGGCGCTGAACACGGTGTCGCCCGAATTCTCGAACGTAATCCCTCAAAATATTTTGCAGGACATGCCGGTCAGCAACTATCGCTGGTCGGCCTACGCGTCGCTTACCCCCGGCGTTGTGGTGGACGCAAGTGGATTCGGCCTCCTGAGCTTCCGCGGCCAGAGTACGTTGATGAACAACGTCACCATCGATGGCGCAGACGATAACCAGGCCTACTTCTCCGAGGAGCGCGGACGCACGCGCGCCGGTTACTCCACGGCGAAGTCCTCCATTCAGGAGTTTCAGGTAAACGTCTCGAACTACTCGACTGAGTTTGGCCGTGCCGCAGGTGGCGTGGTGAACTCCGTCACCAAGAGCGGCGGCAACCAGTTCCATGGCGATCTCTACTTCCTGGATCGCGACGCCTCGTGGGGCGCGGCCAGCGCCCAGGCCAAGCTCACGACAGTGAGCCCGACCGGGACCCTGGTGACCACCCCTGTCAAGCCGACCGACAAGCGCAAGCAGTATGGTGGAGCGATCGGCGGACCGATCTGGAAGGACAAGATCTTCTTCTTCTTCGCCGGCGACCGGTTCGACCATAACTTCCCTGCGGTTGCCATCGCAACGGCGCCTCTGAATCTCTTCACGCTGCCGGACCTCACCCTGCCTGCGGGCAAGGTTTGCAACGGCACTGGCGGAGCAGCTCCCAGCACGATCGATGCCGCTGCCTGCACCCTGCAGAGCAAGCTCAATCGTCCCACCTATACCGTGGCGGCGCAGAACTACATCGACGGCGTCAACGGGCTCAACTCGATGCTGGGCACGGTACCTCGCAAGGGTCTGCAGACAATCTTCTTCCCGAAGCTCGACTGGCAGATCAACGGACGCAACCATGCTTCGTTCGAGTTCAACCGCCTGCGCTGGACCTCGCCCGCCGG
This sequence comes from Acidobacteriota bacterium, assembly GCA_018268895.1. Taxonomy (NCBI): domain Bacteria; kingdom Pseudomonadati; phylum Acidobacteriota; species Acidobacteriota bacterium. The sequence continues at coordinate 245,400 of JAFDVP010000007.1, read as the reverse complement.
CATTCAGACGGGGCTGACCAGCACCAACGGCATTCGCAGCTTCGGCAACGACGATGTGCGCGTCTCGTTCCTTATCGCCCGGTTGCAGACGCAGATCAACGACCATCTAAGCAACGAAGTTCGCTACCAGTACGGCCGCGACTTCGAGTTTGAGTACGGACAGGTCCCAACTCCCTACGAGCAGACAAACCTGATGGCCTCGGGCGGAGGCTACGCCAATCCGCTGGGCGCGCCACCGAGCGTCAGCATCACCAGTCTCTTTACCTTCGGCACGCCGAACTTCCTCAACCGTGCCGCCCTTCCGGACGAACGCCGCTGGCAGGTCGCCGATACGGCCAACTACGTCCACGGAAAGCACAACGTTAAGTTCGGCATGGACTTCATCCATACCAACGACATCGTCAACAACCTGTTCTCGGGCTTTGGCGTCTACAGCTATTCCAACCTGACGAACTACTTCACCGACTTCTATCTTGCTCAGAATGCCGCAACCCTTGGCACGGCGAGGAACTACAGCAGCTTCGTGCAGGGATTCGGAAGGCCGGGGCTGGAGTTCCAGACCAGAGACTACGCCTTCTTCGCGGAAGACAACTGGGCTGTGACCAGGAAGCTGAAGATCACCTACGGCGCGCGTTATGAGTACGAGCAGTTGCCCACGCCTTTCTCGGCGCTGGTGAACCCGGCTGTGCCGCAGACTTCAAACCGTCCGGCGAACAAGACCAACATCGGGCCGCGCGTCGGCTTTGCCTATGACGTCTTCGGCACCGGCAAGACGATCGTTCGCGGAGGCTACGGCGAGTTTTTCGCGCGCATCCTCAACGGCACGATCTACAACTCGCTGATCAACACCGGCGTCGGCGCGGGCCAGTACACCGTGTCGTACACCCCCACCTCCACGAATGCCCCAGTGTTTCCGCGAGTGATTCCTCCGGCAAATGCTGGCGCGCTCTCGGGTACGCCGAACGTGGTGTTCTTCGACTCGAACTTCAAGGCCCCCCTGATTCACCAGGCTGACCTGACGATCGAGCAGGACCTGGGACACGACTGGGTGATGGGCGTAACCTGGCTTGGGGCCTTTGGCCGTCGGCTGCCGAACTTCACCGACACCAACCTGGCCGCGCCGACTACCGTGCGATACACGGTCATCGATTCCTCCGGTCAGGGACCTCTTCAGAACGGCTCGGTACTGACGTCGAAGTTTTATGCAAGGCTTCCAAACGTCGCCGGTTCCTGCCCCAGCCAGCGTCCGAACTGCTCCTTCGGTTCGCTGACGTCGGTGTTCAGCGGATCGAACTCCAACTATGAGGGGCTTGTGGGACAGATCAGCCACCGGTTCTCGAACTCCTTCTCGTTCAACGCAAACTATACCTGGTCGCACGCGCTGGACTTTGGCGTCAACAACCAGACAAACAGCACCGCCAACAACCTGCTCGACCCGCAGGACATCCGTGCCGAGTACGGCAATGCAGTCTCCAACACGCCGAATCGCTTCGTCGTCAACTCGGTGCTCACCTCTCCCTGGAAGAAGACCGGCCTGCTGTCGTATCTGACGAACGACTGGCAGCTCTCGCCCTCTTACTCCATACAGAGTGGACTTCCCTACAACATCACTACGAGCGGAACGCTCTCGGCAGGGTTCAGCGGAACGCCGGGCACGAACCTGAGCGCTATCGGCGGCGGCATCAACGGATCGGCAGGTACGTTCCGCGTTCCCGGCATCGCGCGCAACGCCTACTCGCAGCCGAAGACGAACGTCCTCGACCTGCGTATCTCCAAGCGTTTCGCAGTTACGGAGCACGCGAAGCTGGAGCTGCTGGGTGAGAGCTTCAACCTGATCAATCACCAAAATATAACCGCAGTCAATACGCTGGGCTACACGTTGGGTACGACGGGACCGTCCGCGGCTCCGACCGGCAACACGCTGACGTTCAACACCTCTCCGGCGAATCCTCTGGTCTCTCAGTTCGGCGCTGTCTCTCAGACGAACTCGAGCAACTTCTCGTTCGCTCCGCGGCAGGTCCAGATTGGAGCGCGCTTGCAGTTCTAATGCAGACGTAGCAGCTCATGGGGCGGTGGCTTCGGCTGCCGCCCTTTTTCTTTTGCTGGTTCGCGCATGGCGGTTGCGGCTTTTTTATTTGCGGCAACTCCGCTAAGCTACGGCTATCTTCCTCAGTTCCATGTTGTGGCGAACCGGTTCTGCGGCTTATGCCAAATCGGTCGAGCTGGGAGGGTCGGTCCCCACGCGCTTCTTTTTCCGTGGTCGTGCTGAGCAGTAACCGACACAGTTATTTGCGGAGAGAGGATGTTTGAGCGGTGGGTGCGCGCCTGCGCGCGCGCGATCACGATCAGGGAGACGGTTCCCGCCTTGGGCGCAATGAAACTGCGCCGAAGATGGGGCACCCGGCTGCTGCTCGCGCTGATTCTTGCCTTTGCAGTATCGAGTGTCTCCGCGCAGGCTCCTGTGGAGGGCACGATTCGCGGTACTGCCTCCAACCGGGCTGCTGCCGCGGTCGCAGGCGCAGTGGTAGAGGCCAGCGACGAAGGCCGCGGTCTGCGATTCTCAACGAACTGCGATGAGCGGGGCAGTTTTGTGCTGGCGCATCTTCCGGCGGGCGAGTATGCCGTGAGGATTGCTGCGCCGGGATTTGCCACGCTCACGCTCGACCGCGTCGCCGTAGAGGCGGGCGGCGTGAGCGAGCTTGCGCTGCGGTTGCAGGTCGCTGGTGCGCGCGAGGTCGTGGCGGTCACCGATGATGCCGAGACTGGTGTTACAGAGATCGAGGAGACGGCGGAGAGCGCCATCTCAGATGTCGTCGGCGCGAAGGAGATCGACACGTTGCCGATCAATGGCCGCCGATGGCAGAGCTTCGCCCTGCTCGCGCCTGCGGCGAACGCCGGCGGCATGGATGCGAACACCGCGCTGGTCAGCTTTCGCGGGCTGGCCGTTACCCAGAACAGCACGTCCATCGATGGCCTCGACAGCGACAATGGCTTTCATGCCGTGGCGCGGGGAGCCGGAGGCTCCGACGACGGCGACACGATCTCTGCCGCGCAGAGCGAGACAGGCATTGAAGGAGGCGGAGCGCGCAGGAACGCAGCCTCGTGGCGGAGGTCGGGCGCGGCGTATACGTTCTCGCAGGAGGCTGTGCGCGAGTTTCGCGTGAGCACGCAGAACTACTCGGCGATGTATGGGCATGGCGCGGGCGGCGCAATCGCGACGATCTCGAAGAGCGGGACCAACGTGCTGCACGGCTCCGGTTTTTACATGGCGCGGACGAGCGTGTGGAATGCGGCGAATCCGTTTGCCATTGCGACGAGCTATCGCGACGGCACGGTCACCGCAGCCTATGTGAAGCCGCCAGACCTGCGACAGCAGTTTGGAGGGACCGTCGGCGGTGCGGCGGTGCGCAACAGACTCTTCTACTTCTATGCGTTTGACCAGCAGCGTCGCGGCTTCGAGGGCATCTCGGCTCCGGGAGACCCGAACTTCTATGCGCTCACGGTGACGCAGCGAGCGCTGCTCGCAAATCGCGGTGCCACTCCAGCGAATGTAAACGCCGCATTGAACTACCTGAACAGCCTGACAGGCCGCGTGCAGAGACGCGACGATCAGACAATCAATTTCATCAAGCTCGACTGGCAGGCGACGTCGAAGAACCGCGTGAGCGCGCAGTACAACCGCCTGCGCTCGGCAGTGCCTGCGGGGCTGCGTGGAGCACCGGTGGTCGACCGCGGTGTCGCCAGCTTTGGCAGCGGATACACGAAGGTGGATGCCGCATCGGCAAGGTGGCTGTGGGCCGCATCGCCGCGCTTTGCCAACGAGGTCCGCGTAGCTTATGCGCGCGACTTCCAGTTCGAGCAGGCGCAGATCCCGCTGCCGCAGGAGCCTGCGATCGGACTCGGCGGCCTCTCGCCGCAGATCTCGATCGGTCCCAACGGCTTCTCCTTCGGAACGCCGGCGGGCGTGGGACGAAGAGCGTACCCCGAGGAACGCCGCGCGCAGTTTGCCGATATCGCCACGCTCGCGGCAGGCCGCCATTTTTTGCAGGCGGGCTTCGATCTCAGCGCCGTACACGATCAGGTGAGCGCGCTCGACAACACGGTCGGCACGTTTCGCTACGACAGCAGTGCAACCAACGGTCACGCAGGTGGGCTGGTCGACTGGATCACGGACTACACGTTCAACGTCCGCGCGTATCCCAACGGAGGCTGCCCTTCGATCAATGCGGCTGCGCACCGGTTCTGCTTTCAGTCATACACGCAGAGCTTTGGCGAGCAAGCTGCTTCGTGGTCGACCATGGACCTCGCGGGGTTTGTGCAGGAGCGCTGGAGACCGCGCGCGAATCTCTCCATCGATGCCGGCGTGCGGTACGAGTATGAGCTGCTCCCGTTGCCGCAGCGCCCCAACGCCGCGCTGGATGCGGTCTTCGGCAGCATCGGCGCGACCAGTGTCTTCCCCGAAGACCGCAACAACCTTGGCCCGCGCATCGGTGCAGCGTGGGCCCCTTTCGGCGCGGGTCGCGGCGTCGTGCGCATCGGTTACGGCGTCTACTACGGCCGCGTGCCCGGAGCGACGGTGAGGAGCGCGCTGGTGAACACCGCTCTCGCTGCATCAGCGACAAGCGTGCGCATCACGCCGAGCACAATTACGAACTGCCCGCAGGTGGCGAACCAGGGATTCGGCTACGTGTGCGCCTATGTTGCGGCGCCACCGGCAGCGGTCGCGGCGACGACCTCGGCGACGGTCTTCAGCAGAAGATTTCGCACTCCGATGGTGCAGCAGGGGTCGGTTGCCGTGGAGCGTGGTGTGGGTGCGAACGTTGTGCTGAGCGCGACGTACCTGCTGAACATCGACCGCCAGCTTCCCGGCGCGGTCGATATCAACATCGCACCGTCGTCGGAGACAAAGTTGTTTCAACTGCAAGGCGGCGCAGCCTCGACAGGGGTTCGCGATGGCGACACCTTTGTGCTGCCCGTATATTCGTCGCGCGTGAGCAACAGCTTCGGGCCCGTGACGGCGGTGACCTCGAACGTAAGCGCAAGTTATAACGCGCTGGTGCTTGAGGCGCAACGGCGCAGCAGGAGAGGCCTCGAGTTTCGCGCCGCGTGGACATGGTCGAAGGCGATCGACAACGGACAAAGCGCCGGTGCCGTGCCGGGACTCAACGCGCAGCTCGACCCGTTCACGGTGCGATACGACAGAGGTTTGTCGCGCCTGAACTTTCCGCACAAGGTTGTGTTGAGCGCGGTGTGGCAGCCGCGGCTTAAGACCAGCGAGCAGTGGTTGTCGCGCGCAACGAATGGCTGGACGCTGTCGGGTATCTTTTACGAGACAAGCGGAAGGCCGTACAGCTATGAGATCTTCGGCGGCGTACGGCTGAACGGTGGGCGAGAGAGTATCAACGGCGCTGGTGGAGCGGTGTACCTACCGACTGTGGGCCGCAACACGCTGCGGTTGCCGGACACATCGCGGCTGGAGCTTCGCGTTGCCCGCTCCGTGCGGCTTGCGGAGCGCGTGCGCATTCGCGGAGTAGTGGATGCGTTCAATCTCTTCAATCGCGTCAACTACACGGGAGTGCAGCAGAGGGCGTTTCTTGTAGGCACGCCCGCAGCGGGTGTCACGCCGCTCATCTATCAAGACGCAACGGCAGTCGCAGCCGAGGGGCTGAACGTGCGTCCGTTTGGAACGTATACAGAGGCAGGTACCAGCCAGGCCCGCGAGCGCCAGTTGCAGATGAGCCTGCGGCTTGATTTTTGAATGGATCGAATACCGCTATCTGTTGATGCTACGTGGGATGTATTTTTCTTGAACGCTTCAAGCCTCGAATGGAGCTATCTCCGGCGTCCAAATTACATACACTACGAGTGTGCGCCGGCGATGCGCGCGATTTGGGCCGGGCCTCTTACAGTGATCCGTAAGGAGAAAAGCATCGGATGGTTGAAGCGCAGAAGGTGGAGCAGAGGGGCCAGGCGGTAAAGCGGTTCCGGTCGTTATTCGACATGCACAACATCGCGTTCGGTTCGCCGGAGAACCTGGGCGGCGTCCTGCTGAGCCTGCACGAAGACCGGCACTTCGCCATGGACTTCTGGTCGGTGGTCAATGCGCTGAGTTCGCAGGAGACGAACGCTCCAAGCGAAGACGAGGTGCTGGAGACGGTCGTCGAGAGCGCGACCGGAAGCACAAGCGTGGCGCTGCCAAAAGATGAGCAGCCCGGCGTGCATGAACTGCGGCAGATGCTGGGCGGCGTCGATACGGCGCGTCCGGAGCTGCTGCCGGACGCGATCAGCAGGCCGAGCGATGCGTTGCTGCAACCATTGCCGCCTGGGAACGCAGCCAGCACAAGCGACTCTGGCGCAAGAAGCGTTCATGCGACGCGGCGGTCGATCGGAGACGCGCTCGCGAAGCTCGAGCAGACCAGCAGAGAGCTGCGGGAGCAGCTTGCCGAGCTGGACGTGCAAGCCGTCCAGGAAGCCCTCCCCTTCGCGGCTTCAACCGCGGCTGAAACTCGCATGGCCGAATCCATCGATCCATCGAGACATGTCGATCTGGTGATGGAGCAGGAACAATCCTTCCCTCAAAGGGTAGTGGGAACTCCGTCAGCACAGGTTGCGGTTCCTCCGCTCGTTCCTCTGGTCGTTGAGAGGATCGAAGCTCCGCGCGCAGCATCGGTCGAGCCTGTCATTGCGCCGGCGGCTGCCGCGCCGGTACTCCCGCCTGCGCCTGTTGCGCCGGGGCCCGTGCCCGCCGCTTCCGTGGAGAGGGAGGTCTTCGCGCCGAGGTCGGTGCGCGAGCTCTCGCATCGCGGTCTTGCTCTGCCTGATCCCGAGGACGATCCGTCGATCGTCGCACCGCTCTCCGGATATGCCGCGCAGCAGAGCGGCGGCTCCGCTGCGCGCTATGTTATTGCCGCAGTCGTCATTGCCGCCGTAGCCGCGGGTGGATTCTACGGCAGCCGCACGCAGGCAGGGCACACGATGCTTGCATCGGCGGGCGCGTCAATCCGCGCGACATATATCAAGGCAAAAGATGCACTCGGTCAGGCGAAGACGAACGCGCCGGTAGAGACCGCGCCGGAGCAGAGCGCGGTAGAGACTGCCCCCGCGACTCCTGCGCCTGCTCCGATAACGCCCGCACCGGCACTCCAGTCTGATACAAGTGCAACGGCGGACGCGCAGAACGCTCAAACACCACCGCCACCACAGGAGGCCGCTGTTGCCAAGGAGCCGCCTGCCCCTGTTGCATCGAAACCTGCCGTCAAGGTGCCGAAGCCTGTTGCTGCGCCCCCTGTCCACAAGGAGAAGGCTGAGCCCGCGGCGAAGAAGCATTCCGACGAAGCGGCGATCGCAGCCTCTGTCGCTGCAAAGGCTTTGGAGCGCCAGCACGCTGAAGAGGCCGCCAGCGCATCGCTCGAGCGCGTGCCCGCGGCCATCATGGCGAGAAATCTTCTCGCATCGCGCGTGCCTGCCTATCCTGAAGCTGCGCGCACCCAGCAGATTGAAGGTCCCGTCGAGCTTCAGGTGGTCGTGACGCCCTCAGGCGCCGTGAAGTATGCCCACGCGGTCAGCGGCGATCGTCACCTGCGAGCGGCCGCAGAGGATGCCGTGTCGAAGTGGCGCTACCGCCCTTACATCGAAAACGGCAGCGCAGTTGAGATCGTCACTACCGTCCGCGTCGACTTCCGCCTGCCTCAATAGAATTTCACGCCGGGGGCCACCGGCCGGCTGATGTATCCTCGCTGCATTGAGGTTTGCGCGTTCTCGCGCTGTGAGGCATATGGACGTCCTGAATACATTTCTGCTGGTGCTTCTCTTCATCGTCGGCGTCATCGTCCTGGTTGCGGTGCTCAAGACGCTGTTCACCGTGCGCACCTACACGGCGGGCGTGGTCGAACGCTTCGGCAAGTTCAACCGCATCGTGCGGCCCGGCCTGCATGTGCTGATTCCCTTCGCCGAGCGCGCCTTCATCGTCGACCTTCAGGTGAAGCAGGCGCAGTTCTCCGTCGAGACCAAGACGCATGACAACGTCTTCGTGCAGATTCCGGTGAGCGTGCAATACCAGGTGCTCGAAGACCGCATCTTCGATGCGTTCTACAAGTTATCAGCCCCGCAGAAGCAGATTGAGAGCTTCGTCTTCAACTCGATCCTCGGACACGTCCCCAAGCTCACGCTCGACGAGACCTTCGAGCAGCAGTCCGGCATCTCGGTCGCCGTGAAGACGGAGCTCGACTCGATCATGTCCGGCTTCGGCTTCAACATTCTTACCGCGCTGGTGACTGACATCATCCCCGACGTGAAGGTGAAGACGGCGATGAACGACATCAACGCCGCCCAGCGCGCGCAGGTCGCGGCACAGGCGCGCGGCGAGGCCGACAAGATCCTTAAGGTGAAGCAGGCCGAGGCTGAAGCCGCGTCGAAGGCGCTGCAAGGGCAGGGCATCGCTGCCGAGCGGCAGGCGATCATCGACGGGCTCAGGGCCTCGATCGAGCACTTCCGCGACGCCGTGCCGGGAACGACCGCCGAAGACGTGATGGCGCTGGTGATGGTGACGCAGTACTTCGACACGCTGAAGGAGGTCGGCGCGCGGGCCGGGAGCAACACGCTGTTTCTGCCCAGCAATCCCGGCGCGGCGAACGACTACCTGACGCAGATCCTCGCCGGGTTGCGCGGAGCGGCAGTGGCGCCACCTGCACGCGCGCAGCAGGTCCCGGCTCCACCATCGAGCTAAGCTGTGGGGGTAACCCTAACTTCAACAGCAGGCTTTGTGACAGCAACTCGAACGTTGCCGGGCTTTTTGCTTTATACGAGCGTCTGCGCAAGCCGCTCGAGCAGAGGCTGCTGGCCTTTGAAGATGCGGTCGCTGGCGTTGACGAGGGTGAACCAGGCGCCGCGGTCGACCTCAGGGATGGTGAGGGCGCGGCCGGTGCGTGGCGGCCACTCGATGGTGCAGGTGTTGGAGACGAGGCTGCCGGGGTCGCAGTCGCCCTCAAAGGCCCAGGCGCGGACGAGCTTGCCGTTAGGCTGCGTGATGGTGCCGAGGTCGATGTAAGGGTGTGGGGCGGCGGGAGCGATGAAGCCGGTCTCTTCGGCGAACTCGCGGATGGCGGCGGCGAGTGGTTCTTCGTCGCCGGTGTACTCGCCTTTGGGGATGGTCCACGCGGCGAGGTCCTTCTTCGCCCAGAGGGGCCCGCCGGGGTGCACGAGGAAGACCTCGAGCGTGGGAGTGCGGCGGTACATCATGAGGCCTGCGGATTGCCTGGGTAGTGGCAGCGATCTTCTCCTACGTTTGATCTGACTTGTTAGTGCCTTCTTGAGCAAACAATCTATACGTTCCCTTTGGTTGTCATCCTGAGCGGAGCGCAGCGGAGTCGAAGGACCTGCATTTTCTTCCTGAACTGTTGCCGGAGAAGGCAAAATACAGGTCCTTCGACTCGCCTTCGGCTCGCTCAGGGTGACAACTTTATGGGGTAAACCCTTTCTCCTATTTCTTCTCCCGTGAAGCCAGGATCGATTCGCGGTCATAGCTCTCCCACTTCCATGGGGTGACGGTATCTCCGAAGATGCCTTCGAGCAGCGGCTGGAAGGCGAGCTCGCCGTTGTCGGAGTTGGTGAGGATGATCATGCAGTCCTTGTGTCTGGTGAAGCAGATCACGTAGTTCTGCGCGCCGTCGCCGTGTCCTTCTTTGAAGAAGGCGGGGCCGAACTTCGTTTTGGTGAGCAGACCCCAGCCCAGGCCGTAGGCGAGGCCGACGGCAGGCGCTTCGGTTCCCTTTGGTTCGTCGAAGGTCGGGAACTGGCGCTCGGTGTCGATCTGGATGACGGGCGTGAGCATGGTCTTGAAGCTCTCGGGTTTGAGCAGCGCCGGTGTGGCGGGCGCGTCGTTGTTATTCTGCGCCGCCATGCCCGTAAGGTCGCGCGTGATGCGCAGCGCGGTGCCGGTCTTCGGTTTGCTGAAGAGGTTGGTGACGAAGATGGCGAGATCGTTGGCCGTGGTGACGAGCGATCCGGCGGCGCGGGCGTGGTCGCGCTGCGTGTGCGAGATGAACTTCTCGTTCATGTCGTAGCGGTCGGCGGCCGCGTAGTTGAAGACGGTGTTGTTCCAGACCATGAAGCTGCGCGTCATGTTGAGTGGGTCGAAGATCGCTGTCTTCATCAGGTATTCGAGGGGCTTCTGCATGATCTGCTCAATGGCGAGCTGGAGCAGGTTGAGTCCTTCGCCGGAGTAGGCGTAACCCGTGCCGGGAGCGAAGTGCAGGTGCATCTTCTTGTCGGGCTCGACCATAGCGAAGTTGGCGAGGCCCGAGCTGTGCGAGAGCAGCATGCGCGGCGTGACGGTGGCGAAGCGCGGGTCGCGGACGAGCTCCGATGCCGAGTCCTTGTAGGCGGGATAGGTGTCCAGCGGTCGCGGCAGAAGCTGCGCGAGAGGCGTGTCGAGGTTGATGACGCCCTGCTCGGCTAGCTGCATCACGTAGGTGGCGAAGACGGGCTTGGTGATGGAGGCGGCCCAGGTGGGAGTCTCGGGTGTCATGCGCAGGCGGCGATCAAGGTCGGCATATCCGTAGGCGGAGATCCAGGCAAGCTGGCCGTCGTTGACGATGGCGATCTGCGCTCCGGTGATGTGGTTTTCGCTGAGCACGCGGCGGGCGAGAGCGTCGGCCTCGGGGATGGAGATCTTCGAGCCGTCGATGCGGCGGATGGTGGGTCCGGCGGCGTGGGCGGCGGTGGCGGCGGTGAGCAGAAGCGCGGCGGCGAGGGTTCGCATGGCTTTGAAGTAGCATACGTCGTCTTTGGCGAATTGTTCATGGTGGGATAGGTTCGCGCTTTGCGCGAATGAACCCACGTCTGGCGATGAGGCCCAGCTATGGGGCACCCGGCTGGTGGCTTTTCCCGAGAGATTGAGAGGCGTCAATGAAGGCGTCTCTGCTAATCTTCGACTCGCATAGGAAGATTTCCTCTCGTGCACATGGTTCAAGTGTCTTCGAGAGAGCGAAAGAGAGACCTGCATTATGCCCTGCGCACCTGAAGAGTTGAGACATGTTCCGCTGTTTGAGCTGCTGGATGAGGAAGAGCTTGCCGTGCTTGCCGCGCAGGTCGACATCAAGCACTTCGCGGCGCGGCAAAGGATATTCAAGATCGGCGATCCGGGAAGCCGTGCCTACATCATGATGTCGGGTAAGGTGCGCGTGACGACGGTGGACGAAGACCAGCAGGAGGTGCTGATCGAAGAGCCTCCGCATGGCGGGTTCTTCGGTTTTGCGTCGATGCTGGATGGGACGCCGCACCAGTCGGCCGCAATGGCGATGGAGGAGGCGGTGTGCCTGGAGCTGGACCGCCACGACATCGCCGAGCTGCTGAAGCGCAAGCCGATGGCGGGGCTCGACATGCTGACGGTACTGGGGCGGCAGTTTCATGCTTCGCAGAAGCTGATTCAGTTGCGCGCGAACCGCAACGCGAACGTGATGATCGATGAAGACGCGAGCTTTGGCGAGCGCATCGCCGACACCGTGGCGCGGTTTGGAGGCTCCTGGAATTTCATCCTGTCGTTCCTCGGGGTGTTGATCGTCTACACGAGCATCAACATCTTCGCGAAGAAGCATACGTGGGACCCGTACCCATTTATTCTGCTGAACCTGTTCCTGTCGATGCTGGCAGCGATCCAGGCCCCAGTGATCATGATGAGCCAGAACCGCCAGGACACGAAGGACCGTCTCCGCAGCGAGCTTGACTTCGACGTAAATCGCCGGGCGGAGGCCGAGATTCAGGCGTTGTCGTCGAAGCTGAACCTGATCGTGGACAAGATTGCGGATGTGGAGGACATGGTTCGCGCCGCGCGATAAGTTCTGTTCCTCCCACCTTTCACGATGAGGCCATGAAGGACGGGGTACCCGGCAGTCTATTCGATACCCCAAAAAATCCGAACGGAGTTCCCCTTCATGCGTCTGTCACGGTAGAAGAACACTTATGGCATCGTTCGAGGAAAGCCTGGTCTTGTTGTCGTCCCTTCAGAGCGCCGAGTCGGAGATCGACCTGGCCGCTCTCGTCGAGACGCACTCCGCGCTGCTCTTCCGCGTCGCCTACTCGCTGCTTCACTCCCACGACGATGCAGAAGACGTCGTGCAGGACACCTTCCTCCGCGTCCTCCAGCGCCCCGCCGCTCTGCCTGCCATCCGCGACCAGCGCACCTGGCTCGTCCGCATCGCCTGGAACCTCGCGCTCGACCGCCTCCGCCGCCGCAAGTCGCGCCCCGCCGGCTCTGAGTTCGTCGACTCCCTCATCGCCCCCGGTACACCAGCCGACCGCGCCCTCGAAGACGCACGCCACATGCAGACCGTCCTCCGCGAGATAGAACGCCTCCCCGCGCTCGAACGCCAGGTCCTCCTGCTCTCCTCCCTCGAAGAACTCGAAACCGCAGAGATCGCCTCCATCACCGGCCGCTCCGAGGCCGCCGTGCGCTCCGTCCTCTTCCGCGCACGCACACGCCTCCGCGAACGGCTCGAGAAAGCAGGCTACCGATGAATCCAACTCAGAGCCCAGACCGAAACGACCATCAGATCGACTGCGTCCTCAACGCCCTCCGCGACGCCACGCCCCCCACCGGCATGGACCGCCGTATTCTCAACATTCTCGAAGCGCACTCCTTATCAAAGAGTGTCATTCCGAGCGAAGCGACGAAATCGCACAGCCGAGGAATCCCAGCATTTCGAAATGCTCGCACCGCCGCCCTCGTCCAATGGACAGCTGCAGCCATCGCCGCACTGGTCATCGCCGCCATCTTCACCTTCACCTCACACCGCCGCACAACTTCGCCAACGACAGCAACCACCACTCACACCACTCCCGCACCGGCACAACCCGTCACCACAATCATCCACACCACACCACACAGCACCACAACAGCACACGCAAATGTAAAGCTGACACAACCACAACCCGCTGAAGCAACAGAACCAGCCGAAGACGCACAGCTAAGCCACCCCGCCCCTCCCATCCCTATCACCGACCAGGAGCGCATCCTCCTTCGCTACACCAGCCACGGTCGCACCGAAGACCTCGCACAGATCAGCAACGAACATACTGCCGCTAAAGAACAGAAGGAAGCCGCAGATTTTCAGGCCTTCTTTACACCACCAGAGATTCTCACCGGAGAAAGTGAATGACACCCGCCCGCACACTTCGTCTGCTCGCAACTCTCGCCCTCGCCTCTACGTTCGCCGCTTCTGCGCAGACCCCAGAGTCGTCAGGCTCTCCGGCCGCCGCAGCACAGACAACGCCACCTCCTCCCACCGGCCAGCCTCACCCATATACAGGACCAATGTCCTACACGTCTGTACACATCTTTCATCTCTCCAGCACCACCACTCAGCAGATGCAGAATGAGATCCTCGTCAGTATCCGTAACATCGTCGATCCGCGCGTGAAGGTCACACTATCTCCTTCGAGCAACACTATCCTCATCGCCGGCCCCGACGACCAGATCGCCCTGGCCCAAAGGATCATTACCGAACTCGATAAACCATCCAAGACCTACCGCCTCACCTACACCCTCATCGACCTCGATGGCTCCAAACGCATCGGCGACCAGCACTACAGCATGGTCCTCGTCCCCGGCCAGCGTGCCGTCCTCAAGCAGGGCAACAAAGTCCCTATCTATACCGGCGCATATGTCGACAAAACCTCCACCACCAACCAGCAGGTCACCTACCTCGACGTGGGCATGGACTTTGAAGCCACCCTCGACGACTCCCTCAACTCTCTCCGGCTCAAGACCAAGGTCGGCCAGTCGAGCGTTCTCGAAGACCGTTCTGTCGCCGCCGCACTCCAGGACCCCGTCCTCCGCCAGTCTGTTTTCGAAGGCAGCGCCATCCTCACCCCCGGCAAGCCTCTCACCATCGGCTCCCTCGACATCTCCGGAACCACCCGCCGCATCGAGATCCAGGCCACCGTCGAACCCATCCCCTAACCAACACAGAAGCGGACATTCGAGCGAGGTCCGGGGTCGACGAACGGCCAGAGCAGCTTCGACAAACGGCCGTGAGAATCTTATTTCGGGGGAAACCTCTAACACCCACCAAAGTCCACTGGTAAATGCTGCTAAGCTTCTTCGCATGAGAGCCGGCAACTTCGACCCCCGCGTTGACGCCTACATCAACCGGTCCGCGACCTTCGCGCAGCCCATTCTCGAGCACCTCCGCGAGCTCGTCCACAGGACTGTTCCCGACATCGAAGAAAGCATCAAGTGGTCCATGCCCTTCTTTACCTACAAGGGACAGATGTTCGGTGGCATCGCAGCCTTCAAGGCGCACTGCGGCTTCGGCCTCTTCGGCGCCGCCATGCGTGAACAGCTCAAGAAAGATGGCTTCGACGGCGACGGCATGGGCTCGCTCGGCAAGCTCACCAGCGTCAAGGACCTCCCGCCCAACAAGGTGCTCATCGGCTACATCAAACAAGCCGCAGCCCTCATCGACGACGGCGCCAAAACCATGCAGCGCCCGCGCAAGGCCGCAAAGCCAGCCCCCGAGGTTCCCGCCGAACTTGCCGCCGCTCTAAAGAAGAACAAAGCCGCACAAAAAGTCTGGAGCGACTTCAGCCCCTCCTGTCAGCGCGAGTACACCGACTGGATCAGCGAAGCCAAACGTGTTGAGACCAAAGAGAAGCGCGTCGTCCAGGCCGTCGAGTGGATCGCCGAAGGCAAGCAGCGCAACTGGAAGTATCAGAACTGCTAAGCTCCTCAGCGATGCCGGTCGGTCGCATCTGATAGAAGCCGCTTCAAAACCACATCCATTGACCCTCCCTGCACGACGATGGAGAAGAGGACGACGGAGTACGTCGCCACCAGGATCCATGTGCGTCCATGGTCGTGCGGCACGGCGAGAGCGAGCGCCAGCGACAACCCGCCGCGCAGACCGCCCCAGCTCAGGATGCGGACCGAGCTTCGGTAGCCGCGCCGTGCAATCCGCAGAAGCGCGATCAATCCCGCGACCACTCCCAGCCGTACCAGCGTCACGGTGGCTACAGCCAGAGCCCCCGTCCGCAGAGGCACGCGCGAGAAGGGGATGGCGAGAATCTCGAAGCCGAGCAGGACAAACAGGATCGCGTTCTGGACCTCGTCGATCACCTCCCAGAAGGTGTCGATGCTCTGGTGCGCAATGGTAGTGTGCGGATGCGTGGCGTTGAAGCGGCGCAGCGCGATTCCCGCCGCGACCGCGGCCAGAGGCGCGGAGAGGTGCCAGCGGTCGGCCAGTGCGTAGCCTCCGGTGGCCAGCGCGATCGTCAGCAGAATCTCCACCTGGTAGGCGTCGGTCCAGCGCATCAGTTGCGAGGTCACCCAGGCGAGCGCAACGCCCAGCGCGAGTCCGCCACCGGCCTCGAGGGCCAGCAGGCCAAAGAAGTGAGCGGGCGTGGGTGCGGCGCCGCGCGAGGCGTCGAGCAGGGCAAGGAAGATGACCGCGCCTACGCCGTCGTTGAACAGCGACTCGCCGGCGAGCTGCGCCTGGATATTGCTGGGTACGCCAACACGCTTCAGCATCTCGAGCACGGCGATCGGGTCGGTTGGCGAGATCAGCGCGCCGAAGAGCAGGCACTCGATCCACGGAGCGGGCACGCCCACCAGCGGAAGCGCCCAGAAGAGGATGGCGGCGGTGGCGATGGTCGATGCCGCGGTGCCGCCGACCGAGAGCAGCGCGACGGCGGCGCTCTCCCTGCGCAGCGCGTCCAGGTCCAGCAGAAACGCCCCCGCGAACAGCAGCACCGAGAGCAGGCCGTGCAGGATGAGGTTCTCGAAGTCGATGGCGCCGACCAGCGAAGCGGCCCACACATTGAGGCCAGGATAGAAATGGCTCGCCGTCAGCAACGCCAGCGAGACAGCGACCGTCAGCAGCATGGTTCCGATGGTGAGCGGGAGCCTGAGCCAGCGACGGCTGATCCAGCCGAAAACTGCGGCGGTGGCGACCATCATGCTGAACAGTTCCAGTATCTTCATTGCTGGTTTCAGTGTAACGACAGGAGCGACCGCGGAGGTACATGGATGCACGCGGAGAAAGACTTTCTTCTTGATCGCGATTGGCTTTCATCCGCGTCGGTCCGTGTCGATCCGCGCTTCCATTTGCTTGTGCGATGCGCGCAGATTAACATCGAGCCTGAAGAAACAGTGAGAGGTGGTTTTCCATGGAAATATCGAGTGCTGCGCGCCGGCCTGAAGACATCGCGCTGGACCTGCTGAAGTTCGTCGCCAGCCACGCCAACATCGCCAGCAAGACCACAGGAGCGACCGGCTTTGCGGCGACCCCGGCCGTCAAGGCCGACGACCAGGTGACACACCTTCTTGAGCTTTACGCACGCTGCCGCGCGGCGGTTGAAGCTCCCATCGAGTAAGTGGCCCCATTGTCAGCGAACGATACTCCACTTCGCGTTGCCGTGATTGGCGCGGGTGCATTTGGCCGCAATCATCTGCGTGTGTATGACGGACTGGCGCAGGCGGGCGAAGCTCTCAAGCTGGTCGCCGTTGTTGACGGCGATGCGAAGGCTCTCGCCGAGGCCACGTCGAAGTTCGGTATTCCCGGCTTCGCTTCCGTTGCAGAGTGCCTCGTCGCGACCAGGGTCGACGCCGCTTCAGTCTGCGTGCCGACGGTGCATCATCGCGCCGTGGCCGAAGAGTTGATCGCTGAGGGCGTGGACGTGCTGATCGAGAAGCCGATCGCGCCGAGTCTCGAAGACGCGGACAGCATCCTTGCATTGGCCGCAAGGCATGGCCGCATCGTGCAGGTGGGTCATCTGGAGCGCTTCAATCCTGCGGTCGCTGCCGCGCGGCGCGTCCTGAACAGGCCGATGTTCTTCGAGTCGCATCGGCTGAGTATCTTCACGCCGCGCTCGCTCGATGTGGATGTTGTACTCGACCTGATGATCCACGATCTCGACATCGTGCTCTCGCTGGTGGCGTCGCCGGTGCGCGAGGTGCGCGCGGTCGGCCTGCCCGTGCTGTCGCCGAAGGTCGACATCGCGAACGTGCGCGTCGAGTTTGAGTCGGGCTGCGTGGCCAACTTCACTGCCAGCCGCATCTCGACCGAGCGCGTGCGCAAGCTACGCTTCTTTCAGCCCCACCAGTATCTTTCGATCGACTTCGCGCGGCAGGACCTGCTGATGATCGACGTCACCGCCGCCGCCGGGATGGACATGGCGAAGCTGGTTGCCATGGCGCAACTTCTACAGGCGTCGCAGGGGACGGGCAATCATCCTTCGGCCGGGCTGTCGCTCAAGAAGGTCGACGTGCCGCCGGGCGAGCCGCTGCGGCTGGAGATCGCTGCGTTTCTCGACGCAGTGCGTACGCGGTCGACGCCGGTGGTCTCAGGCGAAGACGGGCGGGCGGCGCTGAAGCTGGCGCTCGAGATCAACGCGGCGATTGCTGCCCACGCGGGCCGGGCCGGGCTGAAGATCTAACAATCCTCCTGGCAAAGAACGGCGCAATCAACTTAAAACAAACGGTTTACGCCATATTATGGCCTGTTGGCGATTGGCCGCACCACTGCGTTGAATGAAGTTTGAGCGGCTGGCACCATCCGGCGTAACCCGGCCAGCCTTGATAGAATCAGATTAAGCAGCGAAGGAGCGCACAATGGCGACAATTCTGGAACAGCTTCGTGGAATGACCACCGTGGTTTCCGATACCGGTGACATCAATGCAATCAAACAGTTCAAGCCGACGGACTCGACCACCAACCCGTCGCTCATCCAGGCCGCCGCGGGCATGCCTGAGTATCAGTCCATCGTGGACGACGTTTTGCAGCAGGCCCGCAGGGACGCCGGAGCCAGTGCCACCGACGAGCAGGTCGCCGCGCAGGCCTTCAAGACCCTCGCCGTCGCCTTCGGCAAGAAGATTCTGGAGATTATCCCCGGCCGCGTCTCTACAGAAGTGGATGCGCGCATCTCCTACGACACCGAGAAGTCCATCGAGACGGCCCGCGACATCATCAAGCAGTACGAGAGCGCCGGCATCTCGCGTGAGCGCGTGCTGATCAAGCTTGCCTCCACCTGGGAGGGCATCAAGGCCGCCGAGGTGCTCGAGAAGGAAGGCATCCACTGCAACATGACCCTGCTCTTCGGCCTGCACCAGGCCATTGCCTGCGCCGAGGCGAAGGTCACCCTGATCTCGCCCTTCGTCGGCCGCATCCTCGACTGGTACAAGAAGGACACCGGCAAGGACTACGTTGGCGCCGAAGACCCGGGGGTCATCTCGGTCACCACGATCTATAACTATTACAAGCACTTCGGCTACAAGACCCAGGTCATGGGAGCCAGCTTCCGCAACACAGGCGAGATCATCGAGCTGGCCGGCTGCGACCTGCTGACCATCGCTCCGAAGCTGCTTGCCGAGCTGGAAGCCGGGCAGGGAACGCTCGAGCGCAAGCTCGACCCGGCCAAGGCCAAGGCGATGAAGATCGAGAAGCTGACGATGGACAAGGCGACCTTCGACAAGATGCACACCGCCGACCGCATGGCCAGCGACAAGCTGAAGGAGGGCATCGACGGCTTCTCCAAGGCCCTCGTCGAGCTGGAGCACACGTTGGCCAAGCGGCTCACCGAGATCTCGGAGCCGGCCGCAGCACGCTAACACCTGTTTTCAACCGGAAGCCGAAAAGACCGCGCATCGCGCGGTCTTTTTCTTTTCTCGCCTGCGCCAAGGCTGTCATTCTGCTGAGCGAAGCGAAAAATCCTCGCATTTTTCCACTGCCGCCATCAATTTTTTCCTCAGGATGATCCCGCCAGCTACTATCGTCTCTTTCTCGCGGGGAAATAAAACTACTGAGATTCTTCGCCTGCGGTTCAGAATGAACGGCTTGAAAGGACGATTAAGACGAACAATGCTGGAAAAAAGTTGACGCTCCAGCGTATTTTTTTGGGGAAATTCCCTTAAAAACATCTCTTCGGAAAAAGTTTCGGGTATATTGGACAAAAATTTAGAGGGCTGTTTTAGAAGATGTGTGGAATTGCAGGATTTACCCATGTCGCCCATACCTTCCTTTCCGAGAGAATTATCGAAGCGGTGGATTCCATCATTCACCGGGGCCCCGATGACCAGTCTGCGTGGCAGAGTTCGTCCGCCTCGCTTGGCGCCACCCGGCTCCGGGTAATCGACCCTGCGGCCGGAGCCCAGCCCGTAGTCTCCGATAACAAAGATTTTGTGCTCGTCTTCAACGGCGAGGTCTACAACCACGCCGAGCTGCGACGTGAGCTTGTCGCCCGAGGCCATGCCTTCCGCACCGCCTGCGACACCGAGGTCGTGTTGCACGCCTTTATGGAGTGGGACACAGCCTGCATCGAGAAGCTCCGCGGCATGTTCGGGTTCGCCATCTGGCAGGAGTCGCGCCGCCGTCTGATCCTCGCCCGCGACCGTATGGGCATCAAGCCGCTCTACTACGCCCGCAACGGACGCGACATCTACTTCGGCTCCGAGATGAAGGCTGTGCTGTGCCACCCCGAGGTCTCGCGCCGGATCGACCTCAACGCGCTGGACACCTATCTGGGCATGAACTACGTTCCCGGCTCGCACACCCTCGCCGCCGGGGTGCAAAAGCTGATGCCCGGCTGCTTCCTCGCCTGGCAGGACGGCGAGATCTCCACGCACCGCTACTGGCAGATCGATCGCGCCGATCTGAGCGCGCACACCAGCTTCGGCGACTCCACCGAGCGGCTGGGCGAGCTGATCTCGCAGTCGGTCAAGGAGCACCTGACGGCCGACGTTCCGGTTGGCGTGTGGCTCAGCGGAGGGCTCGACTCCTCCACCATGCTGCACTACGCCAGCCAGCACGCCTCCACGCCGCTCAACACCTTCTCCATCACCTTCAACGGCCGCGAGTTCAATGAAGCGCCCTACCTGCGCGAGATGGCCTCACGCTACGGCACCCGCCACCACGAGCTCGACCTCGACGCCTCGGTCGTCACGCCCGACTCCATCGTCGAGATGGCTTACTACGCCGACGAGCCCAACGCCGACGCCGGCGCTGTCCCCGTCTGGCACCTGTCGCGGATGTCGGCAAAGCACGTCACAGTAGCGCTCTCGGGCGAGGGAGCCGATGAACTCTTTGGCGGCTACATCACCTACCTGGCCGACAAATATGCACGCCGCGCCCGCATGGTTCCCCGCAGCATCCGTCGCCTATCGCTGCGCTCCGCCAACCGCCTGCGTGCGTCGAACAAAAAGATCGGCCTCGACTACAAGCTGCAACGCTTCCTGCACGGCACGCTGCTCGACGAGCGCAGCTCGCACATCTTCTGGAACGGCACCTTCTCGCAGCAGCAGCGGCGCGACCTGATGATCTCCGAGAACAGCACGCACATTCTCAAGCTGCTGGCCACCATTCCGGCCGGAGGGGACGTTCGCCGCTTCATGGCCTTCGACCAGGCGTACTACCTGCCGGACAACCTGCTGGTGAAGGTCGACCGCATGAGCATGGCGCACTCGCTCGAGGTGCGGCCGGCCTTCCTCGACCACCGCATCGTCGAGTTCGCCGCGACCCTGCCGGCCAACTACTGCATCCGTGGCCGCAACCTCAAGCTGTTGCTGCGCAACCTGATGAAGGACAAGTTGCCCCAGAGCATCCTCTGCAAGAAGAAGCAGGGCCTCGATATTCCCGTGCACGACTGGCTGCGCGGCCACCTGAAGCCGCTGCTGCTCGACACGCTCGACAGAAAGACGGTGGAGGAGACGGGCATTATCTACTGGCCGCATCTTGAATCGCTCATCAAGCTGCATATGGAAAGAAAGGCAAACTACGGGTATCATCTGTGGGGCATGATGATGCTCTTCCTGTGGATCAAACAATGGAATATCCAGTGCGACGAGGACATCGAAGCCCCGGTGGACTACTCCGCCGTCTCGGCCTGAGCCGCGTCGCGGCTGAGATGGATGGGGCACCCGGAAATCGACGCCACGACACAATCTAAATGTGTCATCCTGAGCGAAGCATCTCGCAGTCTCATCGCGAGATGCGCAGTCGAAGAGCCTGCCCTGAGCTTGCCGAAGGGACCTGCATTTTGTCTCATTCATGGAAACTGTTCTGGAAAAACCGAAGAATACAAACCGCCTGAGTGTAAACGCCATCGTCCTGATCGTCGCGGCGCTCTCGTTCCTTCCGCTCGTGCTCTCGCCACCGCACCTGATGGACGACGTCGACGCGGTGCAGGCGCAGATCGCGCGCAACATGCTTGAGAGCGGGGACTTCGTCACGGCGCGGCTCAACGGTATCGCGTATCTCGAAAAATCGCCGCTCATCTACTGGATCATGGCGGCCTCGTACAAGGTCTTCGGTGTGCACGACTGGGCGGCAAGGCTTCCGCTCGCCTTCATCAACATCGCGCTCTGCTGGGTGACGGCGCGGTTCGCGCTGTGGGCCTTCGGGCGCCGCGCGGCGATCTACTCGGGCACCATCCTCGCCACCTGCATCGGCATCTTCCTCTTCACGCGCATTCTCATCCCCGACGCCGCGCTCACGCTCACCATCACACTGGCTCTGTGGTCGATGCTGCGCCTGCTCGACGACGACGAGCCGCACCCCGCGCGCTGGTTCTTCGCGCTCTACCTCTCGCTGGCCTGCGGCTTGCTGCTCAAGGGGCTCGTCGCCGCTGTCTTCCCCGTCATCATCGCAGCGATCTATCTCGCGATCACGCGGCAGACGTCACTCGGCGAGATCATCCGCCGTCTGCGTCCGCTCAGCGGACTCGTCCTCGTGCTCGTCGTCGCCGCGCCGTGGCACATCCTCGCTACACTCGCCAATCCGCCGTACTTCGACTGGACCATGCACTCCAGCCCCGGCGAGTACCACGGCTTCTTCTGGTTCTACTTCCTCAACGAGCACCTCTTCCGCTTCCTCAACATGCGCTATCCGCGCGACTACAACACCGTGCCGCGCGTCTGGTTCTGGCTGCTGCACTTCGCATGGCTGTTTCCGTTTTCGTTGACCTTGCCCGTCGCGCTCAAGCGCGGCATCGTTCGCGGCCCCGCTGTCGCCACACGTGAAGGCCGGACGCGCATCCTCGCGCTGGTCTGGATCCTCTTCATCCTCTGCTTCTTCACGCTCTCCACCACGCAGGAGTACTACTCGCTGCCTATCTATCCCGCGCTGGCCATGCTGCTCGCGTACCACCTCGCATCGCGCGAGGAGTACCCGAAACCCGCGCGCATCGCGCTGATCGGAATTCTCGGCACGTGCCTCGCGGCGATCGTCTTCCTTCTCGCATGCACGGCGAAGCTGCCCACGCCCGGCGACATCTCCGAGGCGTTGACGCAGAACCCCGACCTCTACACGCTCTCGCTCGGCCACATGAGCGACCTCACGCTGAAGTCCTTCGCCTACCTGCGCATCCCGCTCGTCGTCGCAGGATGCGGCCTGCTGGTCGGCGTCGCCGGCCTCCTGCGTACGCGCAAGACGGGAGCGACCGTCGCCGTGCTCGCCGTGACGATGCTTTGTTTCATCCAGGCGGCGCGCCTCGCGCTCATCAAGTTCGACCCCTACCTCGGCTCGTACCAGCTTGCAGAAGCACTGGAGCAATCGCCGCCGGGACAACTCATCGAAGGCGACGCCTACTACGCCTTCTCGGCGACCTTCTTCTATACCAACCGCACAGCGCTGCTATGGAACGGCCGCAGCGCCAACCTCGAGTACGGCAGCTACGCGCCGGACGCGAAGCAGGTCTTCATCGGCGACAACGAACTCAAAGCACACTGGGAGAGCCCCGAGCGCACCTACCTGCTGGTTTGGGGCGCGGACATGCCACACCTCAAACAGCTTCTCGGCGACAAGATGAAGATCGTCGCCACGAGTGGCGGAAATTATCTGCTGAGCAACCAGTAGTCGCGATGTTTTGTTTGTCATTCCGTAGCGCAGCGAAGGAATGTGCTTTTCCAGTGAGGCACCGTACTGGGTGCCCCATCTTCTGCGCGGCTTCATCGCGCCTAAGGTGGGTATTCGAGCGAAGCTCGAACCGTTGTGTTAAGGGCACGGCTTTAGCCGTGCCGTAAGACGTTCCAGGATGGAAAAGGGCTTTAGCCCCTGAGGTCCCGTGTCTGTACGAACGAAGCATACCTCAGCGGCTAAAGCCGCTTCTTAGTGAAGCTGTGGCGGCATGGCTGAAGCCATGGCCTTAACAAAACACAACAATCTACAAAATGTACCGGCTCAGGTCCTGGTCCTTCACGATCGAGGCCACCTGCTGGCGCACGTACTCCGGGTCGACGACGATCACCTTCTCCTTCACGCCGTTCGTCTCGCGCTCGATCACCGGCAGAGGCGAGGCCTGCGTCGGCCCTCCCGTCAGAGGAGCCGAGGCCGCAATCTGCGCCACGACTCCCTCCTCCGTCGGCTCCGTCCGCGAAGCCTTCATCAGGTCGGGAGCCTGGAAGCTGATCTCGTCGAGCACGCGCTCAAGAATCGTGTGCAGACGGCGCGCGCCGATGTTCTCTGTCGTCTCGTTCACCTTGAAGGCAAACTGCGCCATCTCCGCGATGGCTTCTTTCGTGAACTCGAGCTTCAGCCCTTCTGTCTCCAGCAGCGCCGTCGACTGCTTCACCAGCGATGACTTCGGCTCCGTCAGGATGCGCACGAAGTCCTCGACGGTGAGCGATTGCAACTCGACGCGGATCGGGAAACGCCCTTGCAACTCGGGGATCAGGTCGCTCGGCTTCGATACATGAAACGCACCCGCAGCGATGAACAGAATGTGGTCGGTCGAGACCATGCCATACTTCGTGTTCACCGTCGTGCCTTCGACGATGGGAAGAATGTCGCGCTGCACGCCCTCACGCGAGACATCAGGCCCATGCCCACCCTCGCGTCCGGCGATCTTGTCGATCTCGTCGAGAAAGACCATGCCCGAGTCCTCGACGCGCTCCACCGCGAGCCGCGTCACCTGGTCCATGTCGATCAGGCGGTTCTCCTCCTCCTGCACCAGGTAGTCGAACGCCTCGGCGACCTTCATCTTGCGCTTCTTTGTGCGCTGACCAAACAACCCGGGGATCATGTCCTTGAGGTTGATGTCCATCTCCTCGGTGCCCTGGTTGGTGATGATCTCGAAGCTCGGCATGTTGCGATCGCGCACTTCCAGATCCACCATGCGCTCATCCAGCTTGCCCTCGCGGAACTGCTGCCGCAGCTTCTCGCGTGTGCGCTGCTCGCGCTCGCCGGGCTTGTCTTCAACGGGCACAGAGCCGTTTTCAGGAGTCACCGCCGGAAGCTGAATCACGTTCGTCCCCGGAACCTCGGTCGCAGCCGCTGCCACCGTCGCCGCTGGCGTGGGAGGAAGCAGCAGGTCGAGCAGGCGGTCTTCGGCGGCCATCTCGGCCTTGTCTTCCACCTCCTCCATCTTTTCTTCGCGCACCATGTCGATGGCGATCTCCACCAGGTCGCGCACGATCGACTCCACATCGCGGCCAACGTAGCCGACCTCGGTGAACTTCGATGCCTCCACCTTAAGAAACGGCGAGTTCGTCAGCTTCGCCAGCCGCCGCGCGATCTCCGTCTTACCCACGCCGGTCGCGCCGATCATGATGATGTTCTTCGGCATGATCTCGTCCGCCAGCTCCGGCGCAAGCTTCTGCCGGCGCATGCGGTTGCGCAGCGCAATCGCCACGGCGCGCTTGGCGGCCTGCTGGCCGACGACGTACTTGTCCAGCTCAGCGACGATCTCGCGCGGAGTCATCTCATCGAGCGCAAGCGCCTGGTCTTCTGCGGTTCCGGGTAGATAGATTGCCATAATTATTTACTTCTTTCTTTCTCGTAAAACTCGCGGTGAAAAGCAAAGTGTTCCGCGTTCTTTTCTTCCCACGTGATTCTGCGGATAGGAGCATCGAGGTCTACAGCGGGATCGTTTTGGTAGGCAGCCATGCTTAGCTCCAGCATTTTTCGAAAGCGCTCCGCCAACTCACCTCGCGAAGGTTCTTTCGGCTTACCTGAATTGGCAGGTGTCTTCTTCACGACGTCTTCAGCTCCTCAATGAGCACCTTGTCATTGGTATAGATACAAATCTCACCCGCGATCTTCATCGACTTCTCCGCGACCTCGCGCGCGCTTAGCTCGGTGTTCTCCATCAGCGCACGTCCGGCGGCCAGCGCGAAGCTGCCTCCACTTCCGATCGCGCAGATGCCCTCGTCCGGGTCGATCACGTCGCCGGTTCCCGACAGCATCAGCGTCGACTTGGCATCGGCCACAATCAGCAGCGCCTCCAACTGGCGCAGCATCTTGTCGGTGCGCCAGTCCTTGGCGAGCTCCACCGCCGCGCGGCCCAGATTTCCGGCGTACTGCTCCAGCTTCGTCTCAAAGCGCGAGAACAGCGAGAAGGCGTCCGCCGTTGACCCCGCAAAGCCTGCCAGCACCTTGTCCTGGTACAGCCGGCGAATCTTCTTCGCCGAATGCTTCATCACCGTCGCACCCAGCGACACCTGTCCATCCGCCGCCATCACCACCGAGTCGCCTCGCCGGACACAAACCACCGTCGTCGAGCGGACACGGCGTCCCTCCCCCAGATCGAGGGGGTGGGCAATGGAGTTCAGACTGAGCGGTTTTTCCTGCTGCAAACGGGGGGGAGACTTCGAAAGATCGCGTTTTTTAGGCACATCCCAGTATATCGCCCCGCCTGCCGGCCCGTGCCAAACCTCCAGTACGCCGGGTGCCCCATACATGCGGCTTCATCGCATGTGTGGGTTCATTCGAGCGAAGCTCGACCCGTCTTACACCGCTACAGGCCGGGTGCCCTATCCTTCGCGGTAGCGAAGGGTGGGATGAACGATCTTCGTCCCGGTACAGATCGGATTCATTCCCACCCTTGCTGCGCAAGGATGGGGCACCCAAGCACCCTGGCATGTAAAAACGAATTCGGCAGGATACCCGGAACCTCTCCGGATACGCCTCCCCCAAACCGGCCATTCGCCCACCGCCGGGGCTGGGCTATGCTTCTTCTCAGGACTCCTTCGTGCTCTCTTCTCTGCCAGAGATGCTCTCTCCCGCACTGCGCTCCCCGCGCAATACGCTGGCGATTGCCGCCACAGCGGCAGCAGTTGGAGGCATCGCCTGGTACCTGCTCCGCAAGCCGCGCCCCTCCATCGAAGACATGGAACGCGCCCGCCGCGAAGAGCTGGCCGCCAAAGGGCGCATCACCGACGGCAGCATCACCGAGACAGCCGAAGGCCACCTGCACCACTCCGCCGAGACCGAGGACAGCCACTCCACGCCGCAGGTGATCGTCTACAACTACCGCATCGCCGGAGTCAGCTACGAGGCCGCGCAGGACGTCACCACGTTGTCGGACCTCGTTCGCGACATACGCACCGACCTGCCCGTGCAGGTGCGCTACGAGCCGCACAACCCCGCCAACAGCATCGTTGTAGCAGAAAATTGGAGCGGCCTGCGCCTGAGCGCGGACACCCCCCGGCCCATCCTCGGCATCGACCGCCATCTGCAGGAGAGCCGCGACCACGCCACCCACGCGGACTGAAGCACCTTCGCAGGACTACACTTAACCCATGCACATGGTCGCCGGACCAAACCGCCGTATGCAGAACGTCCTGAAGCTCTCCATGGGGCTTACTGCGGCCTATGTGCTGGCGACGTTTCTCTTCGGCCTCAAGGCCCACTCGCTCGCGCTGATCTCCGAGGCCGGCCACAACCTCTCCGACCTGCTGGCCATTGTGCTCTCCTACGTCGCCGTCTACTTCCAGTCGCGTCCCGCGAACGACGAGAAGACCTTCGGCTACCAGCGCGCGGGCGTGCTCGCCGCCTTCGTCAACGCGGCCACGCTGGTCGTGCTCTCCGTGTGGATCGCCATCACCGCCATCCATCGCCTGAGCGTGCCGGTCGAGGTGGAGCCCGAGCTGATGATGGAGGTCGCCGCCGCCGGCGTCATCATGAACGGCACCGTCGCCGCGCTGCTCTGGAAGTTTTCGGGCGACGTCAACATTCGCAGCGTCTTTCTGCACATGCTTGGCGACACGCTCTCGACCGCCGCGGTCATCGTGGGCGGCGCCGCCATCCTCGCCACGCACCGAAGCTGGGTCGACCCCGTGCTCTCGCTGCTGATCGCCGCCATGATCCTGTGGAGTTCGGTCGGCATCATTCGCGAGACGCTCAACATCCTGCTGGAAGGGACGCCGCGAGGCATCAAGCTGCCCGCCGTCCGCGAGGCGATGGCGGGCGTCGAAGGCGTACTCGACGTCCACGACCTCCACGTCTGGAGTCTCGGCGCAAGCTCGCATGCGCTGGCCAGCCACATCACGGTCTGCGAGATGCCTGCGTCGGAGTGCGCGCGCATCCTCAACGCCATCAACACGCGGCTTCATGACAGCTTCCACATCACCCACACCACCATCCAATTCGAGACGACCGGTTGCGAGACCACGCACGGCTGCAGCTCACCCCCCGAAGCGGAAGAGGTCGGCGCGCACGGCCACCACCATCACGGCCACGACCACTCGCACTGAGCTGATCTCACCGACCGGAGTTACTTGTGTCATCCTGAGCGAAGCGGCGTAGCAGCGGAGTCGAAGGACCTGCGTTTTATCCACGCCAGACACAGTTCGAAAGACATCAGACACCCTCGAAAACCACAGATCCTTCGACTCCGCTGCGCTCCGCTCAGGATGACAAAGTTGAGGAGAGAGATCACTCGACCCGAGAACGCAAAGACTGTGCGAAAAGCATTTCGAGAAGAGCGTCCGCCATTTGGCGGATCGACACAGTTCGCAATGGTCCAGATTGCCGAACCGAGGCCCTTCCACTTCGACAAACAGATGTTCCGGGCGTGATAGCGCCAAAGATCAAGGGCACAGACAAAGCTGTGCCCTTGATAAACACCTGTATCCGTTACAAATTTAAGCCAGCGTTGCGTCCAGTGTAATCTCGGCGCCCTTCAGCACCTTCGACACCGGACAGCCGACCTTGGCGTTGCCCGCCAGCTCGTCAAACTTCGCCTTGTCGATGCCCGGCACCTTCGACGTGTTCGTGAGGTGAATCTTCGTGATCGTCGGCTTATCGTGCAGGTCGAGCGTGACGACGGCCCTGGTCTCAATACTCTCCGGCTTGAAGCCCGCTTCGGTCAACTGCGCGCTCAGCGCCATCGTGTAGCAGCCGGCGTGCGCGGCGGCGATCAACTCCTCGGGATTGGTGCCCACGCCCTCGGCAAAACGGGCGGCGAAGCTGTACTGCGTCTCCTTGAGCGTGCCGCTCTGGGTGCTGATCGTTCCCTTACCCTCTTTCAATGTGCCGTGCCATACGGCGCTTGCGTAGCGATCCATGTCCCTCTCCTTTGTCTTCAACCGGTTGCGTCAGAGTCCGTGCCGGTAATTTGACGGTACATGATTCGATGCCTCCGGGTCGCGCGGCGGCGGTTGAAAAATTCGTAAAGTGCGCTAGGCTTGCAAAATGTCTCTCTCATCCGCATCCGCAGGCGAAACGGCCGAGCCTTTGCCTGAAACGGTCCAGTGCCCGATTAAGGCTGAGCACCATCAGGTCTATTGCCCCACCTGCTCCTCGCGGCTCGAAGACAGCCGCTGCAAGCTCATCTGCCGCACCTGCGGCTACTTCCTGAGCTGCGCCGATTTTTTTTACTGAGACGTACCGAGGATACGGCCGGGCGGCGCAAAGATCTCTCATTCCCACCCTTATCCGCCATACGGCTAAGGATGGGCACCCGGAGTTTCAAATCCGGTACACGCGCCACGAAGTGACCTGCTATCGTTTCATCGATGAAGAAACGACGCGCGCTGAACGTATCTGCCTGTCTTGCCACGCTTGCCATCACTGCATCCGCGCTGGCGGCTCCGCCCAAAGGCAACATCGACGAGGTGAACAGCTACATCGGCACCGGCTCCGGCCCGATCGGCTACGGCGGGACCATGCCCTTCGTCACGCCTCCCTTCGGCATGATCAACTGGACCGCGCAGACGAGGCAGAACAAGCTCAGCGTCGTCAGCTACAAGTACGAGGACACGAACATCCAGGGCTTTATGGGCACACACCAGCCCGCCATCTGGATGGGCGACTACGGCTACATCACGCTGGTTCCGCAGGTGGGACAACCTGCAACGACTCCTGAGGCGCGGCAGATGGCCTTCAAGCACTCCGACGAGATCGCGCGGCCCGACTACTACTCCGTGTGGATGACGGCGAAGGACGGCAGCCGCATCCGCGCCGAGATCACCGCGACCGAGCGCTGCTCGTACATGCGCTTCACCTTCCCCAATGGCAAAGCAGGGCGCGTGCTGGCGGAGATGTCGCGGCCCGGTGTTCCTGGCATGGTGAACCTCAACATTGCAAAGCATGAGTTCACCGGCTACAACCCCGACCGCACCGACCGCAACCTTGGGCCGTTCGTCCTGCCGAACTTCAAAGGCTACTTCGTTGTGGAGTTCCGCAGCGCATGGAAGAACGCCACGACCTACGGTATGGAAAACTATGGCGCGAAGGTCGCGCGCGGAGCCTACGCCGAGTTCGCCCCCGGCGAGACGGTCGAGGTGCGCGTCGGGACCTCGTTCCTCTCCGTCGACCAGGCGCGCGAGAACCTGCGCAAGGAGATTCCCGCCTGGGACTTCGACACCGTGCGCAACAAGCTGACTGCCGCGTGGAACAACAAGCTCGACCGCGTCCACATCGAGGGCGCGACCAACGACCAGCGAAAGATGGTCTACACCGCGCTCTACCACGCGCTGCTCTACCCCCGCGTCTTCTCCGAGTACGGCCGCTACTACTCGGCCTTCGACGACAAGATACATAACGGAGAGTCCTACACCGCCTACTCCATCTGGGACACCTTCCGCGCCGAGAGCAGCATGATCGCGCTGATGGCCCCGGAGCGCGTGCCTGGCATGATCACGGCGCTGTTGCAGAACTTCAAAGAAGGCGGATGGATGCCGAAGTGGCCCAACCCCTCTTACACCAACATCATGATCGGCACACATGCCGACTCGCTGGTCGCCGAGGCCATCAACAAGGGCTTCACCGGCTTCGACCGCAAGACCGCGTGGGAGGCCGTCTACAAGGACGCGATGACGCCGCCCGACGGCGACACCACGCGCCGCTGGCTCGACCGCGAGCCGCACACGCCCTATGAGGCGCGCGGCGGCCTGACCTACTACAAGCAGCTCGGCTACATCCCCACCGACAAGACCGACGAGGCCTCCTCGCGCACCATCGAAGACAGCTACGACGACTGGTGCGTGGCGCAGGTCGCCAAAGCGCTTGGCCGCGAGAAGGACTACGAGTTCTTCCTCCATCGGTCGCTCAACTACAAGAACCTCTACAACCCCGCGCTGGGGCTGATGAACGGCCGCACGTCCGACGGCAAGTGGGCGCCGATCGGAGGTCCGCGCGATACGCCCGGCAACCGCTCCGTCTCCGGCTGGACCGAGGGCGATGCGTGGGTGTACACCTGGGGCGCGTTCCACGACATCGCCGGAACGCTCGAGCTGATGGGCAGCGCGGACAAGTATAACGCGAAGCTCGACCAGCACTTCGCGGGCAAGCACAACGTTCACTCCAACGAGCCCAGCCACCACTACGGCTACCTGTACGACTACAGCGGCCAGCCATGGAAGACGCAGGCGAAGGTGCGCGAGATCGCCAACGCGGAGTACGCCAACCAGCCCGCCGGTCTCGACGGCGACGACGACTGTGGCCAGATGTCGTCGTGGTACCTCTTTACGGCGATGGGCTTCTACCCCGTGAATCCCGCGAGCGGCGACTACATGATCGGCAGCCCTATGTTCTCGAAGTTCGCCATGAAGCTGGGCAACGGCAAGACCTTCACGGTGAATGCAAAGAACGCCGGCGCGGCGAACCCCGGGGTCCCCGGCGAGCCCGCTCGCTGGGGTGGGAATATCTACATCCAGTCGGCAACGCTGAACGGCAAGCCGCTCAACGAACCCGTGATCCGCTACAAAGACATCATGCAGGGCGCAACGCTGGAGTTCGTGATGGGCCCGCAGCCGTCGAAGTGGGCAAGCGCATGGCGCGGGAAGCCAGTGGGAGCGAAGTAAATGAACGGTTTTTCCGACTCGTCGAACTTTTAAGAGTTGCGAGCGTATAGCACTCCTATGGACATTGCAAAGGAAGTTATGTTACTCCTTTGCAGTATCCATAGGAGTTAGTTAATGACCACCGACAGATCGGAAGTGTTACAGGGGACTTTGGACCTGATGATCCTGAAGACCCTGCACGCCCTAGGCCCGCAGCATGGCTTCGGTATCGCGCGTAGGATCGAGCAGCTCAGTGAAGATGTGCTCACCTTGAACGAAGGAACCGTCTACACATCGCTGCTCCGTCTCCAGCAGAAGAGCTGGATCACCAGTGTATGGGGCATATCGGAGAACAACCGTCGCGCGCGGTTTTACAGCATCACCAAACGCGGCCTGAAACAGCTTGCGGTTGAGATGGAGAACTGGGAGCGGATCTCCTCTGTAATCGGCCGTGTGCTGGCTCTTGAAGCTAAGGGTTAATCCTATGCCAAGCCTGACGGACCGCATACGCATCTTTCTGTCGAGACTCAAAGCGTTGTTTGCGCAGTCGGCGGACGACACTGCGTTCAGCGAAGAGGTTGAAGCGCACATCGGGATGCTGGCCGAGCAGTACGAGCGTCAGGGAATGGATACGGCCGAGGCAAAGCGTGCGGCACGGCGGCAGTTCGGAAATCTGACACTGCTCACACAGCAGAGGAAGGAAGCGAGGACGACCATGTTCTTTTACAACGTTGCGCGTGATCTGAGATATGGTGTGCGTCAACTGGTGAAGACACCTGTGTTCACCGTTGTATGTGTCCTTACACTGGGCCTTGGCGTGGGGGCGAACACGGCTGTGTTCAGCGTGATGCATGCGGTGCTGATGAAGATGCTGCCTGTGCATGACGCATCGAAGGTCGTCTACGTGCACACCACAGGCTTTCCCACGGGTGCGCACAATACCGGCGACGAGGCTACCTCGTTTTCTTACGCCGCATATCGCGAACTGCGCGAGCACAGCGGCCTCGCGGAGGTCATCGGCTTCATCCCGATGTCTTCCAGCGGAAAGGCGCCTGTGCGGGTTGGAACTGTTCCCGAAGAAGCAGCGGGAGACATGGTCAGCGGGAACTACTTCACCGGGTTAGGCGTTGGTGTAGAGCTGGGTCGCGGCCTCATCGAAAAGGATGAAGATGATCATGCCCCAAATGTCGTCATCAGCGAGAAGTTCTGGACGACGCACTATTCCCGCGATCCGGACGCGATCGGAAAGGCGCTCTTTATCAAGGCGCACCCCTTCACGATCATTGGCGTTGCAGCAAAAGGGTTCGAAGGAACCGAAGGTAGTCTTCCACTGGACTTCTGGATTCCGCTACAAAGCGATCCTGAATTCAATGCCTGGGGAAATCCAGCGGAGGACGGGACATATCTGACGATCCCTCAGTTCTGGTGCATGCGTCTGATGGCCCGGATACCGGCTGGGGTAAGCCGCGAGCAGGCATTGGCCAAGGCGCAGGGGATCTTCCAGCAGGCTGCCTATCTCGGGATCGCACAAAAGCGCGCAGGAGAGAAGATTCCGCAACTTTCGTTTCTCCCGGCAAAGCAGTTCGACAGTCAGGATGACTCTTTCGCGCGTTCCTTGAAGACGTTGATGGCGATGGTTGGTCTGGTGCTGTTGATCGCGATGTGTAACGTCGTCATGCTGCTGATGGCGCGTAACGCCAACCGGCAAAGAGAGTTCAGCATCCGCCTGGCACTGGGCGCAGGGCGCAGGGAGATCGCAAGACAGCTGCTGACCGAGAGCCTTCTGCTGGTAACGCTTGGTGGAGCGGCAGCGTGGATCTTCGCCTTGGGCGCAACGAAGGCTCTTGGCGCATGGGCGCGAATCGACTCGAACCTTCAGCCAGACACGACGGTTCTCTGGTTCACGCTGAGCATACTTCTGCTACTGGCTCTCGTCTTCGGCCTGGCTCCGCTGCGGGCAGCCATGTCTTCTGGGCCGGACATGGCGTTGCGCAGCTCGGCGGCTGCATCGCAAACGACGTCGCAAAAGGTACGCACCGGAAACATTGTCATCGTCACACAGGTCGCGATGTGTGTCGTGTTGCTGGTAGGAGCCGCATTGCTGCTGGGAACTCTACGCAATCTGATGAACATTCCTCTCGGCCAGAAACCAGCTGGCGTTCTCGTGTTCGGTGTTCATCCGCAACATGTGAAATCGAAGGAAGAGAGCATCGCATTCTTCGTCGGGTTGCAGCAGCGGCTGCGCTCGATACCTGGAGTCGAATCCGTCTCCTTCGCCTCCAATCGACCGGGGTCGGGATGGTCGAACAATAACGGTGGCCTCCTGGTCGATGGACACAAACCGAATGGAGTTGAGCCCGAGCAGGCTCAGTATCGAGAAAACATCGTTGGTTCGGACTACTTCCGCACCATGGGAGTGCCCATTGTGCAGGGAAGAGACTTCTCCGATGGAGACTCTGCCTCAGCCACGACGGTCATCATCGTCAACGAGACATTTGCAAAGAAATATCTCGGCACAACGAATGTTGTCGGCCATGTCCTCACGAATACCAGGGGGCTTAGGCCAAAGCTGATCGTAGGTGTCGTGAAAGACCACAAATATACCGGCATCACGGAAGAGACGCGGCCCATGCGGTGGGTTCTTTTCACCCAGGGCGGCCTTGAAAATGAGCTCAACGTTGAGATGCGCGTCAAAGGCAACCCCATGGAGATGCTGCCTACAGTACGCAAGTTCATGCAGCAGATCGATCCGGATATACCGCTGCTCGATCCCATGGCGCAGAGCGAAGTCTTCGAGCAATCGATCTCGCAGCAGATCATGTTTGCGCGCCTCGCTGGATGCTTCGGCATCCTCGCCATTGTTCTCATCGCTACGGGACTCTACGGAACCCTGTCTTATCGTGTGAACAGGCGCGGTGCGGAGATTGGCGTGCGGATGGCGCTCGGTGCACAACGCGCGCAGATCGTGTGGATGATTCTGCGCGGAAGTCTGTTGCTGACGGCAACTGGTGTCGCCATTGGCATACCGCTTGCGATGGCCGCCTCCAGAGGCCTGAAGAGCTCTCTCTACGGAGTCAAACCGCTGGACCTCACCAGCTATCTCTTTGCCATTATCGGGGTCGCTATTGTTGCGCTGGCAGCAAGTGGTCTGCCTGCCAGACGCGCAGGCAGCGTCGATCCTTCCGTTGCTCTTCGCGCAGAGTAGCGCGGTAGCGTCAGGATTCTTCTGAACCGGAACGCATGTACTTCGCTACAATTCCGCTAAGCAATACCGGCCCCGTTTTTGAACTCTCTTTGGATGAACGAGGATTCTCCATGAACAGCGTGCGCCATTATCCTTTGGCGATCGTCGTTGCGACTCTTTGTTACTTTGGCCTGGGAGCGGTGTGGTTCACCATGTTTCGCAACGCTTGGCTCGAGGGCATCGGCAAGACGATGGAGCAGTTGCAGCAGAGCGGCGTAAGTCCCGCGCTGGCTTATCTGGTGGCGCTGCTGCTGACGCTGGCCCTGGCATTGTTTCTGTCGTGGCTGATTCAGGCGACGGGGGAGATGACGGTGGCTCGCGGCGTGCAGGTGGCGATCATCCTCTGGTTCTGCACCGTCTTCGCCACCTTCGCGACAGAGTACGTCTTTGAAGGCCGCAGTGTGAAAACTCTTGCACTGGTTGCGGGCTATCCTCTAGCAGGCATGACGCTTATGGGGGCCGTGCTCGGCGGTTGGACGAAGAAGAGCGAGTAGCTTCCTGTTGCAGGATCGGCTTATAACTTTGTGGCTAATAGCCCCAGTTGTTCTCGTCTTCTGTCAATTTCTCCCAAAACGGGATTAAGATCGGGGTTCCAGTTTTATCGTTGTTCTTCGGGCCCCTGTTCCTTGCTTATGAGGAGAGATTCTATGCGTCGCCTTTCCGGACTGCTTGTGCTGGCCTGCGTCTTCGCTGCACCTGTCTTCGCCCACGCTGATTCCATCACCACCTTGCCGGAGTACAACGGCACGGCACGCTTTCCCGATCCCGGTCCGTATCAGCCGTCGACGGTGATCGGCACCTTCAACATCACGCCGGGCGATACGGCGATCACCATCTCGGGCACGTTTGGCAACTCGCTGACGGGAAGCTCCTCGGGATTGGACGTTTACCTGGGGTCCATTCTGGTGGCGCAGTGCGTGGAGTTCGGAGCCTGCTACGAGAACATGACCTCGATACCGACGCCCTGGAGCGCATCGCTGACTTCGTCGCAGATCGCGTTGCTGGGCACGGGAGTGGTGGACCTGACCGTGGTGCAGACCTCGCAGTACTGGATCAGGCTGGGCGAGACGACGCTGACGCAGGTGAACACCGCGCCCACGCCGGAGCCCTCGTCGCTGCTGCTGCTGGGGACGGGTGCGCTGGGCGCTGTCGGAGCCTTGCGGCGCAGAGTGCGCGGCTGAAGAATCGCGGAGAGCGCAAGTGCAACGGTAGAGAAGCGGATTTCTCCACTCCGTGCTGCGCGCTCCGGTCGAAATGACAATTCTGTAAGTGCAATCTACCGAAGAAGACGAACTACTTCTCCGTCGCCTTGCGTGCGGCTTCGAACTCGTCGCCGTGCAGCCACTCGATCGTTCTGGGAGCGGAGATGGCCTCCCAACCGAGTTCCATGCCGAAGCGAACGAGCTTCGCGTTGCCGGCGAAGTTCCAATCGGCGTGATAGTTGTCGGAGAAGTTATGGTAGTCGTGGTCGACGAAGTTCTTGTCGATGGCCTCGCCCCATGCGCGGTCGTGGCCTTCAAAGAGCTCACCCTGATCGACGGAGAAGGCCGGGATGCCCACGCGCGAGAGCGAGAAGTGGTCGGAGCGGTAGTAGCCGCCTGCTTCAGGATGCGCCTCTGGCGTGATGGTGAGGCCGAAGCGTTTTGCCGTCGCCTGTACCGTGGGGTAGAAGGTGGTGCGCTGCGCCCCGTTGAGGTTGACCTCCTGCGGAATGCCGACGGGCAGGATCATGTCGTAGTTGATGTCGAGCGCGATTTGTCCCGGAGGAACAGGCGGATGCTGGCCGAGGTACTCGCTGCCTAACAGGCCCTGCTCTTCAGCGGCAACAGAGGCGAAGATGATGGAGTGCGGCGGCGGTGTCTTGAGCGTGGACCACGCACGCGCCATCTCCAGCAGCATGCCGACGCCGGTGGCGTTGTCGGCGGCGCCGTTGTAGATATTGTCGCCGGCCATGCCGGGCACCATGCCCAGGTGGTCGTAATGCGCCGTATACATCACCGCCTGATCGGGTTTCTTTGCTGCAACGTTCGCGCCGGGGAGCATCGCAACGACGTTCGGCGACTGAAAGCTGCGCACCTTCGCTTCGATATGCGCTTCGAGCGAGACGGGAAGCGGAATCGCCTTGAAGCCGCGCTTGCCCGCAGCGGCGATCTCGGCGTCACGGTCGAGATTGGCGGCGTGGAAGAGCGTACCCGCGGCATCGAGCGTGATCCAGCTAGCGGCCTCGAGCTGCGGATCCTTGTTATCACGCAGGTAGGTCTTCTCGCCGGTGTTCGAGTTCTTGACCACGTCCCAGCCGTAACTTGCCAGATCAGTCCGGTGGATGACGAGCGCGCCGATGGCTCCCTGCCGCGCCGCCTCTTCAAACTTGTACGTCCAGCGGCCGTAGTAGGTAAGCGCCTTGCCTCCGAAGAACTTCGGGTCGTCCGACGGCGGGTCGCCGACGATGCAGAGGACGACTTTGCCCTTCACATCGACGCCTGCGTAGTCGTTCCATCCGAACTCCGGCGCGACGACGCCGTAGCC
Organism: Acidobacteriota bacterium; assembly: GCA_018268895.1. NCBI lineage: Bacteria > Pseudomonadati > Acidobacteriota > Acidobacteriota bacterium. The sequence goes on along the minus strand of JAFDVP010000007.1, from coordinate 208,642 downwards.
GACGAAGACGATCGGCGCGTTGATGTCGGCGGTCTCGGTGAGCTTGCGGTTGTTGACGGTGTAGTCGTCGCCGTAGGTGAGGTCGTAGCTGTGCAGCATGATGGACATGCCTCCGCCCTTCGGCTTGTCGGGCACGAAGGAGAAGTGCGTCTTGTCGGCGATGGTCTTCGTGCCGACGAAGTTGACCTCCTGCAGATACGCGCCGTTGTCGCCCGCGGGTTTGAGGCCGTAGAGCGCGAACTGTGTGGCGATATATTGCGCGGCGATCTCGCCTCCGCGCGTGCCGGGGCCGCGGCCTTCGAGAAGATCGTCGGAGAGAAACTTTACGTGCGCGCGTATCTTTTCCGCATCGACCGAGTCGATAGCGGCTTTTACGTTTACGGGGACCGTTTGCGCAATGACCGAGACGGAGAGCGCTAAAAGCGACATTGACGCTGCGCGAAGAAAGTTCACGGGATACTCCTCAAAGAAAGCAGGCCGGTTTTGAGTTTACGCGTAAGCGCCTACTTCATGATGACCGGCTCGTCTTCAACGCCGGTTAGCCGCACCGGGCGCACAGACATGACATCGAGCCGCTGCAAGATCTTACGCGCCAGCCCGGTAAGCGCGAGCGAGTGCAGGCGGCCGGTGCGGAACCAGCGCAGATCGGTACGCGCGGCGGGAACGGCGCGGCGCAGCGCGCGGTCTCTGCTGCCCCGCGGCGCGAAGACCTGCACATAGTAGTTGGTGCTGGTGATCGAATGGCGAAGTCGCAGCATGGGCTCGCGCCCTTCCACGGCATCCTGAGGCAGAGGAGGCAGTTCATACATGCCGGCCATCAGGCTGGCATTTTGCGCGCGGCGCTCGAGCAGGACCTCGGTGATGACGCCGCGCTTGCGGATGTTCAGCAGGTAGGCGGCGGGGCGGCTCTTCTGCTGTATGCGTGGCTGGGTGATGTGCTCGCCGCGCGTGGCACACATGCCGTAGACAGGACAGTGCAGGCAGAGCGGAGCGCGGGGAAGGCAGATGGTCGCGCCCAGTTCCATCATGGCCTGGTTGTGATCGCCCGCGGCGTTGGTGTTGCCCTTGAAGCGTTTGCGCGGGACCAGCAGTCCGGCCTGCCGCTGCACGAAGGCGCGGCCCTGCGCGTTGTTCTGCTCGGCATGGCCGGTAAGGCGAAGGAGCACCCGCTCCACGTTGCCGTCGACGACGGCAATGCTCTCGCCGAAGGCGATCGAGGCGATGGCGGCGCAGGTATATTCGCCGATGCCGGGCAGCGTGCGCAGCTCGGCGGCCGTGCGCGGGAGCGCGCCGTTGCGTTCGCTGGTGATGAACTGTGCGGCCTTGTGCAACATACGCGCCCGGCGGTAGTAGCCGAGGCCGGACCACGAAGCGAGCACGTCTTCTTCGGTAGCGAGCGCAAGCGCGAGGAGCGTGGGGAAGCGGCGCAGGAAGTCGTTGTAGTGCTCGATCACGGCCTCGACGCGCGTCTGTTGCAGCATCACCTCGGAGACCCATGTCCTGTACGGGTCGCTGATGCCGCGCCACGGAAGCTCGCGCGCATGAGAGCGATACCAGCTCATCAGGCGGCGGCGGAATGAGGGCGGATCGATCGCGACACCGGTCTCGGTGAGGGCTGTGAACCCCTCGGACTCCACTGGAGTTTTGCGCGCTGACATGCCGTGACAGTCTATCGCTTCCCACGCAGCCGTACTATGGGGAATATGGCGACGGCGCACGACGAGGACGCCTCTAGCTCGCAGTGACCTGCCGTCTGGCGCCTCGTCACATCTTTTTGAGTGGTCCAAAGGTATAGGGCAATTGCCGGTTGTCAGTGGTTGTCCTTCTGCTTGATGCTGTTGAACGGCTCATTTTTCAGGGAGAAGAGATGAATCATATAGCACGCTTGAAAACCCTCGGCCTTATGGCGCTTTCGTTCGGATCGCTATATCCGGCACTGGCGCAGGGGACCGTTCCGACCTTTACGCAGAAGCATGGCGACGCAACATTGACGCTGGTGGGAAAGGACCCCGCCAATGGCGGCACGACGACGATTCCCACGGTGATCGCGCCGGTGAGGCTCGAGTTCGAGACGAAGAAGGTTGCGGGCAAGCCATATGCTCTGGACGCGGCGGGAGACGTTGCTCCGCTCGAGCAGTCGCCTGTGTTTGCGCACGCCGAGTTCAAAGGCTTGGGACGCACGCAGTATGCCGACGCGATGCTGCGCACGACGTTTCCCAAAGCAAAGGACTGGCACACGCTGCTGGGCAAGCCGGAGGTGAAGCCCATCACCGTCAAGGTGCCCGCCGGCTCGGGCTATGTGCTGACGTCGAAGCGCGAGGGTGCCGCCGCCGCGATTGTCGACATCGAGTTCCTCCAGAAAGAGGTCTTCAAGCAGCTTCCGAAGCAGGACGGCAAGCTGGTCTTCGTTGTGACGCACAACACGGCGTTCTACGCCATGGGCGACGCGACCGTGTGCTGCGGATGGGGCACGCATGGCGTGGACCGCGCGACGGGCAACTCGTTCGTGCTGGCCAGCTATCTGCGCCACGCGCCCACCGTTATCACCGACAAGGACGTGCAGCCGGTCACGCAGCAACTGGCGGAGTTCATCAACGACCCTCTGATGGACCCGCTGTATCAGCGCGAGCTGTATGAGCAGCATCTGAATCCTGCCTCGGCCCCGGGCAACGTGGTGAGCTGGATGCGCCCGGAGGGGATGAAGCCGGGCGACGCCGGGCGATGCGGCGGCAACCGCGTGGCCTCGACGTACTTCCAGCTTCAGCCGACGGACACGAACCCGAAGAACAACTTTCCCGCATCGGAGCCTTACGCCGTCGGCGCGTATCACGTACAGAACGTGGCGCTGATGTCGTGGTACACGGGCTCGTCGGAGACGATGGGCAGCACCTACAGCTTCCCCGATGCGAAGCTGTTGCCGGAGCAGGCCAAGCCCTGCCCGTCGCGCCGGCCCGGCATGGGAGGAGCGTTTCCCGGCCCCCCGAAGCCGACGGCTGAGCCCTTCGCCCAGACCTCGGCCCCGAACGGACACAAGCTGATCGGCTACTGGGCGGGCTATGGCTCGGCGGCGTCGACCTTCCCGCTGCGCGAGGTCTCGCCGCAGTGGGACTACATCCTGGTCGCCTTCGCGATTCCGGACAAGAACGCTCCCGAGGGCACGATGAAGTTCGCCCCGCCCACCGGCATGGATCCGGCGGAGTTCAAGCGCGACGTCCAGTATCTGAAGAGCAAGGGCAAGAAGGTGATGATCTCGCTCGGCGGCGGCGGACAGCACTTTACGCTGGCCGACCCGAAACGCGTGCCCAATTACGTCGACTCGGTGACGAAGATCGTCGAGGAGTACGGCATCGACGGCATCGACATCGACTTCGAGAGCCCGTCGCTGTCGATCGACGCGGGCGACACGGACTTCAGGCATCCCACCACACCCTCCATCGTGAACCTGATCGACGCGCTACGGCAGTTGCACAACCACTTCGGCAAGGACTTCATGATCTCGCTGGTGCCGGAGGGGACGCAGATCCCGGCCGGATATCCGAGCTACGGCGGGCAGTTCGGCTCGTACCTCGCGATCACGTATGCGATCCGCGATATCCTGACGTTCATCGATGTGCAGGACTACAACACTCCCCCGCTGCAAGGGCTCGACGGCGAGATCTATCAGCCGGGCACGGTGGACTACCACGCGGCGATGACGGAGCTTCTGCTGCACGGCTTCAACATCGGCGGCGACCCGAAGCAGTTCTTCCCGCCGCTCAAGGCCAGCCAGGTGGCGGTCGGCTTCCTGATCGGCGACACGACGGCGGACATCGTGAACCAGGCGATGGACTACATCATCACGGGCAAGGCGCCAAAGGGAACGACGTACAGGCTGCGCAACCCGAAGGGCTACCCGGAGATGGTCGGCGCGATGTTCTGGACGATCGACGGCGACCGGCGGCAGAACTACGTCTTCTCAAACAGCGTGGGGCCGCAACTGCATGGGTACCCCTCGTCAAAGTAAACAACGCCGATCTGAAGGTATGGCCCAGGCTTGATCGCCTGGGCCATTTTCTTTTGAACTGCAAAATAGTTTGTAGAGTGTGGTCTTCAACCGGCATGGGCTAAACCATCGCTCGACGATGATCCTTGCTTCAGTCGCCATGCTTGCCATAGGCTGCCGTACACTTTGAGATGCTATGCAAGGGAAGCCGGTTCTCCTGATCCACGGCGGCGCATGGGCCATGCCTGACAATGCGGTCGAAGCCCACAAGGCCGGCATCGCCGCCGCGCTGGCCGCGGGCTATGCTCTGCTCGAGCGCGGCGCGAGCGCCCTTGACGCTGTTGAAGCCGCGGTCACTGCGATGGAAGACGACGAGGCCTTCGACGCCGGGCGCGGGTCCTTTCTGACGCGCGATGGCCGCGTGCAGCTCGACGCCCTGCTGATGAACGGCGAGAACCTTCGCGCCGGCGGCGTGGCCTGCGTCGAGCGGCTCAAGAACCCGATCCGCGCCGCGCGCCTGGTGCTCGACCACAGCCCGCATGTGTACTTCGTCGGCGTGGGCGCCGAGAGGTTCGCGCGCCAGCACGGCATGGCGTTGATCGACAACACCGAGCTGATCGTCCCGCGCGAGCGCGAGCGGCTGATGGCCTTTCAGAAGGCCGAGCTGGAGGGTGCGACGGACACGACGTTCTCCGGGCCGCTGCATCTCGATAAGGAAGAAGAAGGCGGCGACCCAACCGGTCACTCGCACGACACCGTGGGCGCGGTCGCGCTCGACTGCAATGGACACATCGCCGCGGGCACAAGCACCGGCGGCACGCTCTCGAAGGCGCCTGGGCGCGTGGGCGACTCGTCGCTGATCGGCTGCGGCTGCTACGCCGACGACCACTCCGCCGCCGTCTCGCTGACCGGCTGGGGCGAGCCGATCATGAAGCTGGTGCTGGGCAAGTGGGCCGTCGACCGCGTGGCTTCAGGCGTTCTGCCTGAAGTAGCTGCGGAGGCTGCGATCGACTACCTGTACGGGCGGCTCGGCGGGCATGGCGGAATCATCCTTATCGACCGCCAGGGACGCATCGGCCTCGCGCACAACACGCCGCGCATGGCCTGGGGGCTGAGAACAGGGGACGGCGTACAGATAGGCGTGACCCGGAACGCGCAGGATTGAGAGCTTGCGGCCCTGCCACATCTTTCATTCCACCCTTCGTGAAGGATGGGAACGGCAAGTTACCGGGACATCCCAGCTACACTGCTTGTCATCCTGAGCGGAGCGCAGCGGAGTCGAAGGACCTGCATCTGGTCTTCCGGTGGATGATTGCTGCGGGAACTAACAAATACAGGTCCTTCGACTGCGCGGCTTTGCCGCTTCGCTCAGGATGACAAATTAACTGTCCGCATAGGAAGGCCCGCAAGATAGAAGGCCCGTCAGATGCTCTGCCTCCCTCAAAAATCACTAGAATCGATAGGCAATGCAGAATGAAACGGAGTTGTTTCCAGAGGCGGCAGAGGATGGAGCGAGCGCGCATCGCCGCCGTCCTACGCCTGAGGAAGCCGACAAGCTGCCCTACGTTCACCGTCTGCTGCTCGGTGATTTTGGTCAGCCGGAGAAGCGCGAGCCATGGGACCCGCTCTCGCAGTTCATCTACTCTCTGCTGGCCTCGCGCACAAAGACGGAGATGACTTATGCTGTGGTGCGCAATCTGCGCTCGCGCTTCGGTACGTGGGAGAACCTCCGCGACGCTCCGCTGAAGGAGATCGAAGACGCGATCCGCGACATCACTTTCCCTGAGCAGAAGGCGCTGCACCTGAAGGTCTCGCTGGAGCAGATTACCGAGCGCTACGGCTCGCTGACGCTCGACTTCCTCGCCCGCTACCGCACCGACAAGATTCGCGCCTGGCTCGAACAGTTTCCCGGCATCGGTCCGCAGACCAGCGCCGCCATCGTCAACTTCTCCACCCTGCGCCGCAAGGCCATCTCCATGGACGCGCACCACCTCCGCGTCTCGCAGCGGCTGGGGCTTACGCCCCGCGCCGACGCCGCCACCACCGAGGAGCGGCTGATGCGCCTTGTCCCGGAGACATGGACGGCCGAGATGCTCGACGACCATCACCAACTCGTCAAAAAACTCGGCCAGACGATCTGCACCTTCGACTCCCCCAGGTGCAGGCAGTGTCCTCTGCTAAAGATCTGCCCCTACGGGCAGAAGCAGGTCGGCGAGGCCAAAGACGACCCCTCCTCGCGGTAAATCTCCCATGTTTTGGGTTATTGAAATTCAGGCACTTTCGGGCTAACCAAATTCGACATGAAATCGTCTAAGCCCTTGCAGGTCATTCGTTTGACCGTGGCATCCTCTCACGGGAAAATCCACAGCAATTTGGGACGATCTTCGTGAACCGGGCCGGTTTCCGCATCGTATGTACAGGCGATGTTATGGAGCTATCTCCAGATAAACGTAACCTTAGCGACCCTCAACGCTACGCGTTCGACGGCCGCAACAAGACGGCCGCAGCCGTTTTTATAAAAGTGATGAGATTGAGACACAAACATGACACGCGGAAGGGCCGGCGATGGAGTCTCTGCGCCACCATCATTGCGCTGGCGGCCCTGCTGGCCTTGGCCATGCCCTCCCGCGCCGACGTCGCCTTTCTGATGGAGGAGCCCTACGGAGGGTTCGGCAGCGTCAACCCCACCGGACACGCCGCGCTCTACTTTAACCACATCTGCGCCGACAGCCCAACGCGGCTGCGCGTTTGCCGCGAGGGCGAGCTGGGTGCCGTCGTCAGCCGCTATCACAACATCAAGGGATACGACTGGATCGCCATTCCCCTGCTGCCCTACCTCTACGCCGTCGAGGACAGGAACCAGATTCCCCTGCTGGCCGACGTAGCCATGCGCGACCGCCTGCGCGACGCCTACCGGCGCGACCACCTGGAAACGATCGCCCCCGACGAGGTTGCCGACGACGGCACGCCAAGTACGCCGAAGGGCGAGTGGACCCAGCTTGTGGGCTCGTCCTACGATCGCAAGATCTACGGCTTCCAGTTCGAGACCACCAGCGAGGAGGACGCGCGCTTCATCGCGCGTTATAACGACCACAGGAACATCAGCCACTTCAACCTGTTCTTTCGCAACTGCGCCGACTTCTCGCGCACGGCGCTCAACAGCTACTTTCCGCACGCCGTCACGCGCAACTACCTGGCCGACTTCGGCCTGACGACCCCGAAGCAGGTGGCTCGTTCGCTCGAGAAGTATGCGAAGAAGAACCCTGATCTGCCGTACACCGTCTTCGTCATTCCGCAGGTGCAGGGCACCATTCCGCGCAGCCACAGGATCGACGGCATCGCCGAGTCACTGCTGAAGTCGAAGAAGTATGTCGTCCCCCTGGCAGTCTTCTACCCGGAGTTCACCGGAGTGATTGGCATCACCTATCTCACGCAGGGACGCTACTCGCCGCCGAAGAACGCCGAGATCGTCATGCTTCCCGGCGAAGATGCCCGCGTGGCGCTGGCGCGTCAGAGCGAGCGCGCCCTGACGGCGGACTCAGTGAACGCTCAGACCGGTATCGACGTCGAGTACAAGAAGGGCCCCCTGGACGATCATGGAGTGAATCTTGAGCGACGTCAGAGTGATGGCGTAGCCGGTACTCTCGGCGGAGCGACTGAGTAGCTGCCGCATCAGGTCGGCGGCGTTCACCTTCATCTGCTGCGGAAGCTGACGGCTCAGAAACGGTACCAGCAGGAAATTCAGCTCGCGCGAATCCGACAGGTGGTCGATGCGCGCATCGCGAAAGCCGATCGTCTCGCCCTCGGCGTCGGGCAGCACCGAGACATCGACATCGCGGGTGATCGAGACGCCGATGCACGACCCGCGAAGCGACGTCCCCAACCTGGCGCGAGTGTGAATGTGCACGACGACGCGGTCCTGCTCAAACGAGACGCGCGGATCTTCGGCGTAGACGTAGCACGCCGATTTGTGGTCGCCGCGCAGATAGTAGCGCCCATCGGAGGCATTGAAGAGCTGCGTCTTCAGCGTGCGTTCCAGCGCCTGCGCGGAGATGCCAACCTCGGTAGCGCGGGCCCGGGTGGAAAGTGCGGCAAAAACAACCAGTGCGATCGGCAAACGGCGCATGTCAGATTAAGAATAACCAAATCATCGCCGCCGCAAACACGGGTGCACGGGTGTCCTGCATCTGCACAGCGATACCGGCATCGGCGAGATGGCCAAGTACGACGCCAAGACTGCGGCAGAAAAGCGCGCCAACGCTCTTGGCGAAGCCTTCACCGGCGATAACGTCAAACATAAGGCTTACATGATGACGATCGACGCTCCCGCCTACGAGACGGAGACCACAGCGCTTGCCGCCAAGGCGTCTGACCTGATGGTCGCTGCGGTCTCGAAAGAGAAGTAGAAAATCCTGCTCCAATCAGCACCGCGAAAGAGACGGCCGGAGGCTTCTTTCGGTCGTCTTTGTCGCCGGCCCAAGCCGCCGTCAAGTAAGGGTGCTGTAGTTCACTTGCAGCTTTTTTGCGGTCACGCCCGTCTACCCTCATTACGCAGCTCGATCAGTAATTTTCCGGGGAGGTTGTATGTTACGCACACCCTCATTGGTGCTCGTAAGCGTGCTTACGCTGGCCAGTGTTTCGATGAATGCTCAGAACGCGGGGCCCCGTCCTGGGCCGGGAAACCAGCCGCCACCACCACCTCCTCCGACTGCCGGCGCGAAGCTGGAGATCGTTGACGGCTCCTCCGCAACCTATCGCGTCACAGAACAGTTTGTCGGCGTCGCCTTCACCAACGATGCGGAAGGCACCACGAACCTGGTCAGCGGTACGTTGACGATCAATGCCGACGGAACCGTTGCCCCGGGCTCGAAGCTGACGGTTGATCTTCGTGGACTGAAGAGCGACCAGGACCAGCGCGACGGCTACATCCAGAACCGCACGCTCGAGACCGCGAAGTTCCCCGACGCCGAGTTTGTCCCCACCGGGGTTACCGGCCTCGACAAGATGATTCCCTCCGCTGGGCAGGCGGGCATCTCGCTTACCGGTAACCTCACCATTCACGGCGTCACCAAAGAAGTGACCTTCCAGGGCATCGCAACCTTCAACCCGCGTACCGACACGGTGGCCGGCCGCGCCAAGACCACGCTGACCTTCGACCAGTTTGGCCTGACCCAGCCCAAGATCGGACGTCTGGCCAGCGTCGACAACAAGATCGGCCTCGAGCTCGTCTACCGCTTCAAACGAAGCATGCCTTAGCCCCCGACGGAGATGAGGAAAGGCCCGTGGCAGGGTACCAGCCTGGGGCATCGCCCCAGGTTGAAGCTATCGATTCTGAGATATGCGTTCGGAGATGCCAAGCTCGCGAGACAGACTCACACGGTAGGGACCGCAACCGGCTTCGGCTCCATCCACAGCTTGCCTACGGCCGTAAGGACGATCATCATCACCGCGCACAGGCCGAAGACCTGTCGCACGCCGATATGCTGCGTCAGAACGCCGCTCAGCACCAGCCCCGCAATCTGTGCCGCGAAGACGATCGACATAAACGTCGACCCCACGCGGCCCATCAGCTCCGGCGGAGTCGCCTGCTGGAACAGCGTCTGCGAAGGGACGATGATTCCCGCAACCGAGAAGCCGATCGCCAGGTTCCCCACGATCGTCGACCAGATATGCGGCAGCGTCGTCAGAATCACCAGCCCCAGCGCGATGCCGCACAGGCCGGAGTAGACCAGCAGCGTGTTCGACAGCTTCTTCCCGAACGTGTTCAGCCCGTTGATGCCCACCAGCATCCCTACCCCGATCATCGCCGCGACAATGCCGAAGGCGCGCGTCGACGCATGAAGCGAGTCGCGCACATAGACGGCGATCAGCGGGCCAAAGCAGCCCAGCACAAACATGCCCGCAGCCATCGCCAGAATGACGAACAGCAGAGCAGCATGATGCACGATGAAGTCGATGCCCTGCTTCATGTCCAGCCATATCTTGCTGAGCGCGGAGACGTCTCCAGCGTGGCTCTCAGATTTGCTCGCCGCCGGTGTCGTCTGCACAAAGGCCACCGAACCGATCAGCGCCGCCGACCCGACGAAGCTCGCCGAATCCAGCACATAGCAGCTCACCGAACCAAACGACGCCACCATGAACGAAGCAATCGCCGGCCCGACAATCCTCATGCCGAACATCACCTGCTGCATCAGCGCATTCGCCGAGCGCAGACCGTGCAGCGGCACGGCCGAGCGGATCGCCACTCCCTGCGCCGGCGCAAAGAAGCTCGACACGATGCTGATCGCCGCAAGGATGGCATAGAAGTGCCATGGCTGCGTCGCAAAGATCAGCAGCAGCACCAGCCCGGCGCGCAGCGAGTCGCTCGACACCATCGTCGGTTTGAGCGGCCAGCGGTCGACGAAGACCCCGGCCAGGATGCCCAGCACCGCGATCGGCAGCATGTACGCGATCTGCACCCCGGTTACCTGCTGTGCCGTGCCATGCAGCTTGAAGGTGAGGATGCTGATGACGGCAAACAGTGCAAGGAAGTCCCCGAACACAGAGATGATCTGCGCATACCAGAGACGGCGCAGCAGGGGAAAACGCAGCACCTCGGACATGGATAGAGGCGCCGGAAGTTCGGGATCGATCGGCGGGGCCGTCGGCTGTGCAGTCGCTGTGCTCATAGGGAAAGTGCGTTTGTCGTTCGATTCGATGACGCAGAGGTCATGCGGGATTCGATAAGTGGCCTTTGCCGATTCAGAAATCTTTCGACCCTCGGTTCATTAAAAATAGAGGGATGTCGACGACAGAACTGCCATCAGTCGGATCGTTCGGGTGTCATTCATCGCCATGTCGATCAACATACTGCCCGAAGGTAAATGATTGGTTTTGAGACAGTGACAGCTTTAAGAGCCAGCTACAGCGTGTCGCCGGGTTTGGGTTTGGGGGGCGCGGGGTCGGGTTTGATGGGGTAGGGTGGGCCTTTGCTGAGGGTCTTCTCGAGGGCGGCGTCGTAGCCGTAGATGTCGTCGAAGAAGTGGACCCGATTGTCTTCTTCGACCTCGGCGGTCATGTAGAAGATGACGATGGGCACGGGGGTCTTGAGGTTGACCTGGTGGTTGTCCGGGCCGTCGGTCATGGCCTCGTGGACCTTCTGGAGGTCCCAGTCTTCGCCGTCCTTGTCCTTCTGTCCGTCGAGCAGCCATGCGGCGAGGTCCTCGGGCTTCTGCACGCGGATGCAGCCGTGGGAGAAGTCGCGGCGGGTGCGGCTGAAGAGCGAGACCGCGGGCGTCGAGTGCAGGTAGACGTCGTACTGATTGGGGAACATGAACTTCACGAGGCCGAGCGAGTTCTTTGGCCCGGGCTTTTCGCGCACCATGTAGGAGCCCTGTGCGATCTGCTTGACGGTGTAGTTCGTTACGGGCTGGCCCTTGGAGGTGACGACCTCGAAGTTCTTCTGCTCGAGGTAGCCGCGGTTGGTCTCCATGTGCGGGACGAGCTCTTTTTGCGCGATGTCGACGGGCACGTTCCAGTAGGGCCGGAAGATGAGGTACTTCATCATGTGCGCGAAGACGGGCGTCTGGTGCTCGCCCATCACCTGGCCGACGACGACGCGCATGGTGAAGTCGAGCTGATGGTCGGGCGTGTAGCCGCGCAGGACGAACTCGGGCAGGTTGACCATGAGGCGCGGATTCTCATACGGCGCCGGGAGCCAGCGGAAGCGTTCGAGCGTGTAGGAGAGCTGCTTCACGCGCTCGGCCATGGGCACGTTGAGCGAGGCGATCGTCTGCGAGGTGAGCTTGCCGTCTTCGGTGAGGCCGTGACGGTGCTGGTACTCCTTGACGGCGGCGGAGAGACGTTTGGTGTAGACGTCTGAACGCTTTGACGCGTTGTCGCCAGTGCCGTCCTCGGCTTCGAGGTCGCCTTCGAGCTGTAGACGCTCGATGAGCAGAGGGGCGTCGTCGAAGGAGTCGCCGACGGTGATGGTGCGTTCGTACTCGGGCAGCGGGTCGTTGCCCCGCTCGATCTGCTTCTTCTCAAGGTCGAGATACTGCGCGAGCGCCTGCTCGGTGCGGCGGTAGAGGCTGGAATCGGGCTCGACCTTTTTGAGCAGCGCGGTGACGTCGGTGACGTCGACGGCGTTGTCGGAGACGAACTCGGCGAGATTGTATTTCTTGCCGGTGACGTCGATGTCGAAGTTGAAGTGCTGCGGATTGACGCGGCCGATGCGTAGGTCGGAGATGAAGCGCATGACGCAGACGGTCATCGCGACATCGAACTGCGCGACCTCGTCGGGGTGGCGTCCGGCGACGCCGCGCACGCGGTCGAGCCAGCGCGAGCTGTCGTAGTCCTCGGGGTTGAGGCCCTTCAGCTCCGCGTTGGCGAAGGCGATCATGAAGCCCTTGGCCGCGAGGGTGGGTTGACCTTCGCGGGTCCAGGCGATCTCGTAGTTGCGATCTTCGTAGAAGGTCTTGACGAAGGGCTGGTACTCGGCGACGTTGGGCCAGCGCAGAAAGCTGAGCTGCGGCGAGGCGACGAGCGGCTGCAGGTTGTCGGAGTAGTCGGTGGTGTTGGGAGCGGAGGTGGTCTTGCGCGGCTTGCGGCAGCCTTCAGCGCTGAGGAGAAGAGCGAGGGCGCACACTGCACCGGCGTACCTGGCGGAGAGCTTCAACATGCGAGAGTGACCGTCCTCGACGGTGGATCCGTCTTTCGTGGGCTGCGGCCATTATGCAGCATCGGCGGCTGGATTCGGTGCGAGGCGGTTCGAGCTTCGCTCGGAATGACACACAGAGGGGTGTCGTTTATAGACCATGGGCGATGGCGGGCAGCAGGGCAACTGAGACTGCGGCCTGTGCGATGAGGATCAGTCCGGCGAGCGCGAGGAAGAGCTTGCGGTGGCGCGACTCGAAGACGTCGGCGAAGACCCCTCCGGCAAAGGTGAAGAGGAACGGCAGCGCCCAGAGCCACGGTTGGGAGACGGTCTGTGTCGTGATGACGGGAAACAGCGCCAGCGCCATGAGCAGCGGCGCCGTATTGCCGAAGTAGCGGCAGCGGCGCGCCACGAGATAGAGCGCCCCGGAGACGGCAAGGGCTCCGACGATGGGCGCGTTCGCTGGACTGGTGAAGAAGCCGCGCACCGCGTCCAGCGAGAACCAGAAGCGCGCGCCGCCGCCAGTGAAGATGTAGCTGAAGGCCGCGAGGCGGAAGGCGTAGGAGGCCAGCAGGACGACGAGAGCTCCCAGCGCGGAGTAGATGAGAATCTGCATGACGTAGCTGCGGCGGCGCTCAGCGAGGTACATCATGAAGACGATAGCGGCGAGGAAGCCGAGCATCGCCGCCAGCAGGTGCGCGGCGGCGGTGAGGCCGAGCGCGAACGTCAGCAGCAAAATGCGCGGGCGCCACTTGTGCCGCGGGCCCTGCATGGCGTGTGCGACGCCGATGGCGGTGTAGACCAGCCCGTAGAGTCCCCACATGGCGAGCACGTCGTTGTTGGGTGTGACCGCGTAGCGCACTACCTCGGGGCAGAAGCAGTAGAGCCCGAGCGCGAAGAAGCCGCCTTCGTTACCGAAGAGTCGGCGACAGACCCACCACAGCCCCGCTCCGAGCCACGCGGCGAAGAAGACAAAGGGTAGGTGCATGAGGTACTTGACGCTGGTGATCTCGTGGCGCGCCTCCCAGGTGGAGCCGTTGAGCGAGGTGGCGGCGTAGAGGCGGTTCTCGGGCTTGCGGAGCTTGTCGGCGGCGAGCAGGACGAGGCGCTGCGCGGTGAGCGGGAGGCCGGCGACGCGGTAGGCAAACGTGCCGTCGCCGTTGAGGTTGCCGCAGGAGGTGAAGTAGCCGGCGATGGGCGACGGGCGCTCCCACATCTCGCGGCCGCAGCGGGCGAAGCGGTAGTCGTCGGTCGAGAGCTGCTGGCGCGAGACGACCCAGGTGCACTGCGCCAGGAAGAGAACGAGCAGTAACGCGGCGAGCTGCTGGGGCAGGCCAATCTTAAATGCAGGTAACTTCAATCCGCGTCCGCCTTCATGAATCTCAAAACTCTGGCCGGTGCGCGGACAGGCGCAACACGGCATCGTCTTCTATCGTATCGTGCCCGTTTTTTGTCGTATGGTTTAGGGATATGCAGTCGCTTACCTTTACCCCCGGAGACGCCTTTCTCTCAGCCGATTCGACCCAGCCGCCGTGGACGGTCGTCTTCGAGGACGAGGGCGTGGCCGGCTACTTCTATGCCTGCGACCGCACGAGCACGACGCACGAGCACTCGATCCTGGACGCGATGCTGATCTACAACGTCTCGGCTCTGGAGAAGAGTGACCGGGAGAACGAGCGGCCGACCACAGAGCGTATCGCCGCCGTCGAGTGGTCGAAGGATGGTTTGCGCGCCGTGCTGTATCTCGATGGAATTCCGCAGGCGCTGTACGATTTCGGCACGCGCGCCGGCTACTGCCGCATGAACTTCCCCAATTTTATGGAGGAGCAGGGCGAGACATGGCGGAAGTCGACCCATGCGTGGTCGGAGGAGGCGATTCAGCGGTTTGAGGCAGAGCTTTATGGGATAGCCACAGAGTCGAATGGCTGACGGGTCCGAGCTTCGTTCGAATGAGCTCACATCCGACGATAAGGCCGCCAGATATGGGGCACCCGGTACCCGGTGGATTGGCGGCCACCGAGGGCTGTAAGCCCGGCCAAACGGAAACATCGGCACCCTAAGGAAAAACCGCTCTAGAAGCGCAGCTCCATGAAGACGTTGGCGCGCACGTAAGGAGAGGGTCGGGGCGGAAGGTGGCGGAAGCCCAGCGTCTCATAGAGATGGATGGCGCTCGAGAGGCTGCTGTTGGTCTCAAGATAGAGGGAGCTTGCGCCGAGGGCTCGTCCCTGCTCGACGGTGTAGGAGAGCAGTGCTCGTCCCACTCCGGCGCCCTGCCAGTCGGGCGCGACCGCCATCTTCACCACCTCGTAGACGCCGGGTGAGGTGAGCGTCAGCCCGCAACAGCCGATGGGAGCTCCGTCGCCGATGGCGAAGAAGATGTGGCCGCCTTTTGCCAGTACATAGCCTTCGGGGTCGCCGAGCATCTCCCGGTCGTGTTCTTCGAGCCCGAAGTACTTCTCGATCCACCACTCGTTGAGCGAGCGGAAGGCGAGTGCGTCGCTCGGAAGTTCTGGGTGGAAGGGGCGGAGCTCGATCCGGGGTCTGTTCGAGGAAGCCCCTGTTGCGGCGCTGCCTGATGGTGCGCTGGTGTTGGAGGGGATGTCGGCGAGGTGCAGGGTCGCGGCCATGGCAATCTCCTTGTGAAGAAAGCCTAGCTCCGCGCGGGCCATACGTCCAATATCTTGTTAGTCACAATTATGATGTTTGAGATATGGATCGCGATCTCGAGCTTCGCCACCTGCGCTACTTCGTCGCCGTCGCCGAGGAGCTCCACTTTGGGCGGGCGGCCGCGCGCCTGCACCTGGCGCAGCCGCCTTTGTCGCAACAGATTCGCAGGCTCGAAGAGATTCTGGGCTACCCGCTCTTCGTGCGGACCTCGCGCGCAGTGCGGCTGACGGCTGCGGGAGAGGTCTTTCTCGAGCGCGCGCGGCGCACGCTGCGCAACGTGGAACAGGACATCGAGGAGGCGCGTTCGATCGGCCGCGGCGACGAGGGCTCGCTGCGCGTAGGCTTCATCGGATCGGGCATGTTGACGCCGTTGCCCGCCATGCTCGGACGCTATCGCCAGCTCCACCCGCGTGTCGAGCTTCAGCTGTCGGAGACCTACACAGCCAACATCGCGGCGTCGATCCATCGCGGCACGCTCGACGCCGGATTTCTACGCGATGGCGGGCCGATCGAGGGCCTGCATGTGGAGTCGTTGTTCTCCGAGGCTTATGTTGCCGTGCTTCCCTCGACGCACCGGTTGGCGGGCCGTAGCGCGATCTCGCCGGCCGATCTGCGCGACGAACCGTTCGTCTTCTTCTCGCCCACGGCGGGCAAGCTGGCGTATGAGAAGACGATGTGGCTGTTCGACGAATACGGCTTCCGCCCGCGCGTGGTGCAGGAGGCGCCGCAGTGGCTGACGATCCTGCGGCTGGTGGGCGCTGGGCTTGGCGTCTCGGTTGGACCGGCGTGCACGCGGCAGATCGCCGGGACGGAGATCGCCTGCCCGGGGCTGCGCGGCGCACGGGTTACGAGCAATATCGAACTTGCCTGTCGGGCAAACGAAGACCGCGCAGTGGTGCGTGCTTTTGCATCTGTGGCGCGAAAGAGCTTTGGAGCTCTTGCAGGCTTTAGCCCAAAAACATCTTCTCGACATCGAGCCAGTCGTTGACGCGGCGGTAGCCTTCGACGCCGGCGTTGTGCGGCGAGCTGAAGAGGATACCTTCGCCCTTGAACCTGCGGAACTGCCGCACGTTGTCGTCGATCAGGTAGTCGGCGTCGAGGATGCCCTTGTCGCCGCAGTAGACGATGTGCGACGGCGCGATGAAGGGGAAGTGCTTTTCCAGCCACACGAACTTCTGCTGGAACGAGGTCGGCACCTCCATGGCGGCAGTGGCGATGAAGACCTCGTACTTCTCCTGTAGACGCTTCATCACGCGCTGCGACTCGGGCATCACGGCCAGGCTCTCAAAAAAGTCTTCAGAGCGCAGGTAGCCGGCGAGCGTGTTGTGGCGGTCCGAAGAGACAACCTGCCACAGCCACTTGCCCTGCAGGTCGGCCAGCGTGATGTTTTCGTTGTGGTCGCGGTTGTAACGCAGAAGGTGTTCGCCCAGCGCATCGGCCATCACCTCGTCCATGTCGACGCAGATTCTTTTCACAGCGAGGCTCTCACAATCGAAGCGGCGATGCTCTCGGTTTGCGCGGGCTTCTTCTGCGGCGCGTCGCGCGCGGGGTCCCAGTAGAGGATGCGCCCGCAGGTCTCGCAGGCAAGCATCGTCTCGTCGTTGGAGCGGTCGCGGAGATCGTTCCAGCGCTGCGGCCGCACCATCATCTGGCAGGCCGAGCACTTCTGGTCGACGCCCTCGGACAGCGCCGTGCCGCGTCCCCTGGCGATGCGGTCGTACATGGAGAGCGCGCTCTCACCGATTTGCGGACGAAGATCGGTGCGCTTCGCCTCCACCTCGGCCAGCAGAGTGCGATCGCGCGCCATGGACTCGGCCCCGCTTGCCCGTTCTTCTTCATAACGCCGGGTAAGGTTGGCGACGGTCTCTTCGGCATCCTTCTTCTGCGTTTCGAGCGTCTCGGTGCGCTCCATGCTCTCAAGCTCGGCGTCTTCAAGCCGCGTGACCTCGCCCTCGGCAAAGGCGATCTCGTGTTCGAGAGCTGCGGCCTGCGCCGTGGTGGTGACGACATCCATCTGTTTGCGCAGGCGGGCGGCCTTCTGCTGGTGGTCCTTGACGTCCAGCTCCTGGCGGCGGCGCAGCGCCTCTTCCTTCTGAATGCCTTCGACGATTCCCGCGAGCTGCTTCTTTGCAGCGTCGACCTCTACCGCCAGCTTTGCTGCGCGTTTGGGCAGCGCGGCCATCTCGTCGTTCAGCCGCCGGGCTTCTACATCGAGGCCCTGCAGCACAACCATCTTTTCAAGATCCGGATGCATCGACTCTGCTCCAACCGACCGCGAATTCGCGCGGAAAACACGGGTTTCTTCTTCTGGATCTGGACCCGTGCACATCCGCGGCCATCTGCGGTCGAAAAAGGAAGTCTAGCACTGGACAGAGTGCGAACCAAAACTGGAACAGGCGCACTGTACCCGCGTTGAGAAACCTGCATCCAATGGGGGATAATGGACTGGATTGCGAGGCGCTTCCACTCTGTGTACGGGTCCAGGTGGGCGTCTTTTTTTGCATGACTTGCCCTCGCGGGCATTCTCCCTTGATTGAAATCCCAAGGACTGGTGTGCGTTATGAAGCTCTGGAGCGATTACGAAGGCCGAACCATCGCAGAGGCCTATCCCCTGAAGAAACTGGTGCGCCCCGAAGGCCGCAGCGCCTTCTTCTTAACAACGAATGGCACAGGAACTCCCGCGCTGGTGCGCGTGATTGAAGCGCACTTCGACGAATCGGAGATTCTCACCCGGTGGAAGACCGTCTCCGAGATCGGGCAGGAGAACCTGATGGTGATGCGCAAGTTCGGCGAGACCGAGCTTGATGGCACACCGCTGGTCTATGCCGTGATGGAGCCGACGGAGATCTCGCTGGAAGATCTGCTGTATAACCGCACGCTGACGGTGGATGAGGGCCGCGAGCTTGCGCAGAGTTTGATCGCGGCGCTTGAAGCGCTGCACACGCGCGGCCTGATCCACGGGCAGGTTGAGCCGGCCAACATTCTGGCTGCTGGAGATCTGGTGAAGCTGCGCAGCGACTGCGTCAAGGTAGCAGCCGACGATCCCGACGGCGGCCCAACGGTTGCCGAGCAGAAGGCCGCCGACGCGCACGCGCTTGCCGTGGTGCTGTTGCAGGCGCTCACCGGCCGCACCAGCCTGCAGGGCTCGGCGACGCTGCTGCCTTCGCCGTTCGACGGCATCATTCGCAACGGACTCAGCGGAAGGTGGGGGCTGGCGGAGATGTCGTCCGCACTTGGTCCGGTGAAGCCAAAGCAGGTGGCACAGCCTCCGGCTACGTCGGTCCAACAGCCAGCCGCACCAGCAGCAGCTCCTGAGGCCGCAGTTGCGTCCATCGCACCGCAACCGGAAAAATCTGTAGAAGCGGTAGCTCCTGCGAAGCGGGAGACACCTGCAGTTGCAACAGCCGCAGTTGCGACTGCAACCGCACCCACGCAGGCGAATCTGTTCTCTCCAAAGCCTCAACCGGCTGCGGTGCCTAAACCGGAGGTGTTTGTCTCGACGCCAAAGACTGCCCCGGCCCCGGCTTCGCCGGCATATTCTCCGAGGGCGGTTGCCGACTCGCTCGCCGCAACCGCCGAGAAAAAGCCGGTCACGCCAACACAGGCCCCCGATGTTCGGCATCGCATTGTGAAGCCGGTTGAAGAAGAGCCGCGACGCACGCGCATCTGGATCGCAGCGGCAGCAGCGATCATTCTTCTGCTGGTGCTTGGCTGGAGACTGATGCGCAGCGAACCGGCAACCGATGCAAACGGAGCGGCGAAGCCGGTCTCGACTCTCGGGGCGACGAATGCAAACGCAAAGGAAGGCGCGGCAACTCCTGCTCCCGTAGCAGCGGCGGCGAAACCCTCTGCGTCGAAATTTGCCGGGAAGACTTCGGCTCCGCGCGTACCTGCTCCATCATCAGCCCCAGTCGCGAGTGCGGTGTCTTCTGCAAATGCAGGAGCGAAGACGCAGTGGCGCGTGGTGGCATACACCTACAACCATCAGGATCAGGCACAGCATAAGGCCGACTCCATTGCGCAGCAGCATCCGTCGCTAAACCCTGAGGTCTTCTCGCCCACTGGCCGCGCGCCGTATCTGGTTACAGTGGGCGGACCGATGGGCCGCGAACAGGCGGAGGCCTTCAGGCAGAAGGCGCGCGGCGAAGGCCTGCCGCACGACATCTACACCCAGAACTACTCGCGCTGAGTCTTATGCTTCCTTCGCATACTGCCCGGTGCCCCATCCTTCACAGTCTCATCGTGAAGGGTGGGAGGAACAATCTCATCCGTTGCCACTGAAACGAGTGCCCATTCTGGTGTGCACATTTTCCGGTGCGATCCATGGGGTTTTCCGGGGCAATCTGTCACAACTGCCTGAGAAATTGAATCCGGGGGCCGCGCGGATGAATCCGAACCTAAGCGCATGGCTACGACCACTTTAGAGTTATCTGAATCCCACCTGCTTGAAGCGCGGGAACATGCGGCTCCCGCCCAGGCGTGGAAGCCGCGAATCAACCCGTGGATCGTCGCCATGACGGTGACTCTGGCGACGTTCATGGAGGTGCTCGACTCCTCCATCGCCAACGTCGCCCTGCCGCACATCGCAGGCTCACTTGGCTCGACGCAGGACGAGGCGACCTGGGTACTGACGGCATATCTCGTCGCCAACGCCATCATTCTTCCGGCCGGCGCCTACATGACCACGTTCATCGGGCGCAAGAAGTTCTACATGATCTGCGTGGCGCTGTTCGGCATCAGCTCGGCGCTGTGCGGCATCGCTCCTTCGCTTCCGATCCTGGTCTTCTGCCGCATCCTGCAGGGCATCGGCGGCGGCGGTCTGGCGCCGTCGGAGCAGGCCATTCTCGCCGACACCTTCCCGCCGGAGAAGCGCGGCCAGGCCTTCGCGATGTACGGCCTCGCCGTCGTCTGCGCTCCTGCGATCGGGCCTACGCTTGGCGGCTACATCACCGACAACTTCGACTGGCGCTGGATATTCTTTCTCAACGTACCCATCTGCCTGCTCTCGCTCTTTCTCACCTCGCGCATCGTCGAAGATCCGCCGTGGGTCGAAAAGCAGGTGAAGGAGTCGCAGAAGGGCGGCATCAAGCTCGACTTCCTCGGCTTCGGCCTGCTTGGGCTGACCTTTGGCTCACTGGAGTTCGTGCTCGACAAGGGGCAGGAGGACGACTGGTTCGCCTCGCACCTGATCACCTTCTTTGCTGTGGTGATGGTGGTCGCCTTCATTACCATGATCTGGTGGGAGCTGCGCCAGCTCCGCGTCGGCCATCGCCCCATCATCAACCTCACGCTCTTCAAGAGGAAGAACTTCTCCTTCAGCTTCGTGCTGATGTTTGTCCTCGGTTTTGCGCTCTACGGCACAACGGTGCTGATTCCGCAGTTCGTGCAGACGCTGCTGGGCTATACGGCGGAGCTCGCGGGACTCGTCCTCTCGCCCGCCGGCCTCATGATGATGGCGATGATGCCCGTCGTCGGCGTGCTGTCGGGTAAGGTCGACCCGCGCAAGCTGATGGGCTACGGCTTCGGCATGCTCACGCTCTCGCTGATCGCCATGCACACCATGGACCTGAGCATCAGCTACGGCCGTCTCGTGTTTCTGCGCTGCTTCCAGGCATCGGGACTCGCATTCCTCTTCATCCCGATCAACACCGTCGCCTATATCGGCGTAAAACAGACGGAAAACAACGACGTCTCCGGCCTGACCAACCTTGCGCGCAACATCGGCGGGTCGTGCGGTACCGCCTTCATGGCCACCATGTTGACGCGCAGGACGGCCGAACACGAGAACAACATGGTCCGCAACCTCACCACGGGCAACCCCGCCTTCGTCGAACAGGTGAAAAAACTCAAGGGGATGTTCGGGGGACACGGCGGCGGCAACCCGATGGTCGGCGACGCCGCCCACTCAGCGCAGGCATACATCTACCAGCAGCTTCACCGCCAGGCCGGAATGCTCGCCTACCTCGACATCATCCAGTACCTGGCAGTCTTCTGCGCCTGCATGCTGCCGCTGTTGTTCTTCATCCCCAAGCCGCCGAAGCACCTCGACCCGGGCGCGGGCCACTAGTTAGAGGCGACCGCGGATGCTCGCGGAGACCACGGATAAAACATTGCTTTGTCTTTATCTGTGCTATCCGCTTTTGATCCCGCGCTGGTTCTGTTTACCTCTTCTCGTAGCGCCGTTGAACCCGCGGCAACCCCCGCTATCTAGAACATATGTGTTGCGCCTTCAGCGCTCTGGTTACTCTTCGGCCCAGGCTGGTATGTTGGCGGGCCTTCGGCCCTGAAAGCAGGAACCAGACCTATGAGAAAACGCCGCTAGAACTTGTAGATCAGGTCGACGCCGAAGAAGAGCTGGTTCCTGGCCTTGCCGTTGTTGTAAGCCGGCCGGTCCCAGGAGTGGTCGAAGCGCAGCTCGGAGCGCAGCATGACGGTCGATCCGAAGTCTTTCGTGATGTAGAGCGCATTCGCCGTATGCCTGCCCGGCGTTCCCGTGCGCTGGCCTTTCTTGTCGTTGACGAGCCCGGAGCGCAGGCCTATGTACAGCTTCGAGTTGATGGCGCGATTGAGATAGTTCATCGCCCCATACTCGGGCGCGGTGCAGGTGAGCTGGCCAGGCGCGCAGAAGGCGCCGTTCGCGCCCGTCTCCACCGGCAGCGGCTTCGCCACGTTGTGCGCGAGGTTGGGCACCTCGCGCTCGTACATGAACCACGCCTCTGTAGCGGTATTCCACCTGGCGTTGAAGCGATGGTTCCATGTGGCATCGTACTGCTGCACATTGTTGTAGGCGTACCTGCCGTCGTTGATGCCGTTCGCGCAGAGATACAGGTTGTCGTGATTGCTCGCGGTCGAGTAGTTCACGCATGCAATCGCCGAGGGTTTGCGGTCTTCGGTCCAGGGCGCCACATCGTGTCCGGCAGAGATCCCCAACTGCACCATCCACTGCTTCGTCAGCTTCAGCGTGGCCAGGGCTCCTGTCTCGGTCGAGGGCGTTGCCGAGAAGACCAGCGAGTGCGTCATCGTGTAGTTGCCGGGCGCAAGCTGCGTCTCGATGCCCGGCATCGAGAGAAAACGCCCCAGGCGAATGACGAGCCCTTGTTTCACGGGGAAGTAGAGGTCGAGCGACTGCCAGAGCGGGTCGAAGCCATACTGCCGGTTGTGCTCCAGCAACTGGCCGCTGAAGTATCCCTTCGCCGTGGTGTAGCGGTAGTCGGTGCCGAACATTCCCGAAAGATGAAAGCCCCAGTCGAAGTGCGCGCGCTGCGCGGTGTCGGGCAGCCGTTCCAGCGTGAGCATGGCCTGGTTCAGCACCAGCCGGTTGGGAACGAAGCCGTAGGTGATCGGGTAGCTCGTCTCGGAAGATGTGCTGGCATTAACGGACGCATCGATCCAGCCATACACCTTTGTACGGCCCTTCTCCTGCTTCATCACCGACATTGCCGGATACACATTTCCGTCGGGCACGCCGATCGTCGGCGCTCCGCCATACCCCCAGTCCGCGGAGGGAAACGGCGGCGAATCCAGAGGAGCGTCCAGCGCTGTGCGTACAGCAGGCGCGCTCGCCGCTGCTGTGCCGTTCCAGTCAGCGCGATAGAAGCCGCTCATCCGGCCCCACAGTCCCGCGCTCTGCTGAAGAGTTTCAACAGTGGAGGCAGTCTCGTTCACCGAGGAAGACGGGGTATCGAGGCGCGTCTTCACAATCGCGTTTTCGCCGTCTGCAGCGGCGCGCTCTATCTTGTTCTCCTGCGCACAGGCGCACAAGCACCCAAGCGCCAGTACAAGGCCAAGGCGCATCGCCCGGCCCAACCGGTGTTTTGTCAAATGGGTTCTCTCCGTGGACCTGTGACCCTTCGAGCGTTCCTGCGGCGGAACGCGGGTTACACAGAACGGAGAAAGTCTAACATTATGGGGATTGAATGCAACAGCATGAAACTGAAGAAGATATTTGTATAGACGTCTGTAGAGATCTCTGAGAAGTTCCCTCGCTGCGGAAGCAGGCACTCTGCCTGCTTCCTTTTTGCATACGTTCTGCAAGGCGGCTAGAACTTCACCAGAATCGCCGCCGTCACGCGGTCTTCGCTCTTGCGAAGATCAGGCGACCAGCCTGGCACTGTCGAACCGGCTGCGCCCGTGTTCCCTCCCGGAGGTGTTACGCCTCCCGGCCCGCTGAAGTAGGGAACGTTCGCCGCGCGGTGGTTGTACTCCAGCCTGTAGGTGAAGTACTGACTCGGCATCCAGTCTCCCGTCACCGAGATGTCCCACGCCTTGAACGGATCTCCCGGGTTCTGCGTGAAGTATGGCGTGCCAGAAGTAGCCGTCGCACCATTGATCGGCGGCAGCAGCACAAGATAACGTCCCGGATTATTGATGCGTCCTCCGCCGACAGTGACGGCGTAACGGTCGCGATCGAACCACAGACGGTTATAGATCATAAAGCCGAGGAAGCTCTGCTTCGGGCCGTTCTTGCCGTTGCCGAAGCAGCTTACCCCGCCACCCGACTCGCACCCGATGTCGCCGGTCAGCGTCATCGCCGCCTTGCTCACGCGGCTCAGAGGACGGTCGTAGTACTTGTACTCGATGCTGTCGTCGGAGTGAAAGCGCGTGCGGCCCGTTACGCCCAGCGTGTCGCGGCCCACAGCATACTGGTTGCCCAGAATGGACCACTTGCCGTTCGGACGATAAAGAATCTGCCCTCCGATGCCGGGCCGTTTGTTGAAGCGGCCATACGACTGCCATCCATTCGTCACCCACGGCTCGATCTTCAGCTTCGCCGTCGGGAACCACTGCACACGCAGTCCGTTGAAGAACCACGGCGTGTTCGACGAGACATACGACGGCTGATACGCCCAGTTGTCGAACTGGTAGTACGAGAACAGACCTACATACGACATAAAGATTCCGGCGTCGACATTGATGCCGTGCTGCACATTGAAGTGATAGCCGCCATACGCCTCCGAGACGTAGCGATACGCATCGGCCAGGTTCCACTGTCCGCGCGCCGGCGAGGCGTCGTTGCGAGGCGTGGTCTGCGAGTACATGCCGAACTGCGTCATCAGCCGCGCGCGCACGTTGTCGTAGTGGAAGTCTCCGCCTACGCCGAGCTGCGTCAACTGGAACTCGTTCGCTCGAAAGACCTCGCTCGATCCGCTGATGGTGTTGTCCTGCGGATGATTGAAGTCGTACGTGTAGTTCACGTCGGAGCGAATCTCCGGCGTGAAGAACTTCGTCGCGTATGGCGTGTCCTTGGTGCGCGCGTTGCCGTTCAGCCAGGTGAAGTCCGCAAAGGCGAACGGCTCCGAGTGTGGATCGTTGGCGCTTGACTTTACCGGAGGAGGCGGCATCGAACGCTGGGGAGCAACAACAGCCGCGCGCTCAGCCGCATCGCTGGCCGACGACGAGGACGACGACACCAATCCCTGTGCTGCCTCTGGCTTCGCCTGTGTCGATCCAGGAACTTGCTGCGCCTTTTCCTTCGCGCGTGCCTGCTTCAGCGCAAGCAGCTCCTTCTGAATCTCCTCAAGCCTCTGCTGAAGCATGTCGATTCGCTGGTCGTCACTCACCGTATTGCTGACCGCAGACGGAGCGGTCTCACTCCCCTGCGCAACACTGTGCGCGCCATTCACGAACACGCCGGCTAAAAGGGACGCCCCTAAAAAACGCACTGCAACATTACAGATTCTCTGGCTCTTCACGGTATCTCTCGCTCCCTCGCGAACATGCGCGCAGCCTCCTGGCCGCGACGCAGGTCGTACAGGCTTCATCGTAGGAAGCCTGCGATAACGAAACCGTCAGAAAGTCATAAAGAAGACGTAAAGGTGATGCGCAAGAAAAAGGGCGAAGCCTCCCGGCCTCGCCCTCTTAAGTCGCTGCACGGTATTGGGCTTACACCGGCAGCGGGTTGCGCTCCGTGAACTGCTCCTGGTGCCAGTACGGATACGCGCGCGGCAGGGCGCTCGCTGCATCCAGCTTCGCTACCTGCTCCGGCGTCAGCTTCCAGCCCACCGATGCAAGATTCGCCCTCAACTGCTCCTCGTTGCGCGCGCCGATGATCAACGTCGAGACCGTCGGCCGACCGAGCAGCCAGTTCAGCGCGATCTGCGGCACCGTCTTGCCTGTCTCCTTCGCCACCTCGTCGATTGCATCGACCACCTTGTAAACATACTCGTCATCGGGCCGCGGTCCGCTGTCGAGAACGACCTTGGTCTGCAAACGACTGTCCTTCGGCAGCGGTTGTCCGCGGCGAATCTTTCCCGTCAGGCGGCCCCATCCCAGCGGCGACCACACCAGCGCGCCCACGCCCTGGTCGAGCGCCAGCGGCATCAGCTCCCACTCATAGTCGCGGCCAATCAGCGAGTAGTACACCTGGTGCCCCACATACTTCGCCCAGCCGTAGCGCTCGCTCACGCTCAACGACTTCATCAGATGCCAGCCCGAGAAGTTCGAGCACGCGATGTAGCGAACCTTGCCCTCGCGCACAAATTTGTCCAGCGTGTTCAGCGTCTCGTCGACGGGCGTCGTCGCGTCGAAGGCGTGCATGTGATAGACGTCGATGTAGTCCGTGCCCAGCCGCTTCAGGCTTCCTTCAAGCTGCTGCACGATGTGATACCTGCTGGAACCAACATTGTTTGGCCCCTCGCCGAAACGAAACGTCGTCTTGGTCGAGATCAGCACATCCTCGCGCTTATACGCCTTGAGCGCCTTGCCCAGAGCCTCTTCGCTCGATCCGTTCGAGTACACGTCGGCGGTGTCGAAGAAGTTCAGCCCCGCATCCATACAGATGCCGATGATGCGGTCAGCCTCGTTCTGCGTCGTCTCCGACCACGCCTTGAAGAACTCGTTGTTCGCACCCAGCGTGCCCGCGCCGAAGCAAAGCTCCGGCACCTTCAGTCCCGATTTACCAAGCTGTCTGTATTCCATGGCAATAAGATGCCTCCAGTTGCAGGATTGTTTCAACAGCAGGCCATTTCCATTGGAACCCCCAGGATCATGTGCTAAGTGTATAGACCATGAGAACCCTGCTCTGCATCATGCTGCTCTGCACCTCGTTCGCCATCGCCGCCCCAAATCCATCGGATTACAACGTCAATGTTCACGTCGTCGAATCGAAGACGCGTTATTATCCGAATCCCGTCCGTGGCTATCAGCAGATTACGGTCGTTATCGACGGATACAAATATGAGCTGGAAGCTCTGAGTGAAGGCGTTCTCGCACTGGGCGATTACAAGGCAAAGCTCACTGAGACGAGCAAAAACGGATACGACATCAACCGCACCTATACGTTTCTTCTCCCCGATGGCAAAACGCGGGACTTCAACCTGTCCGGCATCTTGCAGTAATTACTCTTCCGGAGACGAGATCTTCCCCGTCAGCTTCGCAATGGCTCTCCGCAGAGCAGCAATATCTCTCTCGAAGTCCCATTCGTTGATGCGCTCAAACGCGGCGCGGCCCATGCGCTCGGCCTCTCCGGGCGTGTCGATCACACGATGCAGCGCCGTTGCCAGCGCCTCAATATCGCCAACCGGATACACATAGCCCTCCACCCCGTCAGTCACAAGATCGGGATGCGCGCCGACATCGCTGCTCACGATCACCGGACGCTGCGCATTCATCGCCTCGTTCACAATCAACCCCCAGGGCTCGTGGCGCGCGGGCAGCACGAAGACCGTCGCAAGATCGAAGTAGCGCGGCAGCTCCGACTGGTTGCGGAAGCCGCAGAACCTCACATCGGCAAGCCCCTCTGCCTCGCGCTCCAGCATTTCGCGCGTCTCGCCATCGCCCACAATCAGCAGATAAGGCCGCTTGCCGGTGCGAGCAAGAAGCAGCCTGTAGGCTTCCAGCAGATGATCCGCGTGCTTGCGCTGCTGCAGCTTCGAGGCGAACAGAATGACCGGCCTTCCCGGCTCGATCCCCCACTCGGCCATCAGCTCCGCGCGTCGCGGAGCAGCCTCTTCGCTTCTGCTTTGAAAGTAGGCATTATCGACCGCATAGGGCATCAGAAACCGCGGCACCGAGTCTCCAACAGCATGTTGCCAGTAAGCATCGTTGAGCGTGCCCACCGTCAACACGCCATCGATCAACTGACGCAGGCCAAGAAAGAACAGCCGCTTCGCCGCCAGCTTCATCTCCGATCGAGAGCGGTCGATCATCGTCGAGTCCGACCGCATCAGCACCGGAATCCCCAGCGCCTTCGCCGCCAGCATCGCCGCCATCGAGTTCACCATGGCGTAGCCATGAACCCACAGCAGGTCGAATGGCGGCTCTCCATTGCGGCCCTTGAGGCGTCGAAGAAATCCCCGATTCAGCGGAGCAGTCACCGTCTGTGTGCCGATATCGCGAAGGACCGGAAGAAACTCGTGCTTGTAGCCGCCCAGCAGCGGAAGGTCCCACTTCAGGTCGACGCCGAAGCCGTCGTCTTTATAACCGCGAACGGAAAAATCGGAGCCGTAGAACACGGTCAGATCGATATCCGGTTCCTGCGCGATCCTCCTCAGCAGGGGCACCTGATATTGGATGGGATGACTGACAAGATACGCGATGCGGACGGGGAGTCTCACTGCCAACATGCTACCGCACGATGCCGCATCGCTCACTCCACCGGCTTGTCGGCCTGCGGATCTCTGGAGGTCTTGTCGCCACGTGTGGGTTCTCTCTGCGCCATGGATTCTCGCGCATTCATCAGATCGAACCCTCCGCGCCAAGATCGCCATGCCTCTTGCGAACCCATCTCCAATGGATGCACAAACTCGTCGCTCCATCTAGAATCTTCCCTGACCTCAGAAGCGCACGGGCCTCCATCTCAATCACAGGAGTCACGAGTGGGACATCTCTATGCAAACATCCTTGAGACCGTCGGCCATACACCGGCAGTCCGCATCAACCGCCTTGCGCCGGAAGGCGTGAATCTCTACGTCAAGGTCGAGGCCTTCAATCCTCTCGGCTCCGTCAAAGACCGGCTCGCCGTCGGCGTGATCGAAGACGCCGAGCGCACCGGCAGGCTGAAGCCCGGCATGACCGTCATCGAGGCCACCAGCGGAAACACGGGCATCGGTCTCGCCATGGTCTGTGCGCAAAAGGGTTACCCGCTCGTCCTCGTGATGGC
Organism: Acidobacteriota bacterium; assembly: GCA_018268895.1. Lineage (NCBI taxonomy): Bacteria > Pseudomonadati > Acidobacteriota > Acidobacteriota bacterium. Next base: position 180,259 of record JAFDVP010000007.1, on the reverse strand, counting down.
CGACACCTTCTCCATCGAACGGCGGCGCCTGATGCGCTTCCTCGGCGCGAAGGTCATCCTCACCCCCAGCGCCGTGCGCGGCACCGGCATGGCTGCCAAGGCCGCCGAGCTTGCCGAAAAACACGGCTGGTTCCTCACCCGTCAGTTCACCAACGAGGCCAACCCCGACTTCCACTCCAGGACCACCGCCGTCGAGATCCTCGACGACTTCAAAGGCCAGCGGCTCGACTACTGGGTCACCGGCTTCGGCACCGGAGGCACACTCAAAGGCGTCGCCCGCGTGCTCGCAAAGGAGAGCCCCGAAACAAAGGTCGTCGTCTGCGAACCCGCCGACGCGCCCATGGTCTCCAGCGGCATCCCGCAGCAGAGCGACGCCGCGGGCGAACCCCTGGGCAGCCACCCCTCCTGGAAACCGCATCCGCAGCAGGGCTGGAGCCCCGACTTCATCCCCAAGCTGACGCAGGACGCCCTCGCCGCAAACAAGATCGACCAGGTCGTGACCGTCGAGAACGCCGAGGCGCTGAAGTGGAGCAAAGAACTCGCCCGCAAGGAGGGCATCTTCGTCGGCATCAGCTCAGGGGCAACCTTCGCCGGGGCCATCAAGATCGCCGAAAAGGCCCCCAAAGGCTCGACCATCCTCTGCATGCTGCCCGACACTGGCGAGCGCTATCTTTCGACGCCGCTCTTCAGCGATGTCGCAGCCGACATGAACGAGGAGGAGACCGCCATCTCGCACTCCACCCCCAGCGCGTGGCTGCCTCCTGCACCGGCTTAGGCCGCAAGAGAAATACTTCCACCGCTCTATGCAAAAATTTGCGCTTTGCTGCTGAAGCTCGCTCGTAAGTGACTCTTGTTCAAGCACCTGCCTTTGGTACTCCACATGCATCAGCTAAGGCTCAGGCCTTAAGTCAAAAAATAGAGGAGTGTTCTCATGAACTTGCGAGCGGTGACTAGACTGTGCCTTGCGGCATCCCTGGCTTTGGGTGTTTCCGGAGTCGCATTTGGCGATACCTACGCCCTTACGAACAGCAACGGCGGCGACGGCTACGTCGTCGGTTCGGCGCCTACGTTCCAACTGTGGGGCTCCGACAACGGCGCTCAGAACAATTATGCGGTCTACAGCACGACCGTTTCGGCTGCTGAGACCGTGAGCTTCAACTGGGCATACTCCACCTTCGACTGCTGCGGCTCCGTCTGGGACCCGGCCGGCTACGTCCTGAACGGCGTCTATCACCAGCTGAGCACGAACTCTGATATCCAGTTCCAGCTCGACACCAGCGGCGTCCTGACCCTCAGCCTGGCTGCGGGCGACAAGTTCGGCTTCTACGTCTTCTCGCCGGATAGCATCCAGGGCCGCGCCGAACTGGCAGTCAGCCCCGCCTCGGCCGCCACCCCCGAACCCGGCACCCTGCTGCTCCTCGGCACAGGCCTGCTTGGCTTCGCCGGCGCCGCCCGCAGAAAGCTGATGGCGTAAAAAACATCGTCGCAGCAAACAATTCTAAGGATGCCCACCTCACAAAGGTGGGCATCGGTTTTTAAGTGCGGCCACACACCGGGTGCCCCCTCTTCGGCGCGGTCTCATCGCGCCTAAGGTGGGCATTCGAGCGAAGCTCGAACCGTCTCTGACTCAATCCTCATCCTGCAAACCCACCTTAGCCCGCTTCGCGGTCGAAGATGGGGCACCCAGATGTTATCTGCTTCCGAGACGTGCGGTGATCCTGTCTACCCTGTCACCGCGACGGATCTTCGCTGCCTGGCGATGCAGGTGCCGTACAGGATCGTCAGGGCCGCCTGACTCTTCTTCTTCCATCTCTTCATCCAGCTTCTCTTCGATCACATATCGCATCTGCGGTTCAGCGATGACCTGTAGCTGATGCAACGCATTTCCAAGAGAGGCAATGCTTGGACGAAAACCTTGCCGTCTTCGTCTCCAGCGCAATCGCTGCCACACAAAAACTATGCTGAACACCAACATCACAACATCTAGCCAAACGGCCAGAATCTGATCGAAACGCACAAGGCTCCTCCCGAGTTGGAAGACAAAGACAGATTCACGCGTCCATCACGAACGTGAAGACAGATCGCAGCAACTCTTAAGTAAGAAAGGGAGGAGGTCGTCGAAACAGCGACGGCGAACCGTCTTCAAAGACACAGCCGCGTTCCCGCTCGTCTTCGCCGTCGTAGGAAGGCAGCACAACCAGCGCGAACAAAAACATAGGGACAAGAACGATGCCGCAGACCGCGACCGGGCTATGGCTAATGGCTGACAGCAGAACGACCAGCAGCAAAAGCGTCACAACAGCCACTATCCACGGCTGCTGAGTCAAACTTTTATGCTGGTGATGCAGAAGCATAGGCACAGTATAAGCACCCGCTAATTTCCTCACCGCATCGCATGGCAGGGGAGTAACATCTATATAGAGATGCGATTCGCAGCCGAAATTCCGGTGTCTTCCCCCGGCGTGACCCCCACCCGTCACGACTTCGCCTAGCTGCGCCAAATCCTCGCTACTCTCTACCCCCTATTCCCTACACCCTAAAGGATTTGCCATGTTCGACCGCCTCGACCAGATGGAAGCGCGCTACGAAGAGCTCGGCCAGCAGCTTGCCGACCCCGCGCTCGTCACCGACCAGAAGAAGTTCTCCGCCACCGCCAAGGCGCACCGCGACCTCGAGCCCGTCGTCGAGAAGTTCCGCGAGTACAAGAACGTGAAGCAGGGCGTCGCCGATGCGAAGACAATGCTCGCCGAGGACGACGCGGACATTAAGGAGATGGCCCAGGCCGAGCTTCTCGCGCTTGAGCCGCGCATGGCCGAGATCGAGGAGGAGCTGAAGGTCATGCTCCTGCCTAAGGACCCCAACGACGACAAGAACATCATCATCGAGCTGCGCGCCGGAACCGGCGGCGACGAGGCCGCCATCTTCGTCTCCGAGATGTTCCGCACCTACCTCCGCTTCGCCGAGCAGCACCGCTGGAAGGTGCAGGTGCTCTCCAGCTCCGAGACCGGCATCGGCGGCGGCATGAAGGAAGTGACGGCCATCTTCGAGGGTGACAAGGTCTACTCGCAGATGAAGTACGAGTCCGGCGTGCACCGCGTGCAGCGCGTCCCCGCCACCGAGACGCAGGGGCGCGTCCACACGTCTGCGATCACCGTCGCCGTGCTGCCCGAGGCCGAAGAGGTCGACATCAAGATCGAGGCCAAGGACCTCCGCATCGACACCTTCTGCTCCTCCGGCCCCGGCGGGCAGTCGGTGAATACAACGTACTCCGCCGTGCGCATCACGCACATTCCGACCAACACCGTCGTTAGCTGCCAGGACGAGAAGTCGCAGATCAAGAACCGCGAGAAGGCGATGCGCGTCCTCCGCGCGCGGCTGTACGAGGTCGAAGAGGAGCGCATCCACCAGGAGCAAGCCAAGGACCGCAAGCAGCAGGTCGGCACCGGCGACCGCTCCGAGAAGATCCGCACCTACAACTTCCCGCAGAACCGCCTCACCGACCACCGCATCGGCCTCACCACGCACCAGCTCAACATGGTGATGGAAGGGATGCTGCAACCGACGATCGACGCGCTGATCGCGCACGATATCGCGGAGAAGATGAAGGCCGAGACTGCGGCGTAAGTCCGCAGTTGGTACAACAGGCACCCGATTTGTTGACTGTGCGAGAATGCACCACAAGGCATTCCCAGGGGACAACGGTGCGGTCTCGTCTCGTCAGCGTCATTCTTTACGCAGTCTTTGTGCCCATCGCGTGCTTCGCGCAACAGCATGCGGTCAACTCCGCCGCTCCCGCGCCTTCGCTGCATGAGATCCTCATCCGCCTGCAGCAGAACCTGTGGGACTACGAGAGCAACGTCCCCAACTTCTTCGCCGAAGAGCACGTCGTCTCCGTGTTGCAGCAGGAGGGCGCGCGCGACATCAAGACGACGACCGACTCCATCTTCCGGCTGCGCCGCTCCGCCGCCGCCATCGGAGAGCCGCATACCCTGACAGAGACGCGCGAGATCAAGACCGTCAACAAAAAGGCCGCGAAGGGAAGCGACATTCAGGGCCCGGCCATCTTTACCGGAGCCTTCAGCACCGGCCTCAGCGTCGTCTCGCTGGAGATGTCGCGTTGCCTGGACTATACGCTCGAGCCCTCCGGGGAGCTGAATCACGCGCCCGCCATCGTCATCAGCTACGTCATCAAGCCCGACATGCTCGGCGACGAGAGCTGCCCCGGCCCGGAGAAGCAGTCGGGCCGCGCCTGGTTCGACCCCGCCGGTCTCCACGTCCTGCGCATTGAGATGGCCATCCCCAACCACAAGGACAACCACGACGTCCGCACCTTCTGGACATGGTCGGTCGACTATGCACCGGTCACCTTCGATTTCCGCCAGTTCTGGATGCCGAAGACGATCACCTCAAAGGCCGTGGCCAACAGCGACCCCATCGTCTGGTCCTTCACGGCAACCTACAGCAACTATCATAAGCTCACCGTCAGCTCGCACATCATCACCGATGTCGGCGACAGCCCGCCGCCCCAGTAATTCTTGCTCCGGTTGCAAATGCCCTTTTTGCAGAGGAGAATTCACCCAGGCCGTTTTCAGGAGCACCATTGCGGTTCCACTTCGCCATCCTCATCTGGATCGCCTCTGCGTTGTGCGTGATTGGAGCAGCACAGCAGTCTGTCCCTCCAGCGAAAAGCACAACTGTAACTCGCTCTCTCCACGATATACTGCTTCGCCTGCAACAAAACCTCTTGGACTATCAAACGAACGTTCCCAACTTCTTCTGCGACGAGCACGCCATCTCCGATATCGTGCTGCCCAACCGCCGCCGCACATTCAGGACAACGACCGACTCGATCTTCAGCCTGCAAAGAGCATCTGCCGGCGCAAACACTCTCAGCGAAAGCCGCGAGGTCAAACGTGTCAACGGCGCGCCTGCATCCGGCGGGTCGGTTCAAGGCCCGGCGATCTTTACCGGCGCCTTTAGCGGTGCGCTCTCCGTCGTCTCACCCGAGATGGCGCGCTGCTATGACTACACCCTTGAAGGGGCGGGGCAGTTGGACATGACGCCGGCAATCTCGATCTCGTATGCCACCAGGCCCAGCGCGAATAAGGACCCATTCTGCCCAGGGCCGGAGAAGGAGTCCGGCATCGCGTGGATCGATCCCGTCAGCTTCCATCTGTTGCGCATCGAGATGCGCACCCCGAATCACGCAATGGATCCAGGAACACGCGCCATGTGGACGTGGGCCGTCGACTACGCTCCGGTCACCTTCGACAACAAGGAGTTCTGGGTGCCTCGAGCGATCTCCACCCAGGCCCGGGCAAACGATATCCCGGTGGTATGGTCCTTCGCTGCAAGCTACAGCAACTACCACAAGCTCACCGTCAGATCGCACATCATCACCGATGTCGGAGACAGCCCATCAACGCCGCCGCAATAGCACGGCGATGCCGGGGATGCGGCTACGAACCGCGAACCCGCAGTCGAAGGACCTGCACTCTTCATCGCGCAGATGTTCACCGCGACAGGAAAAAATGCAGGTCCTGCGACTCGCCTTCGGTCCGCTCAGGATGACAACATGATCCCGAGTATCCTGTTACGAGCGCCTCAGCCCGAAGAAGTATTGAATCAGCAGGTACGTGTCGTAAAGCAGAAAGACGATCCAGCCCGCGGTGTAGATGCCGACCGACCACGCGAGGAAGCGCTGCCGCTTCTCCTTGCCGATCAGTGTTCCGGCGATCAGCAGCGCCACCGCCAGAAGGACAACCAGGCCGATTGCGGCGATCTTCAGCAACATGGCGACTGGATAGGCTCCGCCCATGTCTGCCATGCTCTCATAACCGGCGGGCGAAGGGGCCGCGGTTCTTCCAGTAGAAGCTCTCTTCGATCGCAACAATTGACAAAGCCTGCCTCACCCCGTCTCATGGTTCAGACCGAACAACCCACAGAGGAGCATCACCGAATGCGCCGTTGCTTATCGCTCGCCGTCGCCCTTGTTGTAGCCGCACTACCCATCTCTGCACAACAATTAGCCGCCACGCCGCCCATGGGCTGGAACTCCTGGAACTGGTTCGCCGGCAAGGTGACGGACGCCGACATCCGCAAAGCCGCCGACCTGATGGTCTCGAGCGGCATGCGCGACGCCGGCTACGTCTACGTCAACATCGACGACACCTGGGAGGGCAAGCGCGACGCGCAGGGCAACATCACCTCCAACGAGAAGTTCCCCGACATGAAGGCGCTTGCCGACTACGTGCACTCCAAGGGCCTCAAGATCGGCATCTACTCCTCGCCCGGCCCGCAGACCTGCGCCAGGTACGAAGGCTCCTTCGGCCACGAGGAGCAGGATGCCAAAACCTACGCCGCGTGGGGCTTCGACTACCTCAAATACGACCTCTGCAGCTTCGGCAAGAACATGCGCGACGCCCACCCTAACGACTTCGCCGCGCAGAATCAGATGATGCGCGACGCCTACACCAAGATGCACAACGCGCTCGTCAAGACCGGCCGCCCCATCGTCTTCTCTCTCTGCCAGTACGGCTTCGACCAGTCGTGGCAGTGGGCGCCCTCGGTCGGCGGCAACCTCTGGCGCACCACCGACGACATCCGCGCCAACTACGACAGCATGATTCTCATCGGCCTCTCGCAGGCGGGCCTGTCGAAGTTCGCCGGCCCCGGCCACTGGAACGACCCCGACATGCTTGAGGTCGGCAACGGCAAGATGAACCACGACGAAAACATCTCGCACATGACGATGTGGTCGATGCTTGCCGCACCGCTGATTGCCGGCAACAACTTCACCGAGATGAGCGACGACGTCCGCTCCATCCTCACCAACAAGGAGGTCGTCGCCATCGACCAGGATAAGCTGGGCCACCAGGGCGACCGCCTCTGGGCCGGCGAAGAGACCGAGATATGGTCGCGCCCACTGGCCGACGGCTCCGTCGCGCTCGCCATCTTCAACCTCGCCAACAACCGCAGCACGATGCGCGGTCTGCGTCTTCACCTCAAGGAGGCAGGCTTCCCCAGCGGAACAGCTCATGCCCGCGACCTCTGGGAGCATAAGGACCTCGGCGTCCTCAAGGACACCGACGTCTTTACCATCCCACGCCACGGCGCCGTGATGCTGAAGCTGACGAAGTAGCTCTTCTCAATGGGCAATAGCGGTGCCCTATACATGACGCAGTCTCATCGCGGCATGTATGGGTTCATTCGAACGAAGCTCGAACCCTGCCGGGGTCGTCCCACATCTCAAGCCCGGGATGTGGGGCACCCGGCGTTGTCTGCGGAGTATTGTCATGGAGGCGTAGAATCCCGCACATGGAGATCACGCGCGCAGGTTCACAGCCCTCAGGCAAAGGCCCTTCAGACTGGTTTACCGGCACGGTGCGCATCGACCCGCTGTTTCAGGCGCCCGACCCGGCGCTGGTCGCTGGTGCCAGCGTGACCTTTGAGCCGGGAGCGCGAACCGCGTGGCACACGCATCCACTGGGCCAGACGCTGATCGTCACCGCTGGCTGCGGATGGGCGCAGCGCGAAGGCGGTACCGTCGAAGAGATCCGCCCCGGCGACGTAGTCTGGTTCGCGCCAAACGAAAAGCACTGGCACGGCGCGACGCCGGCCACGGCGATGACGCACCTTGCCGTTCAGGAGCGGTTGGACGGCAAGGTCGTCGACTGGATGGAGCAGGTTAGCGACGAACAATACCGGCGATAGACCGGGACACTCAAATTGCTGTATTCCCTCGATCCGAGGGGCTGGAACGGGAGATGACGCGACGTTATCATGGAGACGTTATGCCGTTCCCGATCAAAACATGTGCAGTATGTGGCGAAGAGTTTGAGTTGAAACCCGGCAAGCCTGGCTTTGCCAATCGCTGTCCCACGTGCAGCGTTGAAGACGAAGAGGCCAGCGAAAAAGGAACGCTCGACGCGGGCAACAAGGAGCAGAACGCGCACCGCCGGGCCGCGATCAAGGACTTGCTCTACCGCAAGGACAGATAAAACCTGCGTCCTAATATGACCAGGACTGGGGCACCCGGCGCCGGTTCAGTTTTGATAGCGCAGAGCACTCCGCGCCTTTGCCTTTGCGGCCTCTTCTTCGCGGTTCTTCGGTTCGGCGGTGGTTTCAAGCGAACGCAGCAGCATCGCCGAGACCTGCATCACACCTTCGACGGCCTCGTTGAATATCTGCTCGTTTGCCTTCGACGGCTTGCTGAAGCCGCTGATCTTGCGCACGAACTGCAAGGAGGCGGCGCGGATCTCGTCGTCGGTGACGGGCGGATCGAAGTTGAACAGCATCCTGATATTCCGGCACATGGGACAGCCTCCGCACTATTTTCATCCCCCTGCACATCGCCGTGCAATCCTTTGCGCATCTACTATCTGGATTACAGGAGCGGGATTTGTAAGAATTCCCTCGACAATATCCGATGATGGACGCGGAGAATGGCTGCTGAGATGTACGCCCAAAGTGCCCACAAACAAACAGTATGGCGCGGACTCTACCTACGGTTGGCGATCCAGACCGCGCTATTGACAGGCTTCCTTCCCTTTACGGCGCTGTCCATGTACCTGGCGGGCGACGCGTGGTTCTTCCTTGTTGTGCCCTACCTGCTGATGTGGCTTGCGATGGGGTATCTGTTGAGCGAGTGGAAGTGTCCCGGCTGCCTGCGGAGCTACCTCAAACGCGGACAGTACGGGTTGACCTTCCCGGGAAAGCTGCAGTGCGTGAACTGCGGCCTTGCGGTGGGTGAGGAGCGAAATCCCGAATTCTCCGCGCGCGGGGCGGTGGCTGCGCGCAACCGCTAGCTCTGCCTGCATCATGCCCGGCGCGGGGCGACCCGGTTATCGGCCAGGCTGAAGCCCTTGACAGCTTCGGTACTCTAAAATGTCTGGGGTACCTCGAGAAGGAGATGGCTTTGGCAGATACGATCTTTGACGTTGTAGTTCTTGGTGGCGGCCCTGCGGGTTACACCTCGGGCATTCGCGCGGCGCAGTATGGACTGAAGGTGGCGCTGGTCGACGCAAACGACCGCCTGGGCGGCACATGCCTGCTCTGGGGCTGCATCCCGACCAAGGCCCTGCTGCATACGGCCGAGATATGGGACCACCTCAAGCACGGCGAGACCTACGGAATCGACGGCGTCTCCGCGCCCAAGCTCAACTGGAAGAACGTGATGGCGCGCAAGGACGACGTCATCACGCGCCACACCAAGGGCCTCGACTTCCTGATGAAGAAGAACAAGATCACCACCTTCAAGGGCTTCGGCACATTGACCGGCCCGGCGAAGGACGGCGTCTTCACCATCAGCGTCAAACTCGCCGACGGTAAAACCGATACCATCAAAGCGAAGAAGGTCGTCCTTGCCACCGGCTCCGACGCCCGCGTTCTCCCCGGCTACAAGCCCGACGACACCATCCTGACGAACTACGAGATCCTGAAGATCGCCCAGGCGCCGAAGTCGCTGATTGTTATCGGGTCGGGCGCAGTGGGCGTTGAGTTTGCGTCGATCTTCAAGAGCTTCGGCGCGGACGTGACCGTGCTCGAGGTACTGCCGCGCGTCGTGCCGGTCGAGGACGAGGAGATATCCAAGGAGCTGCTGCGCCAGTTCAAGAAGCGCGGCATCGACGTGCACCTCTCCATCAAGGACACGAAGATCGAGAAGACCAAGGGCGGCGTGAAGGTGACCTGGACCGACTCGAACGGCAAGCCGCAGTCGAAGGAGGCGGAGAAGGTGCTGATGGCCGTGGGCCGCGCGCCCCGCACCGAGGGCATCGGCCTAGAGAAGACCAACATCAAGCCCGAGCGCGGCTTCATCATGACCAACGAGTGGATGGAGACGACCGAGCCCGGCGTCTACGCCATCGGCGACATCGTCGGAGGCATGCCCCAGTTGGCGCACGTCGGCGCGATGGCTGGCCTCGTCGTCGCCGCGCGCATCGCGGGCAAGTACGCCAAGGCCATCAACCGCCTGCGCATCCCCGGCTGCACCTACACCGAACCGCAGATCGGCAGCGTCGGTCTCACCGAAGCTCAGGCCAAGGAGAAGGGCTACAACGTCAAGGTCGGTAAGTTCCCCTTCGTCGGCAACTCGAAGGCAACGATCCTCGACGCACACGACGGCTTCGTCAAGGTGGTCACCGACGCGAAGTACGGCGAGATCCTCGGCGTCCACATCATCGGCCCCTACGCCACGGAGATCATCGCCGAGGCCGTAACCGCGATGCAGCTCGAAGCCACGGTGGAGGAGATGATGTTCACCATCCACGCCCACCCAACCGTAGCCGAAGCTCTGCTGGACGCGTTCTCCAGCGTAGAAGGCAAAGCCATCAACGTGTAAGAGCGTTTCACCAGCATCGTAAGAAGACGGCCTATGTAGGCCGTCTTCTTATTGCCCTTCTATTCTTCCTACAAGGACGCAGGCATGTCTGACATAATTACGTTTCTTGTCAAATGGGCCATCGGCTTCTGCACCTTAATACTCATATTTCTACTTTATGTAGTTTTTGGTGACATGCCATTTGGCATTCAGCTTGTAACTCTCATCGCTTACTCCATCGTGGTCTTTTTCTCGCTATTCTGCGATTCGAAGCTGGGGAAAGGCTTCGACTTTTACGGTGAAGCTAGAGAGAAATCGACCTCTCGTCTATTGACCATTCATTCTTCGTTCCTGATTCTGGTCTTTACGATCCAGACGCTTACGTTCAGCCTTAAGCCAAAACTGCCGCATTGGTGGACCTATAAAAGCAATCCAACGGCTGACTCACGCGTGGAAGTTACTCTCTGCCTGCTAATCATCGCCCTTGTAACAACCCAAGTGATCTGGTCTCGGAGGATCCTTTCAAAAGCCGAGAAAGAAACTATCTCACCTAAGTAATGGACAGTCTGCTGCCGGGTGCCCCATTTATGCAGCTTCATCGCATGATTGGGCATTCGAGCGAAGCTCGAACCGCCTCGCTTAAGGACACCCATTCGACTTTGGTCAGGGCAGGCTCTTCAGCGGTGTCGTTCGTATGTCCGGAGACATCGGGGCATTAGCCCCGAGGGCAACATTGGTGATTGACATCATGATGCTTTTCATGGAAGCATCATGATGTGCGAACCACCCTCACCCTCGACGACGATGTGGTCCTACTGCTCCGCAAAGAGATTCGCCGTTCCGGGGAACCCTTCAAGCAGGCGGTCAATCGTTGCCTCCGCGCGGCCCTCTCTTCGTCCACGGGCAAGGCCACGGCAAAGCCGTTCAAGGTGATACCTATCGACCTGCAGCTTCCTGAGGGCATCAATCTCGATAAGACCTCCGCAATCCTCGAAGCTCTCGAAGGGCCGCTGCATCGATGATCGTGCTCGATGTGAACCTGCTTCTCTACGCGCATATGAGTGCTTCCCCCTCTCATGCCGCCGCGCGCAAGTGGTTTGAAGAGACGCTATCTTCCACTACTGACGTCGGCATTCCCTTACAAAGCGCAATGGCCTTTCTTCGCATCACCACCAACCAGAGCATCCCTCTTGGCAGATTGGAGATGGGAAGGGCGCTGGAGATTGTCGAGAGGTGGCTTGGCCAGCCGAATGTTCGCCTGCTCTATCCAGAGGAAGGCCACTGGCCAATCTTTCGGAAGATGCTTCTTGAAGGCCGTGCGAGCGGAGTGCTCAGCACCGATGCTCATCTTGCCGCGATCACGATCGAGTACGGAGGGACACTCTACACAACAGATGCCGACTTCGCGCGCTTCCCCGGGCTGCGCTGGAAGAACCCTCTCGCCACAGCCCGCTGAATTGCTCCTGCTTATCTGATTGCCTTCGCGATCGCTAAAAAGCGCATCCCCTCTTCCGTGTGTCGAAGAGGGGATGCGGTGTGTGCTGCGATTTGTTTGTTGCCTTCCTATGTTTAGAAGGTGAGTTTGAGTGCGAGCTGTATCTGCCTCTCGGCGCCAACCACGCCGGTGATCTGGCCGAAGTTGCTGGACGAGGTGCTGTTGCTCGGCGGCGCGAGGCTGGTCGTGTTCAGCACGTTGAAGAAGTCCGCGCGGAACGCAAGCTCCCTTTCGCCAACGATGGTGAACGACTTGCTAAGAGCGGCGTCGAGGTCCTTGTAGCCGGGAGCGCGCTCCGAGCCGACCTTCGCCGTACCGAAGCCCGTCGACGATTCTTCGCCATAGGCGCAGGTGCCGTTGTTGGTATCGGAGAGGCACGGCGTGGCCGATGGGTCGGTGCCGAACCAGTGGTCGACGCCGCGGTTGACGATCTTCAGCGAACGATAATGGTTTCCACGATCGCCGCGCTGGTTGACGAGCCAGTAGGTGTTCGAGGCGACGGTGACCGGCATGCCCGAGTGCAGGCTTGCGACTGCGCCGAGCTTCCAGCCGCCGAGCGCCATGTCGGCGAAGCGGTTGATGTTGGAGCCGTACAACCTTCCGCGTCCAAACGGCAGGTCGTAGTAGCCAGAGAAGGAGAACAGGTGCTTGGTGTCGAAGAACGCCGGACCGTAGTCTCCCGGGCCGTTGTAGGAGTCCTGCCAGTAAGCGCCCTGCGAAGCCGATGCACCGCCGCCCGCGCCGTAGTAGCCGAGGTTGTTGGTGAGCGACTTGGCCCAGGTGTAGTTGGTGAGGAACTCAAGCCCGTGCGTCAGCCGGCGGCGGCCGGTGATCTGAAGCGAGTTGTAGTTCATGTTGGCCTGCGACTCCGTGAGGCTGACCTGCGAAACCAGGCCAAGTCCGGGGAGCGAGGAGACGGGGAACGCGCAGGTGGGGCACTTCTGTTGGTTGCCCTCGCGCGGGTCGACGAGATGGTCGCCGGCCTGTCCGAGGTACGCGACGACGAGCGAGGTGGCGTTGTTCACCTCATACTCCGTTGTCAGGTTGTACTGCTGGATCAGCGCGGGCTTCAGGTTGGGGTCCCATGCGCGGACGTTGCCGGAGAAGGTGCCTGCGCCGGGCGGCAGCGGGAAGCCGTTCTGCACCTGGAAGAATGCTCCGCCCAGGCTGTGCTTGCCCGAGGCGTCGGTGAAGAACGGGGGATTGAGCGGCAGACGCAGGTTCGCGCCCGTGCCTTCGAGAAAGTTGGTCAGGCCGTATCCGCCGCGAACGACGAACTTGCCGTTGAAGCGCTGCGGTGTGTAGGCGAAGCCGACGCGCGGCATGAAGCCACCCCAGTAGGCGTTATACAGAGCACGGCTGTTACCGTTCTTGCCGGCGAACAGGATGGCCCCGGTGGTCAGGTTGATGTTGGTCTGCTTGTTGTTGACCTCATACAGAGGCTGGTCCCACTCCCAGCGCATGCCGAGATTGACGGTAAGGTTCTGCGTCACCTTCCAGTCGTCCTGGACGAAGAGAGCGTCGCGCCACTGGCGCTGGCCCCACTCGTCGGTATAGGAGCCTTGCCCATATTGGAAGGCCTGGTTGGTGAGGAAGTCGCCCCATGCGTCGCCGGTTGCGGCAGGGTCTCCGGTGTAGCTGAAGAAGCCGCGCGCGCCATCGTTGCCGGAGTAGTTGCGGTTGGCCTGGTAGCGAAGCGCCTGCGCGCCGAACTTCAGCGTGTGGCGTCCCTTCTGCCAGCTTACGTTGTCGCCGTAGGTGAAGGCATTGACGATGCTGTCGGACTGTACGCCGTTGCCTCCGCCGGAGCCTCCGCCGATGGCGTCGACGCCGGAGCTCGACGCGTCGAGCGTCGTGATGCCGGGCGCGACCTGCGTGCCGGGGATGCCGAGCTTCTGGTTGCCCGTCAGGCCGAGCAGGCCGGCGACATCAGCCGCTTCGTTGGTGTAACGCGTGCGTCCAAAGCCCGCGCGCGCCTCGTTGACGATGGTGTTGCCGATCTGGTGCGTCCAGTTGAGCACGAAGCCGGTGTAGGGGTCGGAGTTGTTGGCGGGGGTGTCGGTGGGAAGCGAAACCTTGGTGTAACCGCTGCCCTCGCGGCCGATCGAGAAGCGCCCGGAGACGCTGTCCTTCGCGGTCAGCTTGGCGTCGATCTTGACGTCGGCCTGGTCGTTGTGCACGCCCTGGGCGGTGATGCCGCGATAGTTGCCGATGATGCCGTTGGGGTTGGTGCTGGGGGTGTTGGGCAGCGGGTACAGTTCAGGATGCGCGAACAGGTACTTGGCCGCGGGGTTGGTGATTGCCACGGAGGTTCCAAGGCCGGGGACGAAGCCCGTGCGCATGGCAGCGGTGGCGACGGAGCGAACCTCGACTCCGCTGTTGTGCTGGCGCGCGCCCTGGTAGTCCATAAAGAAGAAGACGCGGTCGCGGAAGATGGGGCCGCCGAGCGTGCCGCCGAAGATGCTGCGGTTCAGCGCCGGGACGGGACCGATCGAGGCCTTGTCCGAGGTGTGCTTGTTGGCCCAGCTGTTGGCGTTGAGGTTCGTGTTCTGCAGGAACCAGAAGGCGTTGCCGTGGAACTGGTTGGTTCCGCTCTTGGTGACCATGACCACCTGGCCGCCGTTGGCGTTGCCGTACTCGGCAGTGGCGTTGCCGGAGATGATGTGCATCTCGCCGATGGCATCGACGTTGGGGCTGTAGCCGATGTAGTTGTCGATCGACTCGTTGATGTCCATGCCGTCCAGCGTGTAGTTGTTGGACTGCTCACGGTTGCCGTTGATGAAGAAGCCGCCGTTGTATCCGCTGCGGCCCACCATGTTGTGCGCCGTGGGGTCGGGAGCGACAGCGCCCGCGACCAGCGTCGTCAGGTTGGCAAAGTTGCGCGCCTGCACGGGAAGCTCCGTCGCCATTGTCGCCGTAATGGCGTCGCCGGTGGTCGGGTTCTCGGTGTCGATGATTGGGGCCGCGGTGGTGACCTCCACGTTCTCATTCAGCGAACCGACCTTGAGCTTGGCGTCGATCCTCGCCTCCTGGGCGACCTCGAGCGCGAAGGGACCAGCCGTGGACGAGCTGAAGCCCTGCGCCGTGATGTTGACCTTGTAGTGGCCGATCTGCAGGAAGCGCAGCGTGTAGACGCCGTCGCCATTGGTGGTTGTAGGCGTCTGCACGCCGGTGTCGACGTTGGCCGCGACGACCTTTGCTCCGGGGACAGCGGCCCCGCTGGTATCGGTGACTGTGCCTGTGATGGAGCCGGTGATCGTCTGTCCCCATGCGACGGAGAAGGCGAGCACAAAGAAAAAGAGACTGCTTAGAGCAGTGCGTACTTTCATTGGTGTCTCCCGTTTGGAATCGTTCAAAAGACTGCTGGTTGAAAACTTCGCTTCGGAAAAAAGCCTCCACTTCGCGATTGGCAAAGACTCGCCGCGTGTACTCCGCAGCTTGGAATTGGCCAGAAGTTAAGGTGACTCAATGTATATACAACTGGACGAACGTGACAAGACAAAAAAGCCCCATTCGTCACTTAATTTGCACCTCGCGCAGTGGTTGGACCGTGCGGTTTTGCAGCGAAAGATGCGGCGATGCGAATGCGAAAGAAAGAGGTGAATGCTGGAAATAAAAAGACGGCATTGCGGTGTTCAATTCTGAATGATCGGTATACAAGGTCGCGTTTGAACGGCGCTCCAAGGGAGTTTTACGCGACCGCTTACACTGGATATGCTGGCGTCGATTGCGCAAAGTTTCCTGCGACGCAGCGACAGCATTCGATGTACATCCACCTCCTCCAGCTCGGACGCATCCCCTACGCGGAAGGCCTCGCCATGCAGAAGCGTGTGATCGACGCGCGCAAGGCGGGCGCGATCGGCGACACACTGCTGCTGCTCGAGCATCCTCCGGTGCTCACTCTCGGCCGCAACTCGCACCGCGAGAACGTCGTCGCAAGCGAGGAACTGCTGGCCGCGCGCAACGTCGAGCTGCACGAGATCAATCGCGGCGGCGACGTGACGTATCACGGGCCAGGCCAGCTCGTCGGCTATCCCATCTTCGACCTGCGGGGTGAATGGCCCGGCAAGCGCGGCCCGCACCTCGGCCCCGTCGACTTCATGCGCATGTTGGAGGAGGCGGTCATCCGTGCCTGCTACGACTTCGGCGTACCGGCGCAGCGCATCGCCGGTCGCACCGGCGTGTGGACGATTGCTCACGGCGACATTCAGGAGAAGAAGCTCTGCGCCATGGGTATCCACGTCTCGCAGGGAGTGATCTCGCACGGCTTCGCACTCAACGTCACCACCGACCTGCGCGACTTCCAGCTCATCGTGCCCTGCGGCATCACCGACCGCGCCGTCACCTCGCTCGAGCTCGAAGCACAAGCGACCGATGACCCCACGCGCCAACCCACGATGCAGAACGCCATCAACTCCACGTCGCGGAACATCGGCCGCATCTTCGAACGCCAGATGATTGCGGTGAATTCGCTCGATGAGTTGTTTTCAACCCAACCTTAGCCGCTGGCGTCTAAGGTTGGGGCATCCGGCCTTCGCCGTGCTTCCACAACTGACAGGGTGCCCCATCCTTCACGGAGTGAAGGGTGGGATGAAGGATGCCTGAGGAGAAATTTGTACGGTGGCATCATGGGCCTGGTTCATTCCCACCCTTCGCGGTGAGACTGCGAAGGATGGGGCACCCGGTCGTATGAATCCGCTAAACATTCCCACCTAATTTCCTGGTATCTCACCATCCCGTCTGCGCCATGCGCCGAAGAATGATCCCGCTGTAGCTGTTCATTCTCTCCGGCCTGCGCCGCAGCGGTGCAGGCAGAATCGCCGCAAGCCGCGCAGCCTGTTGTCTGCTCACGCGACGCGCCGGAACGCGGTAGTAGTATTCGCAGGCGGCGTCCGCGCCGTAGACTCCCGGCCCCCACTCCACCACGTTGAGGTACAGCTCGAGAATTCTGCGCTTGCCGAGCACAAGCTCTGCCACCGGCACCAGTCCTGCCTCGGCGGCCTTTCGCAGCACCGATCTGCCTGTGCCGAAGAAGAGGTTCTTCACCAACTGCTGCGTCAGGGTGGAGGCTCCGCGCACACGCTCGCCCTCCTTGTCCTCTGCCGCGGCGATTTTGATCTCTGTCCAGTCGAAGCCGTGGTGCTGGTAGAAGCGCCCGTCTTCTGCTGCGATCACCGCGTGCTGCATGTCGGGTGAGATCTGTTCCAGCGGAACGAAGCGATAGCGCAGCTCATACGGTTTCGGGCTAAACCACGACTGCACACGCCGCTGCATGTGCACGGCGGTCGTCGGCGGGTCGATCCAGCGTAGCGCCACCAGCGATAGCGCGGCCATCAGCCACATCGCCACCAGCGCAACGCCAAACGCCAGCACCGCTGAGAGCACCTTCTGCTTCCCGCTCTTCGCGAGCCAACCTGTCAGCCATGCGCGCGGCCACGTCACATCTCAAACTATACGTTGCCGTCGTGGCGGGTCTGCGGTGCTGCATCCCGGAGGTGTCATGCTGTGCGAAACCCACACCCTCCCCAGACTTGTCATCCTGAGCGAAGGGTTCGCGCCTTTGCAAACCCGCAGTCGAAGGACCTGCATCTGCATCCTGGAATGAAGACCCTACCCGCCATGAAAAATACAGGTTCTTCGACTCGCTACGCTCGCTCAGGATGACACTTCATCTTAAGCTCTACATTTAGCGACAGCCGGCACACCCCCGTTTTCAACTGAAGGTCTGATCGTCGAAGGACTGCTTCTCGTCCCACATCGGCGTCGGTTCAAAGTAGCCGACACCCGGGGCGAGGTGCTGTTTGACGACCTCGTCGTTCAACGTCACGCCGAGGCCGGGTGTGTCGGGCACGAGGATGTATCCGTGCTTGATGATCGGCTTGTCGACCTCGTTCACCAGGTCCTGCCACCACGGCACGTCGAGCGAGTGGTTCTCGAGCGCGAGAAAGTTTCTCGTCGCCGCGGCGCAGTGCACGTTGGCCATGCAGGAGATGGGCGTTCCGGCAAAGTGCATCGCCATGGGCACGCCGTAGCGGTAGGCCATGTCGCCGATCTTGTGCGTGCGCAGGATGCCGCCCGAGGTGGCGAGGTCGGGATGGATCTTGTCGACGGCGTGCGTCGAGCACAGCTTCTCGAAGTCCGCGATCTCGTAGATGTCTTCGCCGGTGATGGTGGGTGTGGTGGTGGAGTCGGTGATTTGCTTGAGCAGGTCGGTGTACCACCAGGGGATGACGTCTTCCATCCACTCGAGGTTGAACTTCTCGTACGCGCGACCGAGGCGGATGACGGAGTTGACGCCGATGTGGCCGAGGTGGTCGGTGGAGAGGGGCATGTCGTAGCCGATGGCCTCGCGGATGGCGGAGACGTACTCGCAGTAGACGTCGATGCCTTTGTCGGTGAGCTCGTTGCCGGTGAACATGTGTGGCAGGCGCTTGTCGTACTCGTTGCTGTGCTGGTCGGCAGGCTCGACGAGGGTGCCGGGGCGGCCTTTGAGGAGGTCGGTGCCGATGTCGACCTTGATCCAGGTGAGGCCCATGTCTTTGCGGCCTTTGGCCTTGGCGGCGAAGGCCTGCGGGGAGTCGGCCTCGGGCGTGTCGGCGTAGATGCGAATCCTGTCGCGCCACTTGCCGCCAAGCATCTGGTAGACGGGCGCGCCGTAGACCTTGCCGGCGATGTCCCACAGCGCCATCTCGATCGCGGCAACGCCTCCCGCCTGCCGCGCGACGCCGCCGAACTGCGCGATCTTCTCAAACATGTAGTCGACGTTGAGCGGGTTCTCGCCCATGATGCGCGACTTCAGCACCATGGCGTACTGGTAGTTGGCGGCATCGCGCACCTCGCCCAGGCCGTAGACGCCCTGGTTGGTGTCGATGCGGATGATGGGGCAGGGGCTGGGGCCGGGCTTTTTGACGACGGTGTAACGCAGGTCGGTAATCTTCAGCGTCGAGGGGCTTGAGTGCTTGTTGACGTTCTGGATCGCGCTCTGCGCCTCCGCCGTCGGCATGCCCTTGCCGAGCATGCCGGCGGCAAACAACGCCATGGTGGACTTCATCATCTCGCGGCGGCTGGTATAGCGGTTGTAGAACATGGCGCTCTCTCCTCGACGATTCGTTTGTCTGCACAATCATAAGGGGATCGGCGCCGGAGAATGCAGTCATCGGCGCTTTCTGCTTCCGGCAGGAAAAAAATCTGCCTTCGTAGCCGGAGAGGTGTAATGAAAACCCGGTTCCCGCGTTTACAAGGCAGACGCACAAGAGGCGTCCTAAAGGAGAACGACCATGAAATGCCAGAATTGTCAGTGCGGTTCCAACTGTGAGTGCATCATCTGCGCCTGCAAGCGCAGCTGAGTGCTTCGATATGTACCAGGCTGGAAAGCAACATCGTGATTTCGAGACAGTGCCATCCTGAGCAGAACGGAGTCTTCCGCAAACCACGCGGAAGACTCCGCTCAGAATGACGGCTGTTAGTTTGGATGGCGCACTCACAAGAAGATCAACCAGTGCAGATCCTTGAAATCCGTAGTCGGCTTTGCTGGCACCTACGAGGGCTCGCGTCCGCGCTCTTCCCACTCGCGTTCGCGGTAGGGACGATCCAGGCGATCGCTCTGGTCTTCCTTCTCGCGCCATCTGCGGCGCTGCTCCTGCTCTTCGCGCTCCTCGCGTCCGTCGCTCACGGCGGCCCTCCTCCATCAGTCTACGGCTTATCGCAGGGTCACGCGGATGCCGATGCCGTAGCCGTCGTTGAAGGAGACCTCACGGTCGCTCATCACCGTGTCCGGCGAGTAGCTCGCGCTGCCGAGTGGAACCATCTGTGGATGATCGGCGTCTGTCCAGCAGACGATGCCCCGAAGGCAGGCGATCGCACGGGGAGTGCCGGGAACTTTGTTCCAGTTCTGCACGATGTACGTGCGCTGCCCGCCCGGCTCCTCGACCAGCACGTCGTTTGAGTAATTGATGTACACCCGGGCGTCATCCGTCTCGACGCCATTCTTCGTCACCTTGCCCAACGGGTCGCGCAGAAACACTCTCTGCCGGTTGATTGCCAGCACCACGACAAGCGCAACCGCGATCAGTACAAGCAGCTTTCTCACGTCCCACGTACCTCGTTGAGAGATGAAGAACCGTCACAAGCGTTGTAATCAAGCGGCGTGCCGGTTGTCTTCAGCAATCTTCAACGGGGGAAACTGGTTCGGAAATATGGGACGGCAGGAACGGGCCGGCAAAGAGCTGTGATGACACTTCGTTTTCGAATCGGCTTGCCCGGCGTTACTTGCCCGCCTGCTTGCCGCTCGCACCCGAGTACGTCACCAGCCAGATCGAGTTGGTTCCGTCGTCAGTGACCAGCAGCGATCCGTCATGTGCTACGGTCACTCCCACGGGCCTCCCCCAGACCTGTCCGCTGGGCAGAACGAAGCCCGTCAGGAAGTCCTGGTACTCGCCCGTTGCGTGTCCCGTTCCGTGAAGCGGCACGCGGATGACCTCGTAGCCAACGCGCGCCGCGCGGTTCCACGAGCCGTGCTCCGCCGCGAAGATGTCCCCGTCATACTCCGCCGGAAACTGCTTGCCGTTGTAGAACGTCATCTGGAGCGAGGCGTTGTGCGGGTTCAGCAGGACGTCGGGCGTGATCACCTTGCTCTTCAGCTCCGGGTGCTTGCCCTCGTGGCGGGGGTCCTGGTGACCGCCCATGTACCACCACGGCCAGCCGTAGAAGCCGCCGGGCTTGACGCTGGTGATGTAGTCGGGGACGAGGTTGTCGCCGAGAGCGTCGCGCTCGTTCACCGAGCACCACAGCTCGCCCGTCTTCGGGTTCACCTCTTCGCCCACGCAGTTGCGGATGCCATAGGCGTAAATCTTCTTGCCGGTTCCGTCCGGGTTGAACTCAAGGATGTCGGCGCGGTCCTTCTCGGCGGGGGTCGTGTCGGGATCGTCGACGTTCGAGCCCGAGCCGACCGAGACCCACATCTTCTTGCCGTCGAGCGAGAAGCGCACGTCGCGCGTCGTGTGGCCGCGGCCTCCGGGGATGTCGGCGATGTGCTCCGGTGCGGCTGTCGCCTTCAGGTCGCCGTTCTTGTAGGGGAAGCGGACGACCGAATCCAGATTGCCGATGTAGACCCACTTCGGGTTCGGCCCCTGCGGATAGAACGCGATGCCGAAGGGCCGGTTCAGGCCGGTCGCGAAGACGCTGTCCTGCTGCGGCTTGCCGTCGGCGGTAATTCCGCGAAAGACGTGTATCTCGCCCTTGGACGTCTCGGCGACGAAGAAGTCGCCGTTCGGTGCGGTGCGGATCAGGCGCGGATTGGTGAGGCCCGTCGTATAAAGCTGCACCTTGAAGCCCTCGGGGGCCTGCGGCCACACGCCCTCGGGACGCGCAACCAGCCTGGCCGGGTTGCCAGCCGACTCGGTGCCGAAGGGCTTCGGGAGGTCGGCGACCGTGATCTTGCGGGTCAGGCCCGGCTTCTCAAAGCGGAAGTCGGTGAACGGCGCCGTGGGAGGAGGAGCGTCGAACTTCGCGGCTTCAGGAGCGGCAGCCGGGGCCGAAGCCGCAGGTGCCGTGCCGCCACCGCCGCCGCCGAGCGACTTCAGATAGCCGATCACCTGCCAGCGCTGCTCCTCGCTTAGGGTCTTCGCCCACGAGGGCATTCCGTTGGCCAGGTCGCCCCTGGTGATGTACCAGAAGATCTCGCCGGGCTTGGCCGTCTGCGTGGGGCCGGTGGCGAGGGCCGGAATATTGGCGACTCCCTTCGCGTTCATGCCGTGGCAGGCCGCGCACGTCTGCGAGTAGGTGGCCTTGCCCGCATCGACATCCGCTGGAGAAAGTTTGGGAGGCTCCTTGGCGTCCGCATCGGCAGGAGCGTTGTGGAAGCTGGCGTTCTGTGCCGACGCAGCGGTGGCGATCGCAAAGACCGCAATAGCAAGTGCTGAAACAGATTGTCTCGAGTTCAAGCGTGCCTCTTTTCGGTGAACGTCGCTGTGACCTTGCGTCTGGAAGACAGGATGGGTTGAATGCCTGATCGTTGACGGGAACGCGAACACCCTCAAAAAAACTCAGAAGCCTACTTTACCAGCAACATGCCGCCACGGGCATGTGCCGTTTATCCACCCGCCTGCCATTGCGGCCGGTGCGCAGGCAACGCCGCGTGTAGCCTGCCGCCCCGCCGCTCGATACAATTAACCAAGGCCGCGCGCCCAGCGGCTGCGACGGAAGGAATCTCCGGGTTATCCATATGAAACTGCGCCCAGTTCTGCTTGTCCTGCTTCTGCTTAGCGGCTTTTACTATGTCACGACGCACTCCTCGTCCGCCGGAAAGCTCTTTCCCTGGCTGCACTCCACGCAGCGCGCCGAGGCCACGGGCACGGCCACCGTCAGCGGACCACTGGGCAGCTTTCAGTTGACCAACGCCGCCGCCGCGCCCGCCTTCGATTCCGAGGAGCAGCAGAACATCGGCGTCTACAAGAAGGCACTGCCTTCGGTCGTCAACATCACCTCCACCGAGGTGGCCTTCGACTTCTTCTATGGCCCCGTGCCGCAGCAGGGCCAGGGTTCGGGCTTCGTCCTCACCAAGGACGGGCTGATCCTCACCAACAACCACGTCATCGGCAACGCGCAGCGCGTTGAAGCCGCGCTTGCCGACAAGCACAAGTACAAGGCCAAGGTGCTGGCTCGCGACCCCAACCACGACCTCGCGCTGATCAAGATCGACGCTCCCAACCTGACCCCGGTCACGCTCTCCGACTCGCGCAACCTGATGGTCGGCCAGCGGGTCTATGCCATCGGCAATCCCTTCGGCCTCAACGGCACGATGACGCGCGGCATCATCTCCGCCATCCGCTCCATCCGCGGCCCCAACGGCAACCCGATTGAGGACGCCATCCAGACCGACGCCGCCGTCAACCCCGGCAACTCCGGCGGCCCGCTGCTGAACTCGCGCGGCGAGGTTATCGGCATCACCACCATGATCGCCTCCAACGGCGCCGACCAGAGCTCGGGCATCGGCTTCGCCATCCCCATCAACACGGCGCGCGCCATCCTCGACGACTACGCGAAGTACGGCTACATCCGCCGCCCGACGCTCGACATCGTCACCCTGCCCATCGGGCCCGACCAGGCCGAGCAGATTGGCCTCGCCGCCGACTACGGCATTCTCATCGAGCGCGTTCTGCCCGGCGGGGCCGCCGAAAAGGCCGGCCTTCGCGGCGGAACCCAGCGCTACTACCAGGGCAACACGCCGGTCATGCTGGGCGGCGACCTGATCGTCGCCATGGACGGCGACGAGATCACCAGCCCGCAGGACCTCTCCGCGGCCATGAACTCCCATCGCGCAGGCGATGTCGTCACCGTCACCATCTTCCGCGGACGTAGGAAGATGGACGTCAAGGTCACACTCGGCGACGCCAAGGACCAGCGCGGCGGACAGACGACATAGCACAGCGGCATCTCGTCAACCGCCGGATGCCCCATCCTTCGCGGCAGCGAAGGGTGGGATCGAAGCCATCAAAGAGAACACGAGCTACTTCACGGGCAAGAACCGTCGTCCCTCGACGCGATACGCTCCGCTCAGCACGCGCGCAATCGCCTCGGGATAGGCGATGTGTTCCTGCTCCAGGATCCGCGCCGATAGCAACTCCGCTGTGTCCTCGTCGAGCACCGGAACAGTCTTCTGCAGGATGATGACACCGTGGTCGACCGCCTCGTCGACAAAGTGAACCGTGCAGCCTGCCACCTTGGCACCGTAGTCGAATGCCTGGTGCTGCGCATCGAGCCCAGGGAACGCCGGCAGCAGCGACGGATGCACGTTGAGGATGCGGTTCGGGAACGCCTCCACGAACGCCGGAGTGATGATGCGCATGTACCCGGCCAGGCAAACAAGATCGACGCCATGGTCCGCCAGTGCCGCGATCATCTTTGTATCGTGAACGGCGCGCGCCTCCGGGCCCTTTCCCTCCTGTGGGATAGCCAGCGCCTTCAGGCCGAGCGACCGCGCCGCATCCAGCCCCGGGGCCTCGGGTTTGTTCGAGAGCACGACGGCAATCTCCGCGCCGGAAATGCGCCCATCAACGATGGCGCGATGAATCGCAAGAAAGTTGGAGCCTCTACCGGAGAGGAGAATGCCTAATCGATGCACTGTGATGAGCCCTTAGTCCCGATTCTAAGCGAGCACCTGCCCTCAATGTGCGGGATCAGCTCTCCTCAAGGAACACGATCGGCTACAAGTCTCCAGATGAGTTCTACAGGATGGGGAACGGTTGTGGCTCGACCTCAGGAGCGGTGTTTGTAAGCGCGCTCTTTGCTGATCGCCAGGCGCTGCCCATTCGATCAGAGGCAAAGAACAGGTGTCCCGCGGTCAATGGCCCCGCGACGCGATGGTGTCCCACTGCGGCGAGGCCCATCGATGCAATGCAACCGCACTGCGAGCAGTCGGGATTGCCTCCGAACTGGCACGGCGTAATCTTCGTCTTCAAATCCGCCGAGATCGTGTGCGTCGTTCGCGCAAAGATGCAATCCTTCGGGCTGGCGGGAGGGTGAAGTATCTCCCGGATCAGCGTGTCGTGCATGTCGAGGATGGGATACTGCACGCGCAGCCTCAGAAGATCTTCGACCACAAAAGCGCGTTGCTCGCGCGTCAGGATCTCCGGCCCCGTCGCGCCAACCTGCGGAGTAAACAAGCTGAACCAGACCTTGTTGATCTCCGGACGCGAACTCCAGAAGCGAAGAAACTCTTCCAGGTATCCCGGACGCGCGGCGATATTGCCCGTGATCGTCGAGTGGATCGTCACTTTTGCATCGGCGATATTCTTCAGGATGCGCTCATAGGTCGCCGGCTTGCGCCGCTCGTCGTGTTCCGGTTGCAGGCCATCGATCGACACCACCACATTCAGGCGCTTGAACCTCTTCCACTCCGCGGGAATCACGCGGAACGCGCTCGTCACGACCTGGGTGTGAATGCCGCGCGCGTTCAGCTCAGGGAGCAGCATCTCCAACTCGCGATATCGCACCAGCGGGTCTCCGCCTACCAGGGAGACGTGCAGCGGCCTTTCCCGGTCTACGATTGCCAGGATCCTCTTCACCAACTCATCGCCTTTAAAATCAGACAACTGGCGCAATGCGGTCTCCCCACCGAGGTGGGCAGCGTCAAATGCGTAACACCCAGGACACCGGAGCGGGCATTCCTTTGTGATCTCTATGGAAAGAGATGGTTTGTAGCCTTTCAGGATTCCGGCCCACGCATGTAACACTTCGCTGGTCTTCATTTACACCCCATCTCTTGTGAGGTAGGATGCTTTTTTCACGGTCACGCGCTTTTGCATCAGATGTGATGAAATGATCTCTCCATAAAAGGGAGAACCTGCTTGACTTATACCGAGAACGGATTCGCAAATGAGCGTGATCTGGCCCGCGAGCTGGTCAGGTTCGGCAGATGGCTATCGCGCATTGGATTCACGCCGGGAACATCCGGCAACCTCTCGGTACGGATCGCGCCCGACCGCATACTCGCGACCCCAACCGGTTGCAGCAAATACCTGATGAAGGCCGGGGAGATGGTGACGGTCGACCTGGCCGGACGCCAGCTCTCTGGATCGAAGAAGGTCACCAGCGAGATCGGGATGCACCTTGCGGTTTACAAGGCCCGCCCCGACGTCAACGCCGTCGTCCATGCGCATCCGCCTATTGCAACAGGCTTTGCCTGCGCAGGACGCGCGCTCGACGAACCTCTGTGCGCGGAAGCCATCATGACCATCGGCCCCGTTCCGCTTGCCCCATACGCGACCACAGGCACGGACGATCTCGCCGCCAGCCTCGCGCATCTCATCCCCACGCACTCCGCCATCCTGATGGCGAACCACGGCGCCGTCACCTACGGCGACAGCCTGCTCGATGCCTTCCTCAAGATGGAGACGGTCGAACACTTCGCCCACATCTGTCTCGTCGCGCATCAACTGGGGTCAGCGCGGCCGCTGCAACCGCTCGCCATCAGCGACCTGCTTCAGGCGAAGGAACGCTACGTCAGAAACATGCACTGAGCGTTTGCAGCCAGCGGTATCGGCATGGCACTGGGCAGAGTCGAATGGAAGGACCTGCATCACTTTGTCATCCTGAGCGGAGCGCAGCGGAGTCGAAGGACCTGCATTTCCGCACTTCCCATGATGAGAATCTACCAGTCACAAAAAATACAGGTCCTTCGACTCCGGGTTCGCGAAAAGCTGCGAACCCTTCGCTCAGGATGACAAAGTGGCGGGGAAACCCACATAGCTCCACGCAAGAATGACTCTGTCTCAAAAAAAACAGCTTAGCCACCGCGCAAAGCACGCCGCTAGTTGTAGCTCACCTTGCGCTCGCCGCGAACGATCCTGCCGATGATGAAGTGCCGCTCGTTGGCGCGGTTCAGGATCGCCTTGGCCTTCTTCACCTTATCCGCCGGCACTACCACGATCATCCCGATGCCCATGTTGAAGGTGCGCAGCATCTCGTCGCGCTCGACGTTGCCCAGCTTCTGCAGATGCTCGAAGAGCGGCGGGACCTGCCACGACGCAAGGTCCACCTGCGCGCCCACGCCCTTGGGAAAGATACGCGGCAGATTTTCCGTAATGCCACCGCCGGTGATGTGCGCCATGCCGCTCACCACGTCGCCGTTCGTCAGTTTCTTGACGATCGCAAGATAGCTGCGGTGGACGCGCATCAGCGCCGCGCCGGTCTTGTCCTTCAGCTCGTTGACGTACTGGTCCGGGCCATACTTCGCCACCTCGAACAGCAGCTTGCGCGCCAGCGAGTAGCCATTGGTGTGCAGGCCGTTCGACGGCAAACCGAGCAGCACATCGCCCACCTGGATTCCATCGCCGGTAATGATCTTGTCGCGGCTCACCGCGCCGATGATCGTTCCGGCAAGATCGTACTCGCCGTCGGAGTAGAAGCCCGGCATCTGCGCCGTCTCGCCGCCGATCAGCGCGCAGCCGTTGGCGCGGCAGGCGTCGGAGATGCCCTGCACCACCGTCTCGACGACGGAGTTCTCCAGCTTGCCTGTCGCCAGGTAGTCGAGGAAGAACAGCGGCGTCGCGCCCTGCACCGCAATGTCGTTCACGCAGTGGTTCACCAGGTCCTGCCCGACCGTGTGATGAATGCCGAGGTCGAAGGCGACCTTCAGCTTCGTCCCCACGCCGTCGGCCGACGACACCAGCACCGGGTCCGGGTACTTCTCCAGATCGAGCGCAAACAGGCCGCCAAAGCCGCCGATTTCGCTCAGCACCTGCTTGTTGAACGTCTTGCGCGCCAGCATCTTGATGCGATGCTTGGACTTGTCCGCCGCCGAGATGTCGACCCCGGCATCGGCATAGCTCACCGGCTTCTTCGACGGCGCGGCCGCCTTGCCTGAGACACTCTTCGTCCCACCGGACTTCTGTTTCGATCGATCGGCTGTTGCCACATCAGGGGCGGACAGATTCTCCGGCAAGGGTGCTCTCCAGGGGAAAGAAATATGAAGTCGTGCAGAGTTTTCAGTCTAGCAGCATGAGGCGTGTATACGTTAAATGGCCTGTAAACAAAGGATTTTTCGCGTTCTCTATTCGCCCGCGCGCACAAGGCCGGCAAATCGTCCGCGCGTCTCCACCGGCGGAAGCGGACAGACCTCATATCGCCCGAAGAGCAGGTATCGCAGCCGCGCCACCACGCCGTACCCCGCCTCGCGCACCGCTCGCGGCACCACGGCCAGCGCCCTCGCCAGCCAGCGATGCCCTAACAGACGGAGCGCTTCCACCACCGCATCCGTTCGCCGGTAGACGCGCTGCTCCGCGGTAAGCGCCGCGGCAACCAGCACAACGCCGTCCAGCGCAACTGCTCCGTCACCCACAAGCTCCCGAGCCACATCGCTCTGCAGCGCGGCGAACCGGAAGATGCCCATCGCATCACGCTTCAGCACAAAGCGAACCAGGCCGTTGCACAACGCGCAAACGCCGTCGTACAGCAGCACCGGATGCCCTTCGATCTTCGCGCGATCGGCCTCAGTCATGCTCCTCACCCGCAAATCTTGTCTGCCGTCATTCAATCTCAACCCCGTGTCATCTCGACCGAAGCGGCGAAGCCGCGTAGTGGAGAGATCCGCTTCTCTACCGCAATCGCTCGTTGCCCCTCGATCGAAAGCAGATTCCCATTCGATTTCGCTCAGGGCAAGCTCTCCACTCCGCTCCGGTCGGAATGACACCTCAAGAAGAGATGGCAATCCCAGCAAGGTTAGTACCCCGGGTGCCCCACCCTTAACGGCTTCATCGTGAAGGGTGGGATGAACCAACCCTCCGCCGAAAACCTCGCGCCCTCCACACGCTTTTATACTGAATTCGATGCCGCTCTCCCACACACGCTCCCGCCAGTTGCAGCAACGCGCCGAATCCCTCCTCCCCGGCGGGGTCGACTCGCCCGTCCGCGCCTTCCGCTCCGTCGGCGGCGACCCGCCCTTCGTCGCCCGCGCCGAGGGCGCCTACCTCTACGATGAGGACGGCAACCGCTACCTCGACATGTTCGGCTCCTGGGGGCCGATGATCCTCGGCCACGCCTTCCCTCCCGCCGTCGAGGCCATCCGCGAGGCCGCCGGCCGCAGCTCCAGCTTCGGAGCCTCCACCGCCGCCGAAGCCGACCTGGCCGCGCTCGTCCAGAAGTGCTTCCCCTCCGTCGAAAAACTGCGCTTCGTCAACTCCGGCACCGAAGCCTGCATGACCGCCATCCGCCTCGCCCGCGGATTCACCGGCCGCAACTTCGTCATCAAGTTCGAGGGCTGCTACCACGGCCACTCCGACGCCATGCTGGTCAAGGCAGGCTCCGGGGTCGCCACCCTCGGCATCCCCGGCTCCGCGGGGGTTCCGGCGGAGACCGCCATGCACACCATCGCCGTGCCTTTCAACGACCTCGATGCCGTTCGCGCCGCCTTCGAGGCGCGTCCCAAAGAGATCGCCTGCATCATCGTGGAGCCCGTCGTCGGCAACGCAGGCACCATCGCCCCGTTGCCCGGCTACCTCAAGGGGCTACGCGACATCGCGCACCAGCACGGCGCTCTGCTCGTCCTCGACGAGGTGATGACCGGCTTCCGGCTCTCGCTCGGCGGCGCGCAGCAGATCTACGGCATCACCCCCGACCTCACCACCCTCGGCAAGATCATCGGCGGCGGCCTGCCCTGCGCGGCCTTCGGAGGACGCGCCGACATCATGAGCCACCTCGCGCCACTCGGCCCCGTCTACCAGGCCGGAACGCTGAGCGGAAACCCGCTCGCCATGGCCGCAGGCATCGCCACGCTCGAACACCTCATCGCGAACGAGCAGAGCATCTACCCGCAGCTTGAAAGGACGACCGCCGCCATCGCCACAGGCGTCGCCGCCATCGCACACGAAGCTGGCGTTAAGCTGACAACGAACCAGGTCGGCTCCATGTTCACTTGGTTCTTCACCGGCAACGAGGTCACGGACTTCGCCTCTGCCGCGACCTCCGACACCGCCGCCTTCGGACGCTTCCACCGCGCCATGCTCGACGCCGGCGTCTGGCTGCCACCCAGCCAGTTCGAGGCCGCCTTCGTCTCAACAACCCACGGCCCCAAAGAGGTCGCGCTCATCCTCGAAGCCGCCCGCAAGGCGTTCCAGTCACAACCGGCCTTCATCTCATAAACAGGCGTGCATTCCGGGCGAAGCGCCGCCCGTCTCATTTCGGTGTCATTCCGAGCGAAGCCGAAGAATTCCCGCATTTTCCGAGGCGCCACGAAATTCCGCTATTCCCCCCACGCATCCACCGCGACAAACTTCGCCGCGGCATACCGCTCGATCAACCGCTCCGTCGCCCGCACCGTATCCATGCGCGACACGCCAAGCCCATGCTGCCCGCCGTCGTGCAGCACCACGTTGGCCGCGAACCCATGCCGCCGGCTGCGTTCGATGCCACGCGCCGCGCGGCCCACAATCTTCTCCACTCCGATCGGGGCCCAGTCGCCGCAGATCACGTTCCACTGCACCGGCTCCATGCCCATCTCACGCGCCGTCTTCAGCACCCGTGGCCGCCGGGCGCCGTGCGGCGCTCGAAAATAGCGCACCGGCTCACCCAAAACGTCTTCAATCGCCGCGCTCGCGCCGTAGAGCTCTTCGCGAATCCGCGCCGCGCTCTGCCACGCCAGCCACGGGTGCGTCATGGAGTGATTGCCAACCAGGTGTCCAGCCGCGGCGATATCGCGCACCAGCGCCGGACACTGCCGCACGTACCTGCCGATCAGAAAGAAGCTCGCGCTAACACCCCGCTTCGCCAGCACCTCCAGCAGCTGCGGCGTCGCGGCGGGGTTCGGGCCATCGTCGTACGTCAGCGCAATCTCATCGGGTCGCGCGGGAGCGACCAGCGTCCGTCCGAAGATCTGCGACTGCGGCGACAGCGCAGCCCACGTCAGCGTGCCCCCCACGGCCACGGCTGCGACCGTCGCACCACCAAGAATCTCCGTCGTCACCTTCCACTCCTTTACTATCGCGATCACGCCCAGGCATGCTGAACCGTTTGTTCATCATGGAATCCATAAACTTCGTTATACGCCGTCATCCTGACCCCTGGTGTGCTCAGAGCACGAATCGAAGTCTGTATGCAATCTCCTCGCAAATCCCCCCGGACAGGTGCGCCTCTCTTCATAGAAGAATGACGGCATAGGAAACGCCGGGAGCAACGTCTTCAACGGGGGGAGGCGCGTGCGAAGAAAGGGCAAATGGTTGCGGCAGGTCGTTCAACTTTAGTTGCAATGGATTGTGCCGAATCCGGCTGAAAACCAAAACTTCGCAAACGGATGCGTGTCTACCTGTCTGTGAGTTGAAAGTAAGTCGATTTTCCGAGGTTATCAAGATGGGTTCCCTGAAGACAGTACGTGCGATGGTTCTTGCGGCGGCCGCTGTGGCTGTTGCTGCCGTTCCTGCAGCTTCGTTTGCGTCAGTGAATATTGCAATCGGTGTTTCGGTGGGCACGCCTCCTCCGGTGTTGCCGGTGTATGCGCAGCCAGCAATTCCCGGCCCGGGCTATCTATGGACGCCGGGCTATTGGGCGTGGGGGCCCGCGGGCTACTACTGGGTTCCGGGCGTGTGGGTGATGCCTCCTGCGGCTGGCATGTTGTGGACGCCGGGCTATTGGGGCTGGGGCGGCAGCGCGTACATCTTTCATCCTGGCTACTGGGGTCCGCACATCGGCTTCTATGGCGGCGTGAACTACGGCTTCGGCTATACGGGCTATGGATATGAGGGCGGCTACTGGAACCATGGCGTGTTTGCATATAACCGCTCGGTGAACAACATCACCAATGTGCACGTCACCAACGTCTACAACAAGACTGTCGTGGTGAACAACGTCAACCGCGTGAGCTACAACGGAGGCAACGGAGGCGTGCAGGCCCGTCCTTCCGCCTCGGAGCAGTCCGCGTTCAACGAACGCCACATGCAGGCGACACAGAACCAGGTGGCCCACGAGCAGGCGATGCGCAACGATCGCGGACAGCTTGCTTCGGTGAACCATGGCCGTCCGCAGACGATGGCAATGTCGACGGTGAATGCGCGCCGCGAAAATCAGCAGCAGAGGATCGCCAACGGCATCGGCAGCGGGCAGATGAATGCTCACGAAGCTGCGCGCGCGGAGAACAGGCAGGCGCAGATCAACCAGCAGGTGCACACCGACAGACAGGCGAACGGCGGTCACCTGAACCAGCAGGAGCGGCAGCAGGTGAACCGCGAACAAAACCGCGCGAGCCAGCAGATCTACAACGAGAAGCACAACGATCAACGCGCTCCACGATAGACGGGGTCTTTCTGGTTAGAGTGGCGGCCGGGTTCAACCCCGGCCGCCTTTTACTGGACCCTTGTTAAGGGCACCCGGCTAAGAGCCTGCCTTGAGCGAAGTCGAACGGGTGCCCTTAACAAAACGAGAGGCTGATCTTCAATGCACCCTAAAATAGCAATGTGAAACCCGGAGATTTGTTGGAGCGCGTGGTGGTAGTGCTGGTGCGCGCGCGGAACCCGAACAACATCGGTGCGGTGGCGCGGGCGATGCACGACTTCGGCTTCCGGCACCTGCGCGTGATCAACGAGTACGCCGTGCCTCTTGAGACTGCGAAGTCTGCGGTGGATGCGTCGAAGGTAATCGCCGGGGCGCAGGTGTGCGGTTCGGTTGCCGAGGCGGTCGCCGACTGTACGCTGGTAATCGGAACGAGCGCCGTGGGCGAGCGTACGCTGGAGCATCCGCTGCACGCGCTGCCCGAGGCCGCGGCGCTGGTCCGCGCGGAAGCCGCGGCGCCGAAGGGGCGCGTGGCGCTGCTCTTCGGTTCGGAGAAGACGGGGTTGAGCAACGAGGAGCTGGGTCACTGCCACTGGATGCTGACCATACCGATGTATGAGCACGAGGACGTGCGGCATCCTTCGATGAACCTGGGGCAGGCGGCGGCGGTATGTCTTTACGAGCTGGTGCGCGCGACGGGAGTGGATGTTGGCGCGGGCGTTCGCGAGGCGGCGCCGGCGGCCGATGTGGAGCGATTCACATCGCTGCTCGGCGAGGTGCTCGAGAGGACGGGATACACGCGGCGTCATCCGGCCAATGCCAGAGAGGATGACGTGAGACGGCTGGTACGGCGCATGGGCCTGAGCGTGGAGGACGTTCCGGTATGGATGGGCGTGCTGCGTCAGGTGCTGCGCAACATGGGGGCCCCGTAGCGCAAGGAAGAGCAGTGAGTTTCTTGCTGTCCCGGCCGGAGCGGAGGAGCGTAGACTTGCTCCACTCATTCAGGATGCAACAGTTTCAGAAGCAGTTGGAGGCGAACGAATGTCGTCAGGAAAGACTTTTTGCGCGGGGGCGGCGCTGCTGCTCGCACAGCTTGCAGTAACGGGATGGTCACAGCAGCAGGGTAGGCAGCTCACGGCGGCGGACTACGCGCGCGCCGAAAGCTTCATGAACTACAACGTCAATCCGCTGGCGTATCACGGCGTGGAGAACCCGCAGTGGCTGGGGGATGGCCGCTTCTGGTATCGCGATCGCGGACCCGACGGCACAACGGTCATGCTGGTTGATCCGGCGAAGAAGACGAAGGGGCCGGCGTTCGACCAGGCGAAGGTAGCGTCGGCGCTGAATGCTCTTATCGATTCGGAACGCACCTCAAATGCCTCGGGTGCTGGTGGGACGCGGTTCGAGCGGAACTTTGTTCCCTCGGAGTTCGCCCTGAGCGATGGCGACAAGGTGCTGACCCTGACGACTGGTCTGCGTCGCTGGCGCTGCGACCTGGGCGCAGACGTCAAGTGCGTGTCGACCGGTGCGCGGCCCATTGCAGCAGGATCGCGTTCAGGACGCCGTGCGCCGGTCGCGCTCTCTCCCGATGGCAAGAAGGCGGCGTTCATCCGCGACTGGAACCTGTGGATCCGCGATGTGGCCACGGGCGCGGAGACGCAACTTACAACCGACGGCGTGAAGGACTACGGCTATGCGACCGACAACGCAGGCTGGTCGTCGAGCGACAGGCCGATTCTTGTGTGGTCGCCGGATGGAAAGAAGATTGCGACCTTCCAGCAGGACCAGCGCAAGGTGGGCGAGATGTACCTGGTGCCGGTGACGAACGGGCACCCGAAACTCAAGGCGTGGAAGTATCCGCTGGTGGGCGACAAGGACGTGACGATGATCGAGCGCGTGATCGTCGATGTGGACATGCCGAAGGTGGTGCGGCTGAAGATGCCGCCGGACCAGCATCGCTCGATGCTGTGCGACGACATCACCTGTCGCGGCGGTGACGGAGAGTGGGAGGACGTGCAGTGGAGCGACGACGGCAAGCAACTGGCCTTCGTTTCAACATCGCGCGACCACAAGCAGGAGTGGCTGCGCGTGGCCGACGTGGCCACGGGCGATGTGCGCGAGGTGATGACGGAGACGGCGCCGAAGTTCTTCGAGCCGGGCAATGGCAAATCGAACTGGAGGTTTCTACCGGAGTCGAACGAGTTTCTATGGTTCAGTGAGCGAGACGGCTGGGGCCAGATGTACCTGTACGACGGCAACGGCAAGCTGAAGAACCAGATCACGCACGGCGATGGCAACGTAACGCAGGTGCTGCTGATCGATACCAGGGCGCGTGAGATTTATTTCCTCGCGGTGGGCAAGGAGAAGGGCCGCGACCCGTATTTCTCGCACTACTACAGCATCAACTTCGACGGCAGCGGCATGAAGCTGCTGACGCCGGAGAACGCGGACCACGCGGTGACGCCTTCGCTCGACGGCAAATACTTTATCGACGTCGCCTCGACGCCCATCCAGCCGCAGACGACGGTGGTGCGCGACACTAACGGCGACCTTGCGATGGATGTGGCGCGTCAGGACATCGCGAAGCTGATGATGATGGGCTGGGTACCGCCGACGCCGATCACAGTGAAGGCGCGCGACGGCAAGACGGACCTCTACGGCTTCCTATTCAAGCCAACGAAGTTCGATCCCGCGAAGAAGTATCCGATCGTCAACAACGTGTACCCTGGGCCGCAGACAGGCTCGTGCGGCAGCCGCAGCTTTTCGGCGTCGCATCGCGATATGCAGTCGCTGGCGGAGCTTGGCTTCGTCGTCGTGTGCATCGACGGCATGGGAACGCCATGGCGCTCGAAGGCGTTCCACGAGTTCTACTACGGCAACCTGGGCGACAACACGATTCCCGACCAGGTCGCCGGCATGAAGGAGCTGGCGAAGAGGTATCCGTGGATCGACATCAGCCGCGCAGGGATGTATGGGCATTCGGGCGGCGGTAATGCGACGGCGGCGGCGATGTTCAATTATCCCGACTTCTTCAAGGTGGGCATCGCCGAGAGCGGCAACCACGACCAGCGCGACTACGAGGACGACTGGGCGGAGCGCTGGGCCGGGCTCGAAGTAAAGAACGCTGACGGCACCAGCAACTACGACAGCCAGGCAAACCAGACGATCGCGAAGAACCTGAAGGGCAAACTGCTGCTGGCGCACGGCACGATGGACAACAACGTTCCGCCGAACAACACGCTGCTTGTCGTCGATGCGCTGATCAAGGCGAACAAGGACTTCGACCTGCTGCTGATTCCAAATGTGGCGCATGGCTATGCAGAGGCTTCGCCGTATATGACGCGGCGCAGGTGGGACTACTTCGTGAAGAACCTTGCGGGCAACGCTCCTCCGCTGGAGTACAAGATGAAGCCGTGGGTACAGGCGCAGGCTGCACTTGCGGGTGGTGGTCCGAGCGACGACGAACAGTAGCGTCTGGTGCGGTCGCATGGATGCGGTATCCATGAATGCCGTATGCAGGAGCGCTGCTTTGTTAAGGGCATGGCTTTAGCCGTGCCGCAAGCGCCTGTAGCGAGACGGGGCTTCAGCCCCTGAGGTCTATGCCTGTGCTGGCTTGTACCTCAGCGGCTAAAGCCGCCCTTCTCTTGGAGGAATCTGATACGGCACGGCTGAAGCCGTGCCCTTAAGCAATACGGTTCGAGCTTCGCTCGAATGAGCCATCTGCGGTGCCTCGACATTATGCAGAGAACATCTGTATGACGTCGGCCGGGGTCTTTCCTTGCTCGCGCAATGTTCGGAGTGCAAGCGCGTCGTGACGTTTTGCGAGGCGCATGCCGTGTTCGTCGCGCAGCAGCCGCGTGTGGAAGTAGTCGACGGGTGGCAGTGAGAGGGCGCGCTGAAGGAGGATCTGGCGAGCGGTGGATTTGAGCAGGTCGGCTCCGCGGACGACCTCGGCGATCTGCGAGTCGGCGTCGTCGACGATGCAGGCGAGCTGATAGCTGGGCAGATCGTCCTTGCGCCAGATGAGGAAGTCGCCGAAGTCTTTGCCTGCGATGAAGTTCTGTGGGCCAAGGTTCGCGTCGTGGAAAGTAATGACCTCGCCATCGGGCACGCGGAAGCGATAGTTTGTGTTCGGCTGGAGCGATTGAGCAGGCGAGCAGCGAGTGGGACGGCATTTGCCGGTGTAGACAGGCTCGTCGTCCGTGTCTTCATGCGGCGCGGCGACCATCTCCGCAAGCTCCTTGCGCGAACAGGTGCAGGCGTAAACATGGCCTGATGCGAGGAGACGAACGAAGGCCTCGCGGTAGAGCGCGATGCGTTGCGACTGCGTGATGATCGGCGGTGTCCACGCGATGCCGAGCCATGCGAGGTCTTCGAGCATGGCTTCGACGTAGTGTTGTTTGGAGCGCTGCGGGTCGAGGTCTTCGTTGCGGAGGAGCAGTGTGCCGTTGTGTTCCTTTGCTCGCTGATACGCAGCCCAGAATGTGGCGGCGTGGCCGAGGTGGAGCAGGCCCGTGGGCGATGGGGCGAGGCGGCCGATGTAGCGTTCAGTCACTAAAAAAGCGTACCTCAGCGGCTGAAGCCTCTTGAACGGGTTGATATGTTTGGCGGCACGGCTAAAGAGCCTGCCCTGAGCGAAGTCGAATGGGTGCCCTTAAGCAAGGCGGTTCGAGCTTTGGTAGTGGGCCAGTTTGAATTCCGGGACAACCAAAGTTGCCTATAACCCCGTTTTCCGGACACCAGTGATGATCTGGTATGGAGGTCTCCTTTGGATATGGTTGAAAGGATCAAGCTCAAATCAATGCGGGACTACAATTCCTATATAAAAATGGCTGCTAGAAAAAACATTGGTCTTTTGCTTTTGTCATTTGTCATTCTGACTCCGCTCGTGGCATGCAACACATGCAGCGACGCCTTGACGTCTGAACTGACGTCCGACGATGGCCAATTAACCGCACGTGTTTTCGAGCGGAACTGCGGGGCCACAACCGACTACAGTTCAATCGTGAACCTGCAGAAAGCATCAGACAAGTCTAATGCCAATGATGGCGTTCTTTTCGTGGCAAGAGGGCAACACGCAATATCAGTGAAATGGACTAAAACCAGACAACTTCTGATTTCCTGTCTTAGCTGTTCGCGGAAGGACATCTTTAGCCAAGCAGCAGTGGTTGGTGACATTGACATCAATTATTCATTCGGCGCAAGCCAATAAAGACTCGCAAACGTAACTTCAGCAGGTCGAGAGAAAGAACATCCGGGATCTGTTTCAACGATACGCACCATCGTTCCCGCAAAGTCGGGTTTTCGGAAACTTCAGTCATTTACTCCAAACTGACCCACTGCCCGAGCTTCGCTCGAATACCTGCAACCGCAGGTCCCTTCGACAAGCTCAGGGCGGGCTCTTCGACTCCGCTGCGCTCTGCTCAGGATGACACATGATTTCGATTACAGATTTGATTGCGCAGCGTTACATGTAGTCCACCCCGTACTGCACGGGAATCTGCGTGAACGCGATGCGTGTGGGCGCGCTCTCGCGGGCGGGGAGCATGCTGCCGAAGTGCAGTGTGGTGTGGCCGTACTTGAGGTTGAGCTTGTCCATCGTGGCTGAAAGCTGGGTGCGGTTGTCGGGGTCGCCGAAGAGTTCTTCCTGGTGTTCGTCTTCGGGGATGAGGTCGCGCAGCGTGACGCCGACGAAGAAGGGCTTGCGGAACTCCTCTCCCTGCGGACGCCGCTGCCACATGCCGCGCATGGCTTCGAGCAGGGTGAGCGTGTCCTGGCATTGGCGGAAGCGCGCCTCCATGCCCCAGCCGGAGTGCTTGATACCGCTGAAGTGGCGCTTTGACTTCACGCGCTCGGCCTGCTCGCGCGTGAGCTGGTAGCGGATCGTGACGGCCATCGAGCCGGTGTAGAACTTTTCCATGCGCAGGCGCATGGCGGCCTTGTGCAGCAGCTTGTTGGCGATCGACCACGCGCCCTCTTCAGTGCGAAACTCCGGCGCCATGACGTGCGAGTGGCCGAGCGACTTCTGCACGTCGCTGGTGACGGTGGCTCCGTCGTCGCCAGTCTCGCCGCCGCGCAGCCAGTGGTACATGCGGTCTCCCCAGACGCTGTTGAAGAGGTTGTGCATGCCGGTGCGGTCGAGCGCGAGCAGCTCGGGCATGGTGCGGATGCCCTTGGCGTTGAGCCGCACTTCGGTGCGCGCGCCTACGCCGGGGAGGTCGCGCAGGTCGAGATGCGCGATGGCGCGGGGAAGCTGCGATGGCAGCAGCCCGATGAGGCCGTCGGGCTTCTGCATGTCGCTGGCGATCTTGGCCAGGTAGCGGTTGGGGGCCATGCCGATGGAGCAGCGCAGCGCCTCGCCCACATTCTTATAGATGGACTGCTTGATCTCGAGCGCAATCTTCCGCGCGCGCGGAGGCTCCTGCTCGCGGCCCATGAGCTGGCAGCACATCTCGTCGATCGACGGATTGTGCGCGACGGGGCAGGCCAGCTCGACGGCGTCGTTGATCGCCTTCGAGTACTTGGCGTAGTTGGTGTGGTCGCCCTCGACGAGGATGATGCCGGGGCACATCTTCTTCGCCTCGCCAACCTGGGTGCCGGTCTTCACCTTAAAGGCTTTGGCCTCGTAGCTGGCGGCGATGCAGCAAGTGGTGTCGGCCATGGTGGGCACGACGGCGATGGGCTTGCCGCGATACTCCGGGTGCAACTGCTGCTCGACCGAAGCGAAGAAAGAGTTAAGGTCGATGTGCAGGAAGCCGAAGCGGTCGGGATGGGGGGCGGAGGGCATCGCGAAGATGGATGAATTGTATTCGCTTTTTGTTTGCCAAACAAAATAGTGGGAACCCCACAAGCAGACCCCCTGCTCATTTTCAGAGCGGGCTTTAACTGGTGGAAAACATCCACTTACGGTAGAACAGCAAGTGCTGTTGTGATCTGTTTTGGAGCCCCTTTCTCATGTTGAGTTATTGCCTGCCGTATGTCTTGGTTCGGAAATTTTCCTTCTCGCTTTTTGCATTCTTTATACTTAGCTTTGTGCTTGGTTGTTCTGGTGGGTCAAGCAGTTCCACAGCAACGCCCGCACCTTCCAACCTTGTCTACCAGCAAACGACCGTTACGGTTACTGTGGGACAGGCGATCACGACAAACACTCCTACGGTTACAGGCACGGTAACGTCGTATTCGATCAGCCCAGCACTCCCTGCAGGGTTGACGTTGAATACTTCTACCGGGGCGATCTCCGGTACTCCAACTGCTGCAAGTGCACAGACGGCTTATACCATCACTGCCTCAAACTCCGCAGGATCCACTTCGGCGACGATTCAACTCTCAGTGATTATCCCGCTTGCTCCTCCATCCGGATTGAGCTACTCTCCATCGACGATTTCGGCCACTGTCGGTCAGACAATTGCACCCGTCACACCTACCGTAACTGGTACTGTCACCTCCTATAGCGTCTCTCCAGCGCTTCCTGCTGGCCTTAGTCTCAACTCCACCTCAGGCGCCCTATCGGGAGTCCCTACAGCAGTGACGGCCCTGGCGACGTATACGGTAACTGCAACGAACTCAAGTGGGTCGACGTCAACGAATCTTCAGATCACGGTGAATGCTCCTGTCCCCGCGCCTACAAACCTGTCCTATGCGCGAAGCCCAATTACAGCTACCGTGGGCAAAGCATTCACGCCTGACCTCCCTTTGGTCACCGGCGTCGTCAGCTCCTACACAGTCAGCCCGGCCCTTCCCGCTGGCATGACCCTTGATTCCACAAATGGAGTGATTGCCGGAACCCCTACGTCAATTACAGCAAGCGCCAACTACACCATCACAGCAACGAACTCTGGCGGCAGTACCACGGCTACAGTTGCAATCGTCGTCAACAAGGCCTATACCACGCTTCTGGATCTGGGACATGGGACGTATATTGATCTCATGCGAGCCACTACCACGCGTCTTTTCAGCAGAGACGCCGATGGTCATTGGGTTCTATGGGACTATGCCGCCGGCACACAGCTCGTTAGCGGAGATCAGTTTCCTCGTGGTGGAGGGGTTACCTGGGATGTTGATCTTGCCGGGAATACTCTGATGGTTGGCATCCCTGGTGGTGTCCAGGTCTTTTCAGCTAATGGGAATCTACTCTCCAACATCGCTATCCCGAAGATGAACATTCCAGGCAGCAACTGGGTTCCGAGCTGGCTGAAACTGGCTAGTGATGGCAGTTACATCGCCGCTGGGTCTACAGACGGCTTCACCGTCTGGTCTCCTGCAGGGAAACTCCTTATATCTCGGTCCGGCGATTACCACCTCGCA
The DNA here is from genome assembly GCA_018268895.1 of Acidobacteriota bacterium. Lineage (NCBI taxonomy): Bacteria > Pseudomonadati > Acidobacteriota > Acidobacteriota bacterium. Next base: position 140,387 of record JAFDVP010000007.1, on the reverse strand, counting down.
AAGGCCTTCGCGACGCCTCAGCAAGTCATGGTAGCGCAGGGGCCGGCAGGGCAAAATGTAATCGAAACAATCTCAGTAGCCACAGGAAATTCGTCGGTCGGGCCAGCCTTTTCAGGCTATTTTTATTCCTGGTTTCAGGATGGCAATCGATTCTTCACAAATACTGGATCAACAGTCTGGGTTTATTCCAGTGCGAGTGTTCAAGAAGCGATAATGACATCCCCAATAGCTCCGGTATTGCTAGATCCGGATCCCCCACTGCTTAACTTTGTGGGTCAGGGGAATTGGATGACGTTTTCGGGGGGTAGCTCGACATACGTCTATGCCGTAGGTGCAAATTCCCCAACCGTCACCTACAGCAGCGCATCCACACAGTCATACCTTATCCCATCCGGTTCCATGCTGGCCGTGGGGGGCGTGGGCGCACCATCATTTGTCGTCGACCTGTCAGGTTCTTCGCCGGTCAAAACGAACCTGTCGACTAATCCTCAGGCCTTCGCTGCTGCCACTACGTCTCAGTTGTTCTTAGCTGGGTCCAGTCTTGTGGTTGATGAGTCACATCAACACACTTTGAATCATGGTGCTCTCAAGGCCATCGCCGGAAGTCCAGCAAGGATCGCACTCTCAACATACGACGGGCAGATCACCTACTTCCTTGCCGGAAACACTCAACCCGACGGAAGCTTTGCCCATGCCGCTTCTAAATTACAGCTATCGGACGATGGCACGGTACTTGGAATTGGGTACGGCAATAACATCGATTTCATATCCCTGCCTTCGCAATCACTCATCAACACCTTTACTTACCCGCCTGGTAGCTATACAGACTTTACTATGGCGCGAACCGGAACTTTATTCGGGAAGCGGCTTGCCACAACATGGCAGGTAATTCCCGTTGGCGGCGGATCGCCCCTCTTCTCCATAAACGGCGCCTCGCAACCAATCAGCTTTTCGCCGGATGCCACTCTTGCGGCAATCTCTCCATTCGGATCGGGCGATAATATGTCAGGGAGTTATACCGTCAACGTCTATAAAAATGGTCAGATACAAACCGCAGTGAATGGTTTGCTCTCGGGGTGGCTGGACAATACGAAGTTTCTTGTAAATACCTTTAACCAGTTTCCTACCTTCATGACATATGCTACCGCTGTAATCTACGACGCCGGCGGGAACCAGATATCGACTTCACCCATTCCCCAGCTCTTTCCAATTCAATCTGCGTCTGGAAATCAGGTGTATTCGCCATCCAACAACATCATCTATTCGCTCAGCTCCGGCTCCCCAACCTGGACGGGTCCTGCACCGGTAGACAAGAACGGTAGTATCGCAGGCCCTTATGTTGTGTTTCGAGCAGGCACTCAAGTCGTTCAGGACACGTATTAGAACCAGCACTAGCAGGTTTCCCACTCATGCCGAAAGACATGAGTGGGAGTTCGTGTATAAGCGCAAACCCACTTCTAAAGGTAGGCTCCAACGATCTCTCAAAAAAGCCTGCTAAAATCGCACCTCATGGCTGCTGCTGAACCTCCCGCGACCCCCAAGGAACACGACACGAAGCTGACGCCGCACCAGGTGCGTCTGGCCGAGTTGGCTGCTCGTCATGCCATCGCCGAAGAGGGTGGTGGGCCGGAGCGGCGCGCTCGCGAGCGCAAGGCGGGGAAGCTCACGGCGCGGGAGCGTGTGGACCTGCTGCTCGATGAGGGCACGTTCGAGGAGACGGACAAGTTCGTTACGCATCGCGCCTCGGAGTTCGGCATGGACGAGCAGCGGGTTCCCGGCGATGGCTTTGTCACCGGACACGGGCGCATCGATGGGCGCGTGGTGTTTGTGTTTGCGCAGGACTTCACCGTCTTTGGCGGGTCGCTCTCGGAGGCGAACGCCGCGAAGATCGTCAAGATCATGGACATGGCCATGAAGGTGGGCGCGCCGGTGATCGGGCTGAACGATTCGGGTGGCGCGCGCATCCAGGAGGGCGTGCTCTCGCTGGCCGGTTACACGGACATCTTTTTGCGCAACACGCTGGCGAGCGGCGTGGTGCCGCAAATATCGGCGATCCTCGGTCCGTGCGCAGGCGGGGCCGTCTACTCACCGGCCATTACCGACTTCACGCTGATGACGGAGAAGACGAGCTACATGTTCGTGACCGGGCCGGACGTAATCAAGACGGTGCTGCACGAGGACGTGACCAAGGACAAGCTGGGCGGGGCGACGACGCACAACGAGATCTCCGGCGTGGCGCATTTCATGGCGCACGACGATCGCGAGTGCCTGGCGATGGTGCGCGAGCTGGTGGGGTTCATTCCGTCGAACAATCTCGATGACCCTCCGCGGCGGGCGGCGAGTGATCCCGCCGACCGGGCCGATGCCGCGCTCGAGACGATCATTCCCGAGGAGTCGAACCAGCCTTACGACATGGTCGACGTGATTACGAAGATCGTCGACGATGGGTATCTCTTCCAGGTGCATGAGCACTTTGCGCGCAACCTGGTCGTCGGCTTTGCGCGGATGAACGGGCGGACGGTGGGCCTCGTGGCGAACCAGCCTGCGGTGCTGGCCGGCGTGCTCGACATCGACGCGAGCGTGAAGGGCGCGCGGTTTGTGCGCTTCTGCGATGCGTTCAATATTCCGCTGATCACGTTTGAGGATGTTCCCGGCTTTATGCCCGGCACGGGGCAGGAGCATGGCGGCATCATTCGCCACGGCGCGAAGCTGCTGTATGCGTTCGCCGAAGCCACCGTTCCGAAGCTGACCGTCATCACGCGCAAGGCCTACGGCGGAGCGTACTGCGTCATGAGTTCGAAGCACCTGCGCACGGACGTGAACCTGGCGTGGCCGACGGCGGAGATCGCGGTGATGGGGCCGGAGGGCGCGGTGAACATCGTCTACAAGCGCGAGTTGGACGCCGTGGTGCGGCGGGCGCAGGCGGTGATGCCGCAGGGCGTCTCGCTGACCGAGGAGCAGAAGCTCGAGGTGCTGGCCGAGGCGCGCAAGGAGAAGGTCGACGAGTTCCGCGAGCGCTTCGCGAACCCGTACGTCGCCGCGGAACGCGGCTATGTCGATGCTGTGATCCGGCCGAGCGAAACGCGGCGGCGGCTGAATACGGCGCTCGATATGCTGGCGACGAAGCGCGAGAAGTTGCCTCCGAAGAAGCATGGGAACATCCCTCTGTAAAGGCAGGGATTAGGGAAAGAGGAAGTAGGGAATAGAAGGCCATCTCGCGCTTCATTCCCATTCCCTGTACGCTGTAGCTCTATGCAGGCGAAGGTCATCTCAACCGCAAACGCGGAGCACTACAAGTGGGGCGGTCCGAATGGCACGGAATGCGACGGTTGGTACCTGGTCCGCACGCCGGAGCTGAACGTTATTGAGGAACTGATGCCTCCAGGGGCCTGCGAGCGCCGGCACTACCATATGCGAGCGAGGCAGTTCTTCCTCGTACTGGACGGTGAGCTGACGATGGAGGTTGAGCGCCAGGAGTTCGTGGTTCGCCAGGGTGAGGGGATTGAGATTGCTCCGGGAGAGAAGCATCAGGTGATCAATCGCGGAAAAACGCCTCTGCGCATCATCGTGACAAGCCAGCCTCCAAGCCATGGAGATCGTACCGATGACGAGGGCTAAACTACAGCAACAAACCACTTACCTATAGTTTCTCGATGAATGTCAAGGCGGTTTGTCCCCATATTGCGTAATCTGTCACAAGAAAATTGAATTTCATCACATTTTTCTATTGACGTTTCGATTATCGAAGGATACGTTCTCCACCATACTTAAACCCCGGTAAGGCGGCCGAGATGCCCCTTACTGCTCCAGCAGACACTGACGTTGCGTGCCTGAAGGGCGCACTGTTTTTGTTTGCAGTGGTTGTATGGCGAACCGCGGCCAACGAGCGAGCCGCGGAAGTTGGCAAGAACCCTCCGGCCAAGGCCGGAGATTACTTTGAGAGGCCACACGAAGATGATCAATTCCCCATCAACAATGCTTCGCCGTCTGACGACGGCGTTTTTCCTGCTTGCGCTCGCGTTGATCGCAACGCCGGGCACGGCAACAGCCCAGGAGACTACCGCCGCTGTTCAAGGAGTTGTCACCGATCCCACAGGCGCTGTGGTGCCGAATTCTACCGTAACGGCGACCAGCGTCAGCCTGATCAAGCCGGCTATGACCACGACGGACTCGCACGGTTTCTATCGGCTCAATGCACTGCCTCCGGGCACCTACGAGATCACGGTCAACGGCGGCGGCATGTCGTTCAAGGCGACCCAACTGAAACTTGCCGCAGGCGATCTTCCCAATTTCAATATCAGACTCACTGCTGCTGGTACGGTGGCAGTTGTTGACGTTAGCTCATCGGTTGCGATGGTCGACGTGACGCAGAGCAAGGTCGAGACGGTGATCGACAAAGAACAGATTGATGCTCTGCCGAAGTCTGGCCGCTCGTTCCAATCGTTGCTTACGCTGGTTCCGGGAGTTCGTCAGGAGCCGTTGCAGAGTCTTGCGGTTGTGAACGGCACGACCACACCGAACGCTGCCGGCAATGCCAACATAGGGGGCGGCTCGAGCCGTATGAACGGCTTCCAGGTGGATGGTGCATCGGACTCCGAGAACATCTACATGATGGATGGCGTGAACATCACAAATGTTCAGGGTGGCGGAATCGGCATCAATGTCCCCGGCGAGTTCTTCGAGCAGGTTTCCGTCAAGAATGGGTCCATTGATGCCCAATACGGCGGCGCATTGGGCGGCGTGATCAATGTGATCCCCGCTCGCGGCACCAACTCCTGGCATGGTGCAGTTTCGTTGGGGTACCGCTCGAGCCTCATGGACGCTAACGACCAATGCGTGTACAGCACGGTCTGCTTCCTGCGCTACGATCCTGCAACATCGGCGAACTCATCGACGCGCGTCGATGCGACTGCGCAGTACTACATTGCGAAGCAGGATCATTATCGCTATGTAGACCCGAGCTTCCAGGTCGGCGGGCCGCTGTTGACTGACAAACTGTTCATATTTGCCAGCTATGCGCCAGACTTTCAGCGGACGCGGCGTGATGCGACGTCCACGTTCCTGGGCAACGCCGGCCCGCATAGTTACTACAATGCTGCGGATACACATTCTGCCGTTGGCCGCCTGGATTACAGTCCTACCGGCAAGCTGCGCCTCTTCGCCGGGTGGGACTATAACTTCGTCCGCATTGTGGGCCAGTTGCCGAATCCTGACAGTAAGCTGGGGCAGACGAGCACGAGCGCCAGCACGAACCCGGCAAACTTCCGCCCTGACGGCGGCTTTGTGAACCCGATCTCGGTGTACTCATTTGGCGCCGATTACACGCTGGGCACGAGGACGCTGATCTCGGCGCGCTACGGCTATCTGTTCAACAATACGCACACACTGGGTACCGCGTCAGGTCTGCGGTATGTGTACCAGAACTCTGTAACCGGGACGACCTCGACGCTCTCCGGGGCTGCGATCCCAACCACATATCAGAACACGTCGGGCTTTGCGAATATCGGGGCGAACCAGCCGACGTTCTTCAACACCTATACACGGAAAGGGTTGAGCGTCGACATCTCTCACATAAAGACCGGGTGGGCGGGTACGCACAACTTCAAGGGAGGCTACCAGTTCGCGCGCACCGGAAACAACGTAAAGACGCTCTTTGACTATGCGCAGGTGCTTCTATTTTACGGCTCAGGCCAGACTTACTCGCCTGGCACCAGTCCGACGGCATGCGATGCTGTTATCTCGGCTAATCAGGCGGCATGGGGAGTTTCCAATGCCACGAAGAACTGCACCGGCAACTACGGCTACTTCATCGTCCGTGATGGTACGGACGTTCTGGGCAAGATCGACTCCAATGCGCATGGCCTGTATGCGCTGGATGACTGGACGGTGGGACATACCGGCCTGACACTCAATGTGGGTGTTCGCTTCGATCGTGAGTACCTGCCGCCGTATGCCGCAGGCGATCCGAGCATCACGTTTGGCTGGGGCAGCAGAATCGCTCCTCGCCTTGGCGGTGCCTACGACCTGCTGCACAACGGCAAATTCAAGATATTTGCGAGCTACGGCAAGTACTTCGACATTCTGAAGTTCTCGCTTCCGCAGGGCAGCTTCGGCGGCAACTACTGGCACGATTGCGTGTACACGCTCGACAACCCGAACTTCAATCTCATCCTGCCGACGGCACCAGTAGCAGGGGACGGCTTCCGTCACGGCTGCCCGTCGACAGGCCTGGCTCCGGGCGTGGCCTCCAACGCTGTCAACGATACAGGGGCAACTGGCGGCAATGCTGGCCGCTTTATCGAAAACCTGGACTACCGTGCTGTGAATAACAGCTCGGATGATCCCGGTGTCGATCCGAACATCAAGCCGACCGCTCAGCACGAGGTTCAGGCAGGTGCGGAGTATGCAATGACACCGACCCTGTCGTTCAACGCCCGTTACGTTCGCAAGGCCCTCGACTCTACGACGGAAGACATGGGTCTGAATGATACGTATGGGTACTACATCGGCAACCCCGGTTCAGCGTATGGCGACTTACTACATCGTCCGCTTCCGAACGTATATCGCACTGCCATCACGAATGGTATGGCCCCCGCTACGGCAGCAGGGTTCCTGAATCCGGCGGGTATCTGCTCTACGTGCCCATCGACTCCGGCTGCATCGCGCGTATACAACGGCCTGGAGTTCCGCGTGGAGAAGCGGGCGAACAACTATCAGGTGACGGCCTTCTACACTTACAGCCGCCTCTATGGCAATTATCCGGGACTGACGAGCACGTTTATCACAGACGGCTCTGGCGGACGTCATAACCCAAATAACAACCGTTCGTTCGACAATCCGACGATGCAGTTCACGGCGGCCGGCAAGCCCTTCGGCGGTCCGCTTCCCACCGACCGTCCGCACTCGTTGACTTTGTTCGGTTTCTACCGGTTGAAGTCCTTCCTGGGCGAGTCCACTCTGGGCCTTACGCAGATCGCTTCGTCGGGAACACCCGTAAGCACCTGCCTCGGCAATCTGGCTTCGAACAGCGCCTGCCAGTTCGTCGAAGACCAGAGCCACTATGTGAATCTCTCACGTCAGGCAGACGGCTCGATCACGAAGAGTTCTGTAGGTTTGCGACGAACGGGCGCTTTCACACAGACGAGTACCAACATTGGCCATTACATCCATGTAAGCAAGGACCACGAGAATCGCCGCTTCGGTGGTGAGTTCAACGTGAACAACCTGCTCAACCAGCATGCTGCTATGGCCTACAACGTAACGCCGACGACCTCGGCTCCAACTATCGGTTCCACGGCGAACCCGGTCGGGACCGACTACTACCAGCTCATGACCGGCTACGATTACATGGCGGAGATGAATGGTACGATCGGTACGACCAGCAAGAACGGTGCAGTCAGCCCGAAGATTCTCTCGAATCAGTACGGTCTGCCGAACACGTTCCAGACGGCGCGTTCGGTCCGCTGGAAGCTGGCCTTCATCTTCTAAACAACCTGTTGCACGACTCGATGGGGCCGCGTCTGCGGCCCATTTTTTTTACGACGATTTCAACATCGACCGATAACAACGAGGTTGGTCCCCGTCTGCTACTTATCGATCTTCAGGTTGATATAGAACTGGTTCTTGCTGTCGAAGGAGCTGATGGTCTTCACCGAGCTCTTCTTGCCGTTCAGCTCGGCCCAGATCTCGTAGTCGGTGTTCTGGGCCAGTTGGCCGAAGCGGTACTCTCCCTGGTCGTCGGCGATAAAGCTCTTGACCGAGAGCGTGTGGCCGTCCTTCAGATAGACGACCGCCCCTTTCAGCGCGGCGTTCGCGCCGTCGGTCACCTTGCCCTGGACCACACGCTGCACCGGGCCGCGTTGCTGCGCGGCTGCTGGGACGGCAAGCATTCCGGGCGCGAGCGTGAATGCAAGCAATGACGAAGAGACCAAAGCGGCTTTACCGGCAAGGGAGCAGAGCATCGAGGTTCTTTTCATGCTTTCAGTATACGGACTCCGGCCAGAGACGCACTCAGCAGACGCACTCGGCCTGAGTGCGCGCGAGATTACTCGTCGTCTTCGGTCAACGGGTGGGCAAGCTCTTCGTCGTCGTAACCGGCCTCTTCGATCGGGGCCAGTTCGATTGGGTCGACCGAGACCACCTCGAGCTCGACGCCGCACTCTTCGCACTGCACCGTTTCGCCTGCGTCGACGTCTGTATCCAGGTCGATCGGGCTATCGCATTCGGGACATACCACAGCCATACGGTCCTCCGTGTACAGGTTGCACCTGCCGTCTGTGATGCGGGATCGCCGGCCGGCGCAACGCCTCCGCTTCTAATTTAGCGGCACGTCTCGGCTGTGCGTCAAGCGCATGCGGAAAACTCTCGCGGCTTGCTTCATCCTGGAAGCGGCAAGCGGCTGGGCTGTGGTGAAATAGACTCCAGCGATGCCTCGTTCCAGCCAAATCCCGTTTGCCCTGCCGTCCTTCAGCGGAGCGGTGCGAAGACTCATTCTGCTCAACATCGCGGTCTTCTTCGGCCTGGCGGTCCTTCACTGGGTGTCTGTCCCGGCGGAAGGTTTTCTGTTGACGCACCTGGCCCTGCGGCCGGTCGCCGTGCTGCACGGAGAGATCTGGCAACTGGCAACCTACTCGCTGATTCAGCCCGGCATTCTCTCGATCATCTTCAGCATGCTGACGCTGTGGTTTACGGGGTCGCTGCTCGAGGGGTCCTATGGCAGCCGATGGCTCAGCGAGCTTTATTGGACGTCGGTGATCGGCGGCGCTGTGGTCGCCTCGGCGATCTCGTTTACGCATGTGTTTGGCCTGCGGCCCGATGTGGGCGCCGTCAGCGCCTGGGCCGGCATCTTCGGACTCCTGATCGCCATTGCCATGGTCTTCGGCGAGCAGGAGTTTCTGCTCTGGTTCGTGCTTCGCATCAAGGCGAAGTACATGGTCGCGGTCTACATTCTCATCGCGATTGCCGTGCTGCTGAAAGAGGCTGACAGCTTTGGCGCGCTCTTGCAGCTATCGGGCGCGCTGGCCGGCTTTCTCTTCGTGCGCTTCGCTCCGCGCCGCGGTATTGCATTCGGTTTTTCCGAGAGGCTCTATGGCGTTCGCAACTCCTACTATCGCTACAAGCGCCGCCGCGCCGCCCGCAAATTCGAGGTCTACATGCGCAAGCAGAACCGCGAGGTCCACTTCGACAAGGACGGCCGCTACATCGACCCCGACGAACTGCGGCGCGATCCAAACGACAAGCGCTGGATGAACTGAAATCTGCAATCGATATCACGTTGAAAACAGAGCAGTTTCGTGCTTTAGGCGAAAAGTGGTATGTACTTTTGCTGGCCGCTGACGCATCTTCAGGCTAAGGTGGAAGTAAGTTTCCCTTAGAGAACGATGGCGGGCCAGGACTCTGCATTAAGCACTGCTTCACTTGTTCCGAGAAGCGACCTCCCCACGGTGCTCCGCATCGAGGAGAGGCATTCGCTCGCCGTTCGCTGGATGCACTGGATCAACTTTCCGCTCCTGGCCATCATGATCTGGAGCGGCCTGATGATCTACTGGGCCGACTCGATCGACCTCAACATCCTCGAACATCGCGTGTACAGAGTGGGCGTTGGGAACTTCACGCTCTTCCGCTTCTTCCCTGACTGGTTCTACAACGCCTTCCGGCTGAACAATCACTTCACGCGCGGGCTTTCCTTTCATGCACTCGTCATGTGGCCGTTCGCTATCAATGGGATCGCCTATCTTCTGTTCCTTGCGATCTCTGGCGAGTGGAGACGGATCGTCCCCGGCGCGCGCGACTTCAGGCAGCTTGCGCGCACTGTGTGGAACGACCTGCTGAACCGCGAAGCGGCCGGGCACGGTGAGACGTACAACGGCGCGCAACGTATCGCCTACACGCTGGTGCTGATGATTGGTGCGATTTCTGTCATCAGCGGAATCGCGATCTGGAAGCCGACGTCACTGCCGTTTACGACTGCGATGATGGGCGGATACCGTGCTGCGCGGTTGATTCACTTCTGGACCACGATTGCATTCTGCATCTTCATCTGCGTTCATCTCTTTCAAGGTTTGCGTGCAGGTTGGGGACGGCTGCAATCGATCGTGACTGGTTTTGATATCGTCGCTGAGCCTGAAGCGAATAAACCTTCGCTGGAAGCCGAGAGCGTTCATGGCGACTGACCCTCGACGCGACGGCATAGAAGCGCGGAACGCCGCAGTTGCGGCTGAGGCCAAACGCCGCGCGCGCCGAAGTTTTATCGCCGCGGCAGCCGCCGCTGCGGCCGGTGGGGCAGGCTTTGTCGCGCTGATGAAGAGTCATACCATCGGTATGCTCCGGGCTCCCCTGCGCAGGGCCGAGGAGTTCAACAGGCTGCTTGCAGAACATGTCGTTGGCGAGACCGCGCTGGCGAAGACGTATCCTCTCCACAAAGCGGTGAAGCGCGCACGCGTCAATGGCCTCGGCCTGCGTCGCGACATGGACCCCGAAAGCTGGCGGCTGCAGGTTGCGGGTCTTTCGCCTGAGGTGTCGGCGCACCCCCGGTTTGTCAGCAACCTGGCGGCGTGGAAGTACCGCTACTCCGACGAGTTCGTCGCGCGGACGCTCGAGCTGGATGGAGAGGCTGCTTTTCAGCCGGCAAGCACGATGAAGGACAACTCCACGAAAGATGAAAACCCTTTAATCGAAGTGCCCGAGCGCCTTCCACCTGCACCTGGCCTTCTGTTGACCATGGACGACCTCAGGGCACTGCCCTTCACCGAGTATGCGACCGAGTTCAAGTGCATCGAAGGCTGGAGCGACATCATGCACTTCGGCGGCGTGCGCTTTCGCGATTTTATGGAGGCGTTTCCCCCCGGGCGCGGACCGGGCGGCGCATTGCCGAAGTATGTCGCCATGACGACGACGGATGGCTCCTACTTCTCCGCATTTGAGATTGCCGCAATGGTGCACCCGCAGACACTGCTCTGTTACCAGATGAGCGGCGAAGACCTCCTCCCCGCGCATGGAGCGCCGCTGCGCCTGTCCATGCCGCTCAAATACGGCTACAAGCAGATCAAACAGATTGGTCGAATCACTTACACCAACACGCGTCCTTACGAATACTGGGAGCGGTTTGGCTACGACTGGCACGGCGGAATTTAATCCACTGTCTATGTGATTCATCTCGCTGGGGATCGCCAATTCTTACGACTTTTGACGTATAGACAGGTGCAAGATTCTGCATCAATAATGCAAGTTATTGCATGTCATTTGAAAGAACTTTTCTCCTCTAAAAAAGGACCTCAAAAGCTGACCTTGATATTTTTAGCGCTCTCACTTTGAGGGCCACCAAGGAGTAGTGCATGCCAGGAACCCTCCCCAGACTGGCTTTGCTGACTCTTGCTGTCTCCGTGACAGGCTGCGGTTCAGGCCTGATTCCCGGCGCAGCAGGCCTCGGCGTCGGAACCCTGTCACCCGTTTCCAGCCCCTCATCGGCCCCCACGAGCACGTCGTCCGGATCAAGCTCAACCACCACGACGACAACGACTTCGACGACAGCCACAAGCGACCCAGTCCATACGCCGGTTTCGGCCCCGGCACCTGCGCCCGCGCCTCCGGTAACGGCCCCGGCGCCAACGCCCACTCCAGCGCCCCCAGTGGCAACGCCTGCGCCGACGCCTGCACCTGCTCCTACGCCACCCATGGTCACTCCGGCGCCAACTCCAGATCCAACCCCTGCTCCCCCTGTAGTTGCCCCGACGCCGGCCCCACCCGTAACGACTCCTACGCCAGAACCTGCCCCCACTCCGGCTCCGCCTGTTGTAACGCCGGCTCCTGACCCCACTCCGGCCCCGGCGCCTCCAGTGGCCACACCCACCCCAACACCTGACCCAACTCCAACACCTGCACCAACACCCACGCCCACCCCGCAGCAGCTTGCCTGCAGCGTGATGAGCCTCGGCCAGGGAGCCAACCTCAACGGCTTTCTCCCCTTTGCGGCAAATGATGCCTGGCGTCAGGACATCTCCGTTGCTCCGCTCGACGGCAACTCCGCCAACTACATCAGCTTCATCGGCAACTCGCATCTGTATGCGAACTTCGGTGCGGGCCAGTACGACGGTTCGACGATCGGGATTCCCTACACCGTGGTCAGCGGTACTCCGTTTACTACGGTCAACTACACCGACTACGGCGACGAGAGCGATCCCGGCCCCATGCCCTTCACCAGCAGCACGGCGATTGAAGGCGATCCGAACCCTGGAGACGGCGACCGCCACTCGCTCGTGCTCGACCGCAACAACTGCTGGCTCTACGAGCTGGGCGGCGCGTACTCGCAGGGCGACGGAACCTGGCAGGCTGCTGCCGGAGCGGTGTGGGACCTGCTGAACGTCAACGCGCGTCCCTTCCGCTGGACCTCGACCGATGCGGCCGGCCTTCCCGTCTTCCCCGGCCTCGTGCGTTACGAAGAGGTCGCAGCCGGCCACGTCGACCACGCCATTCGCGTCACGTTGCAGCGCAGCAAGGCGGCGTTCGTCGCACCGGCCACGCACTGGGCGGCGAACAACTCCGACCCCAACGCCGCGCCCATGGGAATGCGCATGCGCCTCAAGGCGGACTTCGACATCTCGTCGTATCCTCCGCAGTCGCAGGTCATTCTTACGGCGTTGAAGAAGTACGGCATGATCATGGCCGACAACGGAAGCAGCATGTTCCTGATCGGCGCTCCCGACGATCGCTGGAACAACGACGATCTACAGAAGCTGAAGCAGGTCCCAACCTCAGCATTCGAGGTGGTGCAGTCGGGAACGGTCTACACGGCCGCAAACGTTCCGACGGGCGCAGCTCCGGCGATCAAGAGCTTTACTGCGGACAACCTGACCGTCGCATCGGGAACCGCCGTGACTCTGACATGGGCGGCGGACAACGCCTCGTACTACGTCATCTCGCCCGAGGTCGGCGCCGTGCGCGGCAACACCGTTACGGTCCACCCAACCAAAACGACCACCTACACGCTCTACGCCACCAACCAGTTCGATCGCAGCACGCAGACCATCACCATCACCGTGCAGTAGTCGGATACTTACTTAGCCGCGACAGGAGAGATACCTCCGTCGCGGCTTTTTTATGCGTAATTAAACGGCGGGGTGGCGTGTGCGGTTGAGGTCATCCACCACGGGCACGGCCGCGAGCAGAACTAGTATCGCCGCGAGCGGCAGGGTGAACAGGAAGCCGACGTACTTGAACCCGAGCGCGCCGACGACGCCGCCAACGAAAAAGAGAACGATCAGCGAGCCCAGCAGACGCAGCTTCGACCACTCATGCGGTGCATCGATTCCGCCGGGGTCGTCTTTGTATTGCCTGCTGATGATACGACCCAGCGCGATCCCGATATCTGTGACCATGCCGGTGAGGTGCGTGGTCCGAATCACCGAGTCGGAGATCTTGGAGATGATGGCGTTCTGCAGCCCCATCGTAAAGCAGAGAAGAACGATGATGTCCATCGCGCGGCCGCCGGTAAAGATTCTGCCCCTTGCCCCGAAGGCGATCAGCATGCCTGCTTCGATGATGAGCGGCAGCGCGTACTCGCTCTCAAACTGGCGCGAGCGCGCCCAGCGCACCAGCAGCGTCGTTAGAAATGCGCCTGTGAGGAAGGACAGCACGGAGACGAAGCCATCGAGCACAAACTGCATCCTGGTCAGCGCAAAATCGTCGGCCATCGTAGAGATGATGCCCGACATGTGCGACGTGTAGTGCCCCACAGCCAGCAGGCCGCCTGCATTCGTCGCACCGGCAATAAACGCCAGGTATCGTGCGAGGTGGCGGTTTGCCTTTTCGCTACGCTGGCTTCCGGTGAGACGACGCAGGTAGAAGAGGGGCATAGGTTCGTCAGCTCCGTGGAGCGATCTTCAGGTGCAACTCCTTCAACTGCTGTTCCGTCGCAGGGCTTGGCGCGTCGACCATCAGGTCGATCGCCTTGGCCGTCTTGGGGAAGGCGATGACCTCGCGCAGGCTGCTTGCTCCTGCGAGGATCATCACGATGCGGTCGACGCCGAGCGCGATGCCGCCGTGCGGAGGCGTGCCGTACTCCAGCGCGTCGAGGAAGAAGCCGAAGCGCTGCTTCGCCTCCTCGTCGCTCATGCCGAGCGAGCGGAAGATCTCAGCCTGCACGTCCTTGCGGTGGATACGGATCGAACCCGAGCCCAACTCCGTGCCGTTGAGCACGATGTCGTAGGCCAGCGCGCGCACCGCGCCCTTGTCGTTGAACAGCGCGCCCGACTTGATGTCGTCCTCGTGCGGCGAGGTGAAGGGATGGTGCGCCGCGTTCCAGGTCTTCGCCTCCTCGTCCCACTCGTACATGGGGAAGTCGGTGACCCAGAGAAACTTGAAGTCGTTCGCCGTGCCGGTTTGCTCAAAGAGCTTGTGCTTGTCGGCGAACTTCTGCGCCAGCTGCAAACGCAGCGCGCCGACGCGCTTGTAGATCCACTGCGGATCGTAGTTCCACTTCTCCGGCGTGCCGAGCTTCGGCGTCACGACGACCAACAGATCGGGTGCCCCATCCTTCGCGGTCTCATCGCGAAGGGTGGGATTGTTCACTCCCAGCTTCGCTTCGATCGCCGCAGCCAGCGGAGCGAACGTCTCGTTCGTCTTCAGGCGCTCGGTGTCGAGCAGGTCGAGACCACTTTCGCCAAAGTTGGCGCGGACTTCGCTCAGCAGCTTCTTGCGCTCGGTGCCGCTCAAGCCACCGGCCTTTGGGATGATGAAGCCGAGCACAGGCAGCTTCTGCTCGATCTTCAGCGTCTCGCGCAGCGCGGGCGTCAGGTCGTCAGTAAGTTCGGCCATCGCGGGCAGGCGCATGTCGGGCTTGTCGATGCCGTATTTGCGGATGGCGTCGTCGTAGCTCATCTCGAGGAACTGGCCTTCGGGCAGCGTGATGCCTGCGGTCGCGAACGCCGCCTTCAGAAAGCCTTCGACGACGCGGAAGACCGTCTCCTGCCGGGGGAAGGTCATCTCGAGGTCGATCTGCGTGAACTCGGGCTGGCGGTCGGCGCGGAGGTCTTCGTCGCGGAAGCAGCGCGCAATTTGAAAATACCGGTCGAAGCCCGAGATCATCAGAATCTGCTTGAAGATCTGCGGCGACTGCGGCAGAGCGTAGAACTCGCCGGTGTGGACGCGGCTCGGTACGAGGTAGTCGCGCGCACCCTCAGGGGTGGAGCGCGTCATGAACGGCGTCTCGATCTCGAGGAAGCCGTTCTCGGAGAGGTACTCGCGGATCGCGCGCGCGACCCTGTGGCGCAGCGCGAAGTTCTTCTGCATCTGCTCGCGGCGCAGGTCGAGGTAGCGGTACTTCAGCCGCACCTCTTCGTTGGCAATCGCATCTTCGGCGGGCGAGAAGGGAGGCGTCTTCGCCTCGTTCAGCAACAGCAACTCCTTGGCGACGACCTCAATCGCGCCGGTGGGCATGTTCGGGTTGTCGAGCCCTTCGCCGCGCTTGCGCACGCGACCCACAACGGCGACGACATACTCCGAGCGGGCAGTCTCGGCCTTGGCATGTGCCTCGCTCGAAACCTCTTTGTCGAGAACCACCTGCGTGATGCCGGTGCGGTCGCGCAGGTCGAGGAAGATGAGATTGCCGTGGTCGCGCCGCCGGTTGACCCACCCCATCAGAACAACGTCGTTACCATCCTGCTCCACACGGAGCTCGCCGCACTTGTGGGTGCGCTGCAAAGTACCTAAAAAGTCGAGTGTCACGATGTTTCTATTGTACGAAGGGTAAGGCAGATTGGCTAAATGTTGGGCGAAATACGGCATGGATAGTGACTGCTACCCGGTTGGAGAGCGGTCTGTCATCTTACCTGCCGCCTGTGATTTTCCTTACCGAACACGAAATTCGACTGTCGCTGAGCAATCAAGTGGATCATGCGGAGCATCGTTCTTCCTAAAGCTGTGATGAGTTACTTCGACCGCATACCTGCCCTTTGCGCTGAGATCCAGGTAGATACTGAGGTCTATATCCTGAATAAACGTCGCCCCCGGTGAAATCATGACGTGTTGGAACTGTCCATTGAGAATGCAGGTATTGCCGCGATTTCGGTCTATCTTCAAAGTTTTCGGTTGATGAATAACCTTTACCGTGTAGCCCGCGCATAACGGCTGGCCGGGGAAGCCGGTTGTATCAAGACGATAGGGCTGGCTTGTAGAGTTAGTGACTTTGAAGCGAACAACAGCCGTCTGGCCGACCGGTATTGCCGATTTGTATATGTAGAAACGACCGGAGACCTGAGCGAGTGAGGACGCCGAAAGAGCGCCGAATAACAACGTGGCGAGAAGTCTCATCAGTATTCAAATGCGCTCAGCATGAGCGCGAATGTACTCGTCCAGCGAGTGGTCCGGGCCGATGTAGTGGAACTCCTCGGCGTACTCCAGGCCATACTTTGCGCCGACGCGCTTGTCGCGCTCGATGAACGCTGCCTGAATGTAGGCTTCGTTCGCCGCATCCTGTCCCCCGGCAAATGCAGGGACGCGCATACCGCGAGCGGCCAGCGAGTCGTTGGTACTGCGCACCATGTTCGTGATCATGTTTTTGCACGACTTGATGTAGGCGACCTTCTGCTGCAACGTCGGGCCAATGTCGACGACGCGGTTCACAAGCTGCGGTCCGCGAGCGAAGTAGTACTTCTCGCTGACGCCCTGCGGCTTCAGGCCCACCTCGAACTGCTCGGGGAAGTCGAGATGGTCGGCGGACATCCAGCACGCCGCCTCGACCGCCTGCGCGGTGACGTAGTGGTCGGGGTTCTCCTCGTAGTGGCCCCAGGGGTCGTAGCTCAGCACGGTGTCCACCTTCAGCAGGCGGAAGAGGAAGATGAGGCGAACGCGAATCTCCATGCGCGAGACGTCGTCGAGGCCGTGGTTGCGGTATTGCAGGTCGTAGCGCTTCTTCAGCCCGGCCACCTCGACAAAGCGCGCCGCGTCCTGCTCGTTCGCCAGCACGGTCTCGCCCAGCGTCAGGTTGTAGGAGTCCTTCTCATCGTTGCTTACGCGAATGAAGTAGCCGGTGTAGCCCTCGTTGAGCAGCTTGGCCACCGTGCCACCGGCGAAGATGGGGCCGTCGTCGAGATGCGGTGTGATCAGCGCGAAGACCTTGCCCTTTGAGGGCTGGCCCGGAGTGGCGCGTTCGATGAGGGGCGGTTGCGTTGCGGTGCCGCTCTGCGCTCCAGCCTGCGCTGCCCCGGCAAAACCCGCAGCCGCAGCCATCTTAAAGAACCCTCGTCGCTCCATCAGCCCTCCTCAGCCCTTCAACACCGCCGCCAGCTCCGCACGCGGAACCTTCTCCTGCTCGCCCCTGGCGAAGTTCTTCACCGTAAACAGGCCGGAGTTCACCTCGTCCTCGCCGACAATGATCATCTTGCCGGCCAGTTTGTCGGCGGTCTCGAAGGACTTGCGCAGGCGGAAGGAGCCGTCGCCGACCTCGATCCGCAGCCCGGCGGCGCGCAGCTCGCGGGCAAGTTCGAGCGCAGCAGGATTCTGTGCAACGCCCATCGGCGCGACGAAGGCGTCGAGCTTGGCGGGCTCCTTTGCTTCCATCTGGGCCAGCAGCGTCAGGATGAGGCGGTCTTCGCCGATCGCAAAACCGATGCCGGGAGCCTTTGGCCCGCCCAGCATCTCGGACAGACCGTCGTAGCGGCCGCCGCCCAGCAGGGCGTTCTGCGTACCCAGACCGCTGCCATCGGGAACGGTGAACTCGAAGGTCGTGCGCGTGTAGTAGTCGAGTCCGCGAACGAGGCGCGGCTCAATCGTATAGGGCACGCCGCAGGCATCGAGCGCGGCCTTCACCTGCTCGAAGTGCCCGCGCGAGTCCTCGCCGAGGAAGTCGGCGATCTTGGGCAGCGCGTCGATGATCTCCTGGTCGTGCGCGTCCTTGGAGTCGAGCACGCGCAGGGGATTCGTCTCGGCGCGGCGCTGGTTGTCCTCGCACATCTTGTGCTTCACAGGCTGCAAGGCTTCGCGGAGCGCCTCCGAATAACGCCTGCGGTCGTCGGCCGAGCCGACAGAGTTCAGCGCCAGCCGCCAGCCCTTCACGCCGAGCTCGTCGAGCAGCGTGGCCAGCATCTCCAGCACCTCGGCGTCGCGCAGCGCCGAGTCCGAGCCCGAGAACTGCGGCCCAAGCACCTCGGCGCCGATCTGCCAGAACTGCCGGTAGCGCCCGCGCTGCGGCCTCTCGCGCCGGAACTGCGGCCCGATGTAGAAGAGCTTCTGCAGCAGGCCGCTCTCGTCGAGATGGTGCTCGATGTAGGCGCGCACCACGCCGGCCGTGTTCTCCGGCCGCAGCGTCAGCGAACTCCCTTTGTCGCTCTCGGCGCGCCCGCGGTCCTCCCACGTGTACATCTCCTTGGAGACGATGTCGGTCTCCTCGCCCACGCCGCGCGCGAACAACTCGGTCGCCTCGAAGATCGGCGTGCGAATCTCGCCGAAGCCATACCGCGCAAAGACACTCCGCGCCGTCGCCTCGACGCGGTTCCACAACTCCGTCTCAGGGGGAAGCAGGTCCCGCGTCCCCCGCACTGCTTTGATCATCGCCATTTCACTTATCAGTGTAGCGGCTGCTACCCTCCCTCCCCCTGTTTTCGCACAAAGTCTTCCATCGAGAGACTTTAGATCCGGACCTCTGATGCACGTCAGATGCCAATCTTTATAAGAAGCAGAAAGCCCGGCTCGTGGCCGGGCTTCTTGCTGTTCTTGATTTAAGGTTATCAGGCGTGTCAAGGCGCGGCTGTGGATTATTGATGTGCCTGGATACGCAAAAGCGTACCTCAGGCTGAGAGCCTCTTCTCCTGGTGCGGCTCCTGAGGCACGGCTGAAGCCGTGCCTCAGGAGCGGTTCGCGCTTGCCCGAATGTCACACACATGCGATGACGCCGCATGTATGGGGCAGTGGCCTACATAGGATGAATGACCAAGTCGCAGATGCCGCTATGGCAGTTGAGTGTGGCCTTGCGGATGATCTTTGCCCTGGAGTTTGCGGGGGTCCAGCCTGCGGCCTTTGCCTTCAGCACCAGCGCCGTGTGTGCTACTGTACCAGCCGCACCTAACCCATGATCGGAATCAGGAATCGATGCAACTACATGGTCTCCTGCCAGAGCGACGACATAATCCTCAAGGAGATTTTTCCCCGGCCACGGACCTATCGAAAGTGTTCGTTCCTTCATCTGCTCAGCTGCGGGGTTTGCAGAAGGAGCTGCTATACCGCGTTTCTTCAATGCGTCAATGTGAGCCGTAAGCATGTCAACCGTAGGGTTCGGAGTACGCTGCACGATAGTGAGCTTATTTCCAACCGGCATCAGAGCGTTCATCGCAGAGAGGCCCATATAGTAGTAAGCCATTGCACGTACATTATTGCCGCGTTTCTCTTCAAATTCGCCCATATGTATAGCGCCCTCACCAGAGGGCATATTCCGCCATGAGGCACGCAGCCAGGGTTCAGCGGCATCAACGTTGCCATCTTTGAAGAAGGCCCATCCCAGCGTGTCCCAAGTGGCTATAAGCAGATTTTGCTTGGCCGCTTGATCCTTGGAGGTGCTGCCGGGAGACCAGGCTGCTGCTTCCTCGGTGAGGATGTCAATGGCTTTGCTGGAGGCGGCCTCGGCCTGAGGAAGAGCTTGACCAGCATCTGCAAGGTCGTAGGAGATTTCGTTCATTTCTAATGGCGTTGTGGCTTTAGGCAGAATGGCGGTGAGTGTACGTGTGGCTTTCTCCCTTTGCCCAGTCTTCATCTGTGCCGCGCCGAGACTCCGCTGTAGCTTCAGGTCATCGGGCTTGTCGGCCGCCATCTTTTCAAGCAGCGGTAGTGCCTCCTCGTAGTGATTGGTTCGAGTGAATATCTCTACCGCAGCATGCCGATCCTGATCGCCGACTGAATCCTGTTTCAACAGTACACGCGTGGCGTCAAGAATCTCGTCTTGCTGACCCTGCAGCGCCTTGATCGTGACCTGTGCACGGTAGCCCCATATGGACTTGGGATCTGACTTCCGTATCTTCTCTACTGTTTCCGCTGCACCTTTCACGTTATTACCCTGGACTTGTTCGGAAAACTGCTGGAGCAGCGTTGCAGTCTCGGGCGAGATATTCGCGCCAGGGGCTATCTCCATTGCACTGTTCGGAACAGTTAAAGTAATGTACGGTTCACCATCGCCGAGGGCCGCGTCGTACCACTTCTTGTAGGCCTTCCACTCCGATGCCGGAATCTCGCGCTGCAAGACCTCCATGCGCCGTTCCGTCGTCAACGTGTCGTCCTCGATCTTGTAGGTCTTGTCGAGCGTGATCCATGCCGTCTTCTGGTGGACAGCGGCAGGCAGTTCCGCACCCCATCCCGCTGGTAACTTGATGGTCGACAGCGCGGTTTCCACCCGCAACTCGCCCAGTTGAATCGGCTGTTTCTGCGGCGGATTCTTTTCATCGACGTTGGCGAGGAAGACCGGTGGAATGAGAGGCACAATGCGGTGATTGTCCCAGTCGCCCGTCTTCTCGCGCTCGTAGTCGTAGCCGATGTGCGCCGGGTCGGCGGTCGCGTCGGGACGGCCGGCCTCGGCGTGGCTGGTCGTCCCGCTAAAGCCCAGGCCCTGCGAGAGGCGCTGCGCGAGATCGTCCCACTGCCCTGGCGGAACCTGCCGCAGTAGTGTGCGCAGGACAATCTCGTCGTCGCCGCGCGTTGTGTACTCGATCTGCGCCTTCATTGTGCCTTCCTTGTTCAGCGTTCCCTTGGCGGCGAAGAGGCTGAATGAAGCGAAGGGCGGAGCCTGCGGTGTCTTTTCGAGTTTTGCCGCGCCAGTGTCCGGAACCACGAGCGCCTGCTTGTCACGAATGACCGGCAGCAGCATCTCCCAGGGCGCAACCTCTGCTGTCGAATCGAGCCACACCTGTTTGCCTCCCACGGGCACCATCGTGATCATGTGGTTGAACGCGCCGGGCGAGGGAACGTCCTCGTTGGTGCGTATCCCCGCGCCGATCAGCGCTGCCGAAGGATGCAGCCCCGCCGCCGCTAGCATCGCGGCCAGCAGCGTGTGCTTGTCCTTGCAGTCGCCGTACTGGTTGCGGAGGACCTCGGCTGCGGGATGGGGCTGGTAGCGGCCTACTCCGAACGCGACGCCAATGTAGCGGATCTGTGCGGCCACGTAGCTATAGAGCGCGCGGGCCTTGTCTTCCTCGGTCATCTTGCCTGCTGTCAGCTCGGCCACCTTGGCTTTGATCTCGGCATCGGGTGTTGCGCGGTCGGCCTCCAGCCCGCGATACCAGGCCCCAACATCCTCCCAGCTCTTGAAGGTGGTCCACGCAATCGTCGGCAGCTCGCCCCTGGGATCGATCTCCCTCTGCTTCGTCTTGCCGTCCTTGCCGACCGTCGGCTCGAGATGCGAGCCCGTCCAGCGATAGACCGTCTCCTCCCCCAACTCCGTCTTCACGGGATCATGCCCCGGACTCCACACCTTCACATACTTTGTCTTCGGCACATGCAGCTCGATGCTTTCGCCGAGGATGACGGCCCACAACCCCAGGGTCTCCTGTCCCCAGAACTGCCCCGGCGCCTCGGCCTTTGTTCCGACGACGCGCACCTTGTACTCCAGCCTGTCGCCCATGCGCAGGTTGCGGACAGGCACCTGCTTTTCCTTGAGGTCGCTGTAGAAGGGGGCCTGGCGGGTGACCTCCTGCGGCATCTCCTGTGCGCCGGAGGGCGGTGTCTCGACCACGCTGCCGTCCGGCTTGCGCGCGCGAACGTAGTCGATCTCCACGTGCTCGCTGTTGCCCGCAAAGGAGAAGTTCAACACACCGTACTGGCGCGCTGCCGCGTCGGATTGGATGCGGAGGACTGCGCTGACCTCGCGCGAGCCGGTACCATCGGCAGCGAAACGGTAGACGCTATCCAGCCGCTCCACAACGACGGATTCAGCGGAGTAGTCCGAAGCTTGCGCGGCGGCCGCAGGCGGGGCAGCGCTCTGGCTCAGCACAGGGGCGGTTGGCGTCATCAAGGCGAGGGCAAACAAAACAGCAGTGGAACGCATGTCTACAGATAACGCACTACCGGGCAGTTCGCTATCAAAAAAGATGCAACGACGTACCCAGCTTCCCCGGGCGGTGGTCGCAGTACGAGGCACGTTCTCGGCAGCGCGCTGTGCATCGTAGACCTCAGCCGCATCAGCCTGAAGAATGGTTCCGGGAAATTCAACCCGTTTTCCGAAAAGCCGGGCTTTCACACAGATTGAGAAGGTCGCGCGGAGTTATTGCGAAAAGCCCTGGCCAGCCATCTCTTCCATGTCTTCGGTCCAGAGCAGACCGCCAGATGGGCTTCGATCCTCTGCCGGTTATAGAGTGGGGCCCGCTCCGTGCGCACGTCCCTGCGCACCAGATCGCCGCATGCGGCGCAGACCAGGTCGTAACTCAACCCGGACGGAACCAGTCGTGTCGCCGCCACTACATCCAGCTCGCCGTCAATTTGTGTGCTGTGGCCCAAAGCCTCATCAGTATGGCACCACGAAACGCAGAGCACTCTACAACTTGAGTCGTAGGAATCACTAAGGACAACGAATCACGAAAGCCTGTCGAAAAAGAGATAGACCGACGCGATGCGGCCGTCTCGAGCAACAATAAAATCGGTTCCCGCATAAGCTGGCGGTTTCCCGGGAGGGCCAGATACCCACACAACCCGCCCGGCATTCCCTGCTTCCTGCGGAGGGAAGAGGGGCCGATACTCGAAATCGGGATGTGTCGCCTTGATCACCCCGGCAATACGGTCGATCTCGTCGCGGCCGCGAAATATACCCCCATTGGGGTCATAGAAGACTGCGTCTTCGTGAAACAGCTCGTCGATTGCAGCGCGGCGGCGCACCGGATCATTTTCCCCAAACACGTCACTCAGATTGCGAAGCAACAAAGTAGATATGCTGTTGGACACATTGCTCTCCGTTTCAGATCGCACCGCCACAGTACCATCAATTTCACTACGATATCGGGCTCCCATCATGACGCAGCCTCATCGCTCTGCCCCATCCACAAACTCGGACACATCCTACTTCGCCATCTCCGCCAGGTAGATCGCCGTGTAGTCCAGATAATTCTGTGCGTACTTCAGGATCATCTTTCTGTCCTCGTCACCCAGCGTCTTCTTCACCTTGCCCGGCACACCGGCCACCAGCGAGTTCGGCGGAATCACCGCCTGCTCCGGTATCACCGCGCCCGCGGCAATAATCGAGCCCTCGCCGATCCGCGCGTTGTTCAGGATTGTCGCGCCGATCCCCACCAGCACCGCGTCTTCAAGCACACATCCATGCACCGTCGCATTGTGGCCGATCGTCACCATCTCACCCACAATCACCGGGTACACATACCTCATGCCGTGGAGCACCGCGCAATCCTGCACATTCGACCGCGCTCCCAGACGGATCGCGTTCACATCGCCGCGCAGCACGGCGTTCATCCACACGCTCGAATGCTCGCCCAGCTCCACGTCGCCAATCAGTTGCGCGGAGACATCCACATAACAGCTTGCGGGAACCACTGGCGTCTTGCCCTGATAACTCCTGATCATGCCCCGATTCTAAGCCCGCCCAACCTTGTCAAGTCCTGGTTGCCATTAACTCTATATTTATGAATGAGTTAAATTTGCCGATTCACCCCTCGCGATTTGCTAATCTTAAATCAGCAACCTTGATAGGGGAGCTAATACCGGGTAACGTATCGTCAAAAATAGAATAAGTGTTTTACTTTGAATATTTTACCGCCAAGTACAATAGATGGAATACTTTACGGAATAGATCCACCCATAAGTCTTATCGATTGAAGACTTTGCATGAAATAACCCGGGGTACGGCGCAATAAGACTTCCAATACATGCAATCTTAAGGCCAAGTACCTCATGGTGCCTAAAGATTAGCGAGTTACCCCTTCAAATCCAGCAAAAATAAGGTATTCTTACAGCATCCCTTGCTGGGAATGTTTGGAGGTGTATCTCTCTTGGCAGAGGTTCGAGTTCAGGAAGGCGAGCCCCTTGAAAATGCCCTCCGTCGCTTTAAGCGTAAAGTGCAGACGGAAGACATCATCAAGGAGGTCAAGCGCCACTCCTTTTATTTGAAGCCGGGTGAAAAGAAGCGCGTCAAAGAAGCGCTCGCCCGCAAGCGCAATCGCAAGAAAGTCCGCAAGGAGCAGGACTAGCTGTAAGCTCCAGTACCAGGCAGGCGCCGTCTACCTTCTCATTCAGAAGACGGCGCCTCCTGAACAAAGCCAGGCGATGGACTCCCGCTATCTCCTGGCAAGGCAGTGAAACCAGAGTCACACGCCACTGCTGGCTGTGCCATGCAGCACTCCGCCGTTATCGGCGGTCCCGGGCCCCTGAAATCCAAAGATGTGCAAGTCATAAAGACAGTCGATCTGCTCTTAAATGTGCTTATCGCCTGTCCCGCTGACGGGAGACGCGGTTATGGAATTCGTGGATCGGCTACTAACCTGTGCAGACTGTGGTGGTGAGTTCATCTTCACTGCCGGCGAACAACTCTTCTTCTTCGACAAACAATTCAAGAACGACCCCAAGCGCTGCAAGCCCTGCAAGTCCAAGCGCGCAGGAGCGGCGATGCGTTCGGGCTCAGGCCCCGCAGCCGCCGGTATCTCGCGCACCGAGACCCGCACCACCTGCTCGGAGTGCGGCATCGAGACAACCGTGCCCTTCAAGCCAACGCAGGGACGACCCGTGCTCTGTCGCGGTTGCTTCCAGGCCAAAAGACCTGCTGCCGCAGCGACTCCTGGCGATGCAACCTCGTCTGACCTTGTCGGTATGGGAAGCGATCACTCCGACATGGACATGATGGCGCGAGCCTCCTGAACTCTTCGCCCCTCCCCATCGGTCATCCCCGCTCAAGTACGATGTGAAGGGATGACCGATACTCACCGCCTCCCCGGCCTGGCCGACCTTGTGCGAGCAAGAACGCACCTCGGCGACTTCGAGCTGACCATCTGCACCGACGGCAGCTATCGCCTCGACGGCGGAGCCATGTTTGGCGTCGTGCCCAAGACGCTCTGGCAGAAACGCGCGCCCGCCGACGCGAACAACACGATCCTGCTCGGCCTGAACACCGTCGTCGTGCGCACCGGCAAACACACGGTCGTCATCGAGACGGGAGTCGGCAACAAGCAGTCCGAGAAGATGCGCCAGATCCACCAGAACCAGGAGCTGCTTCCGCAGTCACTCGCCGCCGCAGGCGTTCGCCCCGAAGAGGTCGACATCGTCATCAACACCCACCTGCACTTCGACCACTGCGGCTGGAACACGACGCTCCACTCCGACGGCTCCGTCACTCCCACCTTCCCCAACGCACGCTACTTCGCGCACAAAGGCGAGGTCGAGCACGGACACATGCAGTACGACCGCGATCGCGTCAGCTACCTCTCACCCAACTACGACCCGCTGATCGCCAACGGCCAGATGACGCTGCTGACCAACGAGAGCATCGCAAAGAACCCCGAGATCGTCCCCGGCATCTCCGTCGAACTCTTCCCCGGCCACACAGCGCAGTTGATGGGCGTCCACATTGAGTCGAAGTCACACGCAGGCAAAACCGAACACGCCTGCTACATCTCCGACCTCATCCCCACCTCCGCGCACCTCGACCCCACCTGGGTGATGGGCTACGACCTCGACCCCATGACCTGCATCGCACAACGCAAGCGCTTCTACCAACGAGCCATCCCAGAAAAATGGCTAGTCGTCTTCACCCACGACCACCTCACACCGATGGCGCAGATCGAGCTGAACGAAAAGGGCAAGCCCGTCGTCGCTGACTCCGCGGTGTAGCGGTCTTTGCCTGTCACCCAAATCTGCGGAAGATTAGTCAATGTAAGCGCGTTTATCGGCACTAATCCCCAGTGCGAGTCTCAACTCATGTTCAATGAGTGCATTGCCCTGTTTACCGACAACGCACAATCGTTTAGACCACTCGACCGACCCCTTCGTGGCATCAAACGCTTCGTTTCTGCCGCGGCGTAGTCCGTTGCCTGCTAAAAGACTTTTCGCTACGGGGTGTAGCTCCACAGATCATTCAATAGCCCATACTGTCCAGTCGAGTCGTGGCCAGACCCTCCGTAGAGCCATAGATTTCCGTTCGAATCGACCCAGGCGACAGATCCAGAACGCCCCCCGGGCGTATTCGATGCTGCTGCTGTTCCCTGCGTTCCGTATGTTCCAGACGGCCCGCCTGTCCCGCCCTGAGCAGGACCAACAGAATTGCTTCCGCTTTGCCACGTCCAGGTTTTGCTCGAAGTATTGAACTCCCACAGATCATTTAGAGATCCCGCCGTTCCATTTGCGTCGCATCCCAAGCCGCCAAATAGCCACAGATTCCCGCTGGCGTCGATCCACGAATTGGCAGCGTTGCGACCGCCGGGTGCATTCGCGGTTGCACCTGTCCCCTTCGTTCCATAAACTCCCGCCACGCAAGCGCCCGGTCCACCCGTTACTGCGCTACTCCCACTGATCCACGTCCATTCCTTCGTCGAAGAGCTGAACTCCCACAGATCGTTCAAATCATTTGCCGACCCGGCGGAATCGTATCCAAGTCCCCCGAATAGCCAGAGATTGCCGTTGCTATCGGCCCAGGAAACTGCGTTGTCGCGCGCCCCGGGGATGTTCGCGCCGGAAGCCACGCCTACCGTGCCGTAGACTCCTTTGGCATTGATCGCGCTGCCACCGCTCACCCAGGTCCATTCTTTGCTAGAGGGGCTGAACTCCCATAAATCGTTGAAGCTGCCAAAGACCCCATTGACGTCGAGCCCCTGGCCTCCGAATAGCCAAAAGTTGCCGCTGTTGTCTTTCCACGGGACCGCATTACTGCGAGCGCCGGGAACGTTGGTTGGCGCTGCCACGCCGAGGGTGCCATAATTCGCTTTTCCGAGAACCAAATTGCTTCCGCTTACCCAAGTCCATTGTTTCGTCGCGGGAGCATATTCCCACAGATCATTCAGATAATTGCCTTGCCCCGTCGAGTCGTAACCCTGGCCACCGAAGAGCCAGAGATTGCCGCTGGCGTCAATCCAGGAGACAGCCGCGCCACGCCCGCCCGGGAGATTGTTCGCGGACGGTGTGCCTTCGGTGCCGTAAACGCCGTACTTGTTGCAGGGCGCGGGGCCGCATCCCCCTACCCATGTCCATTCATTCGATGCTGGGCTGTATTCCCACAGGTCGTTTTGCGATCCCAGGGTTCCGAGAGGATCGAAACCTCCGCCACCGAATAGCCAAAGATCACCGCTGCTGTCAACCCAGGAAACGCCGCCCCCGTTGGGATTGTTTCCAGCGGCTGCGACGCCCTTCGTACCATAGACGGCTGATACGGTAACGGCAGTATCGCTGCCTTCGACCCAGGTCCACTCCTTAGCGTTTGCAGGTGGCGGAGTTCCGCCGCCAGAGCCTCCAGTGCTAGTACTTCCACCACCACACCCAATGCCAAGAAGGAAAACAAAACTTAAACAAAGAGCCCCGACTTGCCGTGGGCAGCGCTGAGTTTCTTTCGGCAGAGTCACATCGTCCCTTTCGCGATAAACATCAATTGGAACACTTTTGATTAGTATCGCAGTTTTACGATCGGTGCCCAGGCCTTGCAAAGCAACGATCACCTCCATCGGTGGCATTCCACTATGCGGAGAACGGGCTCTCCATGTCGCACTTGTGACCTTCCCCAAAAATTCATCGCCTCCGCGCTTCCCGACATAGCCATAGCTCTATGTCGGTGGAAGGCCTACAAGGCTTGTGTATACCAGCGGCAATGGAGGCCGCTCGTATGCGCAAAAGAAAAACGCGGCCAATTTGCCGGAAGATCGTTCTGCGTCTCCCCGATCTCGATCACGCAAAGCTTTCAGTACTCGACAGTCTGAGCTCCCCGAACTCCAGGCGCAACTACAAATTCGCCATGGAGCAGTTCATTAGTTGGTATTGCTCCGAACCACGACTCGCCCTGAACAGGGCAGTGGTGCTTCGATTTCGCCTCCATCTCGAGTCTCTCGGATTGGCAGCGGGAACCATCAATCAAAGACTCGCGGCTGTCAGGCGGCTCGCCTACGAGGCGGCTGATTCGGGACTGTTGAGCCCGGAATTGGCTGCGGGAATCAGGCGTGTGAAAGGCGTGAAGCAGTTGGGTTCTCGAGCCGGGAATTGGCTAAACAAGAATCAAGCTGAACAACTTCTGGAGAAATCAGACGGAGAGGGCCTGCGCTGCATGCGTGACCTCGCCATGATCGCGATCCTGTTAGGCTGCGGACTTCGGCGAGCTGAACTGGCGTCACTTCGCAAGGACGACATCCAGGTTCGACAAGGCCATTGGGCGATTGTGGATCTCGTCGGCAAAGGCAATCATATCCGCACCGTCCTATGCCGATCTGGGTCAAGGCCGCGGTTGATCGCTGGCTCACCGCAGCAAAGGTCGCAGACGGCAGGATTTTCCGGGCGGTGAGCCGGCACGGAACAGCGTGGGGAGAGGGAATCTCGGAGAATGTAGTCTGGTATGTCGTTCGGAACTGCGCTAACCGAATTCACCTCGAACATCTTGCCCCCCACGATCTTCGCCGGACCTGTGCCAAACTGTGCCACGTTAACGGTGGCGAACTCGAGCAAATCCAATTTCTCCTCGGGCACGCTTCGGTGTTGACCACTGAGCGGTACCTCGGGTGCAAGCAGAACCTGGAGTCGCCGGTGAATGACCGCTTTGGATGCCTATTTTCTGCGGGCATCGATTCGCGATAGGACGGTAAGCATCAATCGAGAAAGTCACAGCTGTACTAAGGACGATTCTCAATTGGTGCTAAATCGCCGAGTCACTCATTGAGGAACTGATTACTACCGAGAAGTCGGCTTCTCGGTAGTATCAACAACAAAGAGCCCTGCCGAAGCAGGGCTCTTTGTTTGAAGCTTATAAACGCGCTTATGCGGTAGCGATCGGCTCGATCGAGACGAAGCGGCCGTGCTGTCCCCGGTCCTGGAACCTGACCACGCCGTCGATCTTGGCGAAGAGGGTGTCGTCCTTGCCGCGGCCGACGTTGAGGCCGGGCTTGAGCGGGGTTCCGCGCTGGCGAACCAGGATGGAGCCGCCGGTGACCGTCTGGCCGCCGAAGCGCTTCACGCCAAGGCGCTGCGCGTTGGAGTCGCGACCGTTTTTAGAAGAACCTAGACCTTTTTTATGTGCCATTGCTATTGCCTCATTCTGCGCCGCTCAGGGGCAAGCGCCTCAAATCTGTCCACCACAGTTGTCATTCCGACCGGAGCGAAGCGGAGTGGAGGAATCCGCTTTTCGTCCTCCAGTTAGCCGACGAGGATCTCGTTGATCTTGACCTCAACGTAGTTCTGGCGGTGGCCCTGCATCTTCTTGTACTGCTTCTTGCGCTTCAGCTTGAAGACGAGGATCTTGTCGCCGCGGCCTTCGCCGAGAACCGACGCCGTGACCTTCGCACCCTTCAGGTTGCTGACGAACTTGCCCTCTTCCTTCGAGACGGCGAGGACGTCCGAGAACTCGACATTCCCCTCGGTCTGGCCCGTGGTCTCGATCTTCAGGGTGTCGCCGGGAGCGACCTTGTACTGCTTACCGCCGGTGCGAATGACTGCGTACATGACTTCAAACCTCTAAGCGCGCGATCTCTGTTACCTGAACAGGAGCGCAACCGCTTCCTTAATGGAGTTGTGCTGCGGGGCGCATACGATCTTCTCAAGCCAAACAGACTGAACCCGATGGATCGGCTCTAAGCCTGCCGTCCTCACCCTGCGACCGCAGGGATGAACTCCTGCAACAGAGATAGAGACACGCTGGCTGGTGCGCCAAACTTAATGAGTTTACCGGGGTTTTCGTTCGGGGTCAACGGGATATGGACGCAAATGCCCATTAATCAGTGCATTAACCACGGCATCTCGCGTAAACGATGGCACTTATGGCAGGGTGCTGCATATTCTCAATGCCTGGAGGTGCTGAAGAATCTACGTCCGTGTCCTCCTGAGCGGAGTTTTCCGCATCTTCTTGCGGAAAAACGGAGTCGAAGGACCTGCGTTTTGCCAATGCCGACACGACTCTAAATCGCGAGGCATCCTGCAAAGACCGCAGATCCTTCGACTCCGCTACGCTCCGCTCAGGATGACACGGTAGGAAGGATTGCTCCTCTCGGGAGACGGCACCTTTCAGGAGGCGGGGCTCTGACCAGGGTGGCATTTGGTTCAGCTATGCCGTTCCCTCGCGCGCACCCTTCCAGATGTCGAGCCCGCCGTCGGTTGCGTAGCGGTCGATCTCCTTCAGTTCGGCCTCGGTGAACTTCAGGTTCTTCACCGCGTCCAGCGAGTCGTCGAGCTGCGTCACATTGCGCGCGCCGATCAGCGCCGAGGTCACGCGCGCATCGCGCAGCACCCAGGCGATGGCCATCTGCGCCAGCGTCTGCCCGCGTCGCTTTGCGATCTTGTCCAGCGCACGCACATGCTTCAGGTTGTCCTCGCTCAGCATCTTTTTGCTGAACGAGCCGCCGCCCCCTGCACGCGATGCTTCAGGAACGCCCTTGAGATATTTACTCGTCAGCAGCCCCTGTGCCAGCGGCGAAAACGCGATGCACCCCGTACCAAGCTCAGCGAGTGTCGCCAGCAGCTCATCTTCAATCCAGCGGTTGAGCATGGAGTACGACGGCTGGTGGATGAACAGCGGCACGCCTTCGCTCTTGAGGATCGCCGCGGCCTCGCGCGTGCGCTCCGGGCTGTAGGACGAGATGCCTACGTAGAGCGCCTTGCCCTGGCGGACGATCTGCGCGAGCGCCGACATTGTCTCCTCCAGCGGAGTGTTCACGTCGGGCCGGTGCGAGTAGAAGATGTCGATGTAGTCCAGGCCCATGCGCTTCAGGCTCGCGTCGAGCGAGGCGATCAGATACTTGCGCGAGCCGCCGATGCCGTAAGGCCCCGGCCACATGTCCCAGCCGGCCTTGGTGGAGATGATCAGCTCATTGCGATACGGCGCGAGGTCCTTCTTCAGCATCGCGCCGAAGTTCTCCTCCGCCGACCCATAGGGCGGGCCGTAGTTGTTCGCAAGGTCGAAGTGCGTGACGCCGCGATCGAAGGCGCGTCGCACCATGGCGCGCCCCGTCTCAAAGACGTCGGCGCCGCCGAAGTTCTGCCATAGGCCAAGCGAGACGGGAGGAAGCACGATGCCCGAGCGCCCCGAGCGGCGGTAGGCGTGCTGTTCGTAACGCTTCGGGTCGGGGACGTAGGCCATCTCTTACTCCTTCGCAGATTCCGAACACAAGGATATGTCATGAGAACGCAGATGCTGAACCAGTACAGGGTTCAACGCTTCAATGCGTCGGGACGGAGTTTTCCTATGCGGCCTTTGGGGCCGACAACGAAGGGTAGCGAGAGGGCGTTCCAGTTCTTGTCGGCGTCGGGGGCATCTTGTGGTGAGGGGCGAAGAGCGTTCCAGTTGCGGCCGTCGTCGCGGGAGATGTCGGTGCCGTTGGGGCCTACGGTGATCCAGGTTCTGGTGGCCGCGTCGTAGGCTACGGCGCTGCGGTAGCCGTGGGTGGGGTTTGGGCGGCTTGCCACCTGTCTCCAGGTTCACGAAAGGTTTTGATGGTCTCTTCGGTACGCGCAGCAGTTCCAATCTTTCTTTCGTGCTCCGCGTAGTCTCCACCTACAGCGACGAAAAGAATTCTTGTGTTGCAATGCGGCTCCGAAATAAGGAGGTTTTTGTTTGTTCTACGGAACTCTTCGATCTGTGCTTGAGTAGGACAGTCCTCCAACATTGTCCGGTATGCCAGGGAGAATATTCCTGCTGATGGACCGGATGCCATCGGAACCTCTGAGACGTGGGTATTACATTCTCCGAGGTGGCCAAACATGTAGCAGATAGAGCTGATGACTCGTGGTTTTGGAATGCTGCCTCCCGTTGCAAACGCGAAGCCATAAGGTGGAAGTTCGATGAGGGACGAGTTGCTGGCAGCGAATAAGGACTCGCCGGGCAGAGGCAGCGGCTCTGGTGCCTGCTGTCGATTGTTCTCGTTGGTTCGGATGCGTTTCAGAGATTTGCTGATCCCGAAGCCCGGTAGGTTAATGACGAAGGGGTGCAGCAGGGTGAACTTCCCGTCAACAGGGTCGCCAACGACTCGCCCGCTGTAGTCGGTATCAGGGTGGGTAGGATCCGGGGCGCCGATGACCGCATCCCAAAAGCCTTCTTTGTCCGGATTGGTGAAGACGAGCTTCCATGTCTTGCAGGCGTCGGTGGTTTTGTAGAGGCGGGAGAGGTCTCCTTTGCCGGAGGACATGACGATGGCGGTGTTCTGGTCGAAGGCCTGGATGCCGCGGAAGTCCAGCTTTTCGGCGTCGGGTGGCGTGGCGCAGCGCTGCCATGTCTTGCCGTCGTCGGTGGTGCGGAGGACGGTGCCCTCGGTTCCGCTGGCCCATGCGACCCCCTGGCCGATGGCGTGGATGCCTCGGAAGCTGGCGGTGGAGTGCGAGTCCTGTATCTCGAACTGGGCATGTGCGATGGAGGGGATGGCAAGAACTGCGGCTAGGAGTACAAGGCGCATGTGGGGATGAGGATAGCAGTAAACCCACATCTCAGAATCGAGATATGGGCACCCGCGCACGGTTCTTGGTTGTCAGCAGCACTGCACCAATACGAAAACCGCTATAAGCTATCCGGTAGTCTTGTTACGCCGTCACCGGCTGAAGCCGCGCCAGCACCGGCTCCGGCTCGCGCAGGCGATTGTACCCATGCGCCAGCTCCCACGCTGACCGGTCGCGCAGCAGCCGCTGAACCAGCGCCGTGTGCATCGCATGACCTGCGCGCTCGGCCACCACGCGGCCTTCAATGCGGCGGCCCGCCAGCGCCAGGTCGCCGATCAGGTCGAGGACTTTGTGGCGGACGAACTCATCGCTGAAACGCAGCGGCCCGTTCTCCACGCCCTTGCGCGAAAGGATGATCGCGCTCTCGTCGGAGACGCCGCGGATCAGCCCCATGTTCCTCAGCATCGCCTCGTCTTCCTTGAAGCCGAAGGTGCGCGCCGGTGCAATCAGCCTTGCATAGTCGCCCGTCGCCAGATCGCCCTGGAACGTCTCATAACCGATCGGCTCGGGGAAGTCGATCGTGTAATCGATCGCGTACCCCTCGCCCGGGTAGACGCCGATAAACTTGTCGCCATCGCGCACCTCGACGGCCTTCAGAATGCGCATGTACTCGCGTCGCCGCCGCTGTTGCTTGATCCCCGTCTCGTCGAACGCACGAATATAAGGCAGCGCGCTGCCGTCGAGGATCGGCACCTCGAGGTTGTTGATCTCGACGATCACGTTGTCCACGCCGTAGCCGATCAGCGCCGAAAGCAGATGCTCCGTCGTCGAGATCAGCACCGAGCCGCGCATCAGGCTGGTCGCATAGCTCACCTTCGCGACGTTGCGCCCCGTCGCCGCAATCTCGAAGTTGTCCAGATCGATCCTGCGGAAGACGATGCCCGAACCCGCGGGAGCCGGAACCAGCCGCATCGACACCGGCGCTCCACTGTGCAGCCCAACC
Source organism: Acidobacteriota bacterium (assembly GCA_018268895.1). NCBI lineage: Bacteria > Pseudomonadati > Acidobacteriota > Acidobacteriota bacterium. Next base: position 106,870 of record JAFDVP010000007.1, on the reverse strand, counting down.
CCGCTGAACTCAACCGCCGACCGGATTGTGCGCTCAAAGTGAGGCTCGGGTCCCACGAAACAGGTTCTCCGTTAGAAACAAGTTGGGCTGCAGACACCCGGCTGCTCTAGAATTCCAGCTACTAGGTTACAGACAGGTCAACGGAATTTTGTGTTGCAAAATAGACACACTTTCGTTCTCTCTTCGACGCATAAACCTAGATAAATCAAACAGGTATAAATACTTAGCATGGACTGCGCAAACATCTTCGCCCGTACCCAGTCGAAGTCCCCCTGGCTGCTCTCGCGCCTCAAAGAGCTTGTCCTCGTCGAAAGCCCAAGTGAAGACCTCGCAGCAGTTAACGCCGCCATGGAACTCGCTGCCGGATGGGCGGAAGCCCTCGGAGGCCGGGTCAAGCGCCACCGCCAGAAGAGCTTCGGCGACGTCTATGAACTGAAATTCGGGGAACTGCGCTTCGGCCCAAAATCCTCCAGGCAGAAGCCCATCCTGCTGCTCGGCCACCTCGACACTGTCTGGCCCATGGGCACCCTCAAGTCGATGCCCTGGCTCGAGGCCGGCGGCAAAATCTACGGCCCCGGAGTCCTCGATATGAAGGCCGGAGTTGTCATGGCGCTCACCGCCATCTCTGTCCTCCGCGAGCTTTCCCTGCTCCGCCCCGTCACCCTCCTGCTCAACTCCGAAGAAGAGGTCGGCAGCCCCGTCTCCCGCCCCATCACCGAGAGGCTGGCGAAAGAATCTCAAGCCGTCTTCGTCCTCGAACCCGCCCAGGTGCTCGCCCTCAAGACAGCGCGCAAGGGCATCGGCAACTACCACGTCCACGTCAACGGCATCGGCGCGCACTCGGGCGTCGACTTCGAGCGCGGCCACTCCGCCGTCCTCGAGCTGGCGCGCCAGATCGAGAAGATCTCCGCCTTCACCGACTTGAAGTCCGGCCTCACCGTCAACTGCGGCGTCATCTCCGGAGGCACCCGCTCCAACGTCATCGCCGCCGAGGCACGCGTCGAGGTCGACGTCCGCATCGCCCGCGCCTCCGACGCCAGGAAGGTCGACCGCTTCTTCTCCTCCCTCAAGCCGTTCGACAAGCACTGCAAACTTACCGTCACCGGAGGCATCAACCGCCCTCCCATGGAGCGCAAGGCTGGCACCGTCGCTCTCTTCAAGCAAGCTAAAAAACACGCTGCCGGACTAGGCTTCGAGGTCGACGAGGCCTCCACGGGAGGAGGCTCCGACGGCAACTTCACCGCAGCCCTCGGCGTCCCCACGCTCGACGGCATGGGAGCCATCGGCGCCGGGGCCCACGCCGCCCACGAACACATCGAGGCCAAACACCTCACCCCCCGCACCGCCCTGCTCGCCGCCATGATCGCCAGCACTTAGGCGTGTCATTCCGCACAAAGCGAAGTCGAAGCATGTATCGGGAGATGTCGTTCCGAGCGGACCGAAAGGCGGGCCGAGAGCGCCTGCCCTCGAGGAAGTCGAATAGGTATCTCCGCGTCGTTCCCGATTTCCGCTTGACATATTCCTATATAGGAATGTAATGTTCTGGTCATGGCACGAGCGAGCACAACATCGGACGCATTCAACGCAGTTGCCGAACCGCGCCGGCGGGAGATTCTGAGCTACCTTGCCGGAGCCGAGCGGCCGGTGGGAGAGATTGTGGATGCGCTGGGGCTGCCGCAGCCCTCCGTCTCCAAGCACCTGCGTGTGCTGCATAACGTAGGGCTGGTTCGTATGCGCTGCCAGGGCCGGCAGAAGCTGTACCGCACCAATGCCGAAGCGATCCGCCCGCTGCACGAATGGGCCGGGACGTTTGAGCGTTACTGGCAGCATCAGTTGAACCGCGTAAAAGAGCGCGCCGAGGCGATGACACGGCAGAGCGCGCAGGCAGTGAACATTGCAGTACCGAAAGATCCAGACTCAAAGAGCTAACAGACATAAGGAGAAATAGAAATGGTTGCTACCGAACAGACTCTCGAAGACCTGACGGTCACGATCAAACAGGAGATCCATGTGCAGGCACCGATGGATATAACCTTTGCCGCTCTGCTGGAACAGTTGGGGCCGGACAACGAGACGCCCGACGGCAAGTCTCTCAACATGAAGATCGAAGCGTGGCCAGGAGGAAGATGGTATCGCGACCTGGGCGAAGGCAACGGACACTTCTGGGCGAACGTTCAGGCGATCAAGCGACCCTCGCTGCTGGAGTTTTCCGGGCCGTTGTTCGCGTCGTTCCCCATGGTGTCGAACGTGCAGTACCGGCTGACCGAAGTCGATGGCGGCACGCTGATCTCCTTCAAACACACGGCACTCGGCTTCATCCCGGCAGACGTCAGGGCGGGGATGGACAAGGGCTGGTCTGCAATGCACGCGCGTGTTCGTGAGAAGGCCGAGGCATCCGGTAAATAGGTTTCGGCTTGTCGCCATCGGCAGGGCTCATCCCATCCTTCGCAGCCGCGAAGGATGGGGCACCCAGTCGTTGATCTTCACTGCCGGGACGGTCTCAATCGATTTCACTCCATCAACCCGCATCCAGAGATGCGAAAGGAAAACTATGTCCATTGCACAGTCGTTGCTCGCAGAGTTTGAAGTTCAGGCGCCGATCACACGGAAGTTCCTCGAACGGCTTCCCGAAGGCAAACTCACCTGGAAGCCCCACGCCAAATCGATGACCGCCGGTCAACTGGCCTACCACCTTGCCTTCGTACCCGGGGGCGTCGTCCGTGGCGCCGAGAAGGACGTGATCCCCCCGCCCGGTTTCCAGTTTCCGCAGCCAGAAACAGTGCAGAGCATCCTCGAAGCCTTCGACCAGAGCATTGCGACGGTTCGCGAGGTGTTGCCGGGCTTCGACGATGCCGCGATGAACGCAACCTGGCGCATCGTCGACGGCGAGAAGGAGATTGCAGCCATGCCGCGCGGCGCTTTCCTGCGCAACATCATGCTCAATCATTGGTATCAGCACCGCGGCCAGTTCGCGGTTTACCTGCGGCTGCTCGATGTTCCCGTGCCGACAAGCTGGGGCCCGAGCGCCGACGAGCGCTCCGTACTACAGCCGTCGTAACCGGTACGCGACTCATTGGGGGAGGCGACGAATGCTCGTCGCCTTCAAACACGCTGTACTCGGTTTCATTCCGGACGACGTCAGGGCGGGGATGGACAAGGGCTGGTCGACGATGCACGCGCGCGGCGGTGAGAAGGCTCAGGCGCAGGCAGGTAGGGCTTCGGGATCGCCGCAGGGTTCATCCCACCCTTCCCTCTCGTGAAGGGTGGGGCACGCGGCCGCGTGCCAAAAATTCAAAACTTAATTGCACATGTGTACCATGACTATGGTACAGTCATCTCCATGATCTTTCGATTGAACTCGTCTTCAGGGCATCCCTTGTATTTGCAGTTGATGGAGCAGGTGCGACATGCGGTGGAGACCGGCGTTCTGCAGGACGGCGACCAGATGCCGGGCATTCGCACGCTGGCCGAGGAGTTGGTGATCAGCCACAACACAGTGGCCAAGGCCTACACGGAGCTGGAGCATGAGGGGCTGCTGGAGCTTCGTCATGGGTCGGGCGCGTTTATCTCGGCGCCGCGGGGTGCGAGATCGCGGGCGGCCAAGCTGGTGGAGGCTCAAGGCAAGGTTCGCGATGTGGTGGAGGAGCTTCGCGGCGATGGCTTCGCACAGGATGAGATTCGGCGGCTGTTCGAATCGCAGCTGATGCAGACGAAGCAGACTGTGAGGAGATCATGATTGCGGAGCGCATCATACAGACCGCGGAGCTGACGAAGGAGTACGGCGGGTTTCGCGCCGTCGATCGCTTGAGCTGCAGCGTGCGCGCGGAGCGGATCACGGGCTTCCTGGGACGCAACGGCGCGGGCAAGAGCTCGACGATCAAGATGCTGCTGGGGATGATCCGGCCGACTTCGGGAAGCGGCACGGTGCTGGGGCTGCGCATCGACGACGCGAAACAAAGCATCGAGATACGGCGCAGGATCGCTTACGTCGGCGAGGACAAAGGGCTGTACGGCTACATGACAGTGGCGCAACTGATCCGGTTTACGCGCTCGTTCTACACGGACTGGCAGCATGACGTGGAGAAGAAGCTGCTGGCGGAGTATCGTCTGCCGCCGGACCGCAAGGTGAAGGCTTTGTCGAAGGGGATGCGGACGAAGCTGGCGTTGCTGCTGGCGCTGGCCCGGCGGCCCGCGCTGCTGATTCTGGATGAGCCGACGGAGGGGCTGGATCCGGTGTCGATCGAAGAGCTGCTGCAGACGCTGGTGCGTGCGCCGATGAATGGCACGACGGTCTTCTTCTCGTCGCACCAGCTCTCAGAGGTCGAGCGGATTGCGGACGACATCCTGATGATCGACCGCGGCGGCGCCGTTCTCGACATGCCGCTCGAACAGATACGCGAGAACTATCGCCGCATCTCGCTGGGGTTTACGACAGCCGCGCCGAAGCTGGAGGCGCTGCGCGGGATCGAGACCATGCGCAGCGACGGAAGACAGATCGCGATTCTTGCGAGCAGCAATGCGGATGCGATTGCCCAGCACGCGAGGGAGCGCGGAGCGGTGTCGGTGGATGTCGCGCCGATCAGCCTGAGGGAGATCTTTCTGGAGACGGTGCAGGACCGCAACCGGCAGGACCAGCAGAGGCATCGGGAGCGCGAAGATGCTCTGGTATAAGTCATGGCGCGAGACGCGGACCACAGTACTGTGCGGTATGGCCGCGATGGCGGTGGCGTGCGTGGCGATCGTCTACTACCAGCAGACGATGCGCGACCACGCCGACGCTCCGATGACGTATGCGCACTATATCTGGAAGTCGGTTTACAGCAGCATCGGGCGCGACCTGTTTCTGATTCTCTCGGTGATTCTGGGCAGCGGCGGGCTGTTGCAGGAGAAGGCGCATGGCACGTCGGGCTTTACGCTGGCGCTTCCGGCGAGCAGAAGAGACATTGTCTTCAGCCGCGCGCTGATTGGTTACTGCGGTGTGATTGCGATTGCACTGGTGCCTGCGTTGCTTCTGCCGCTGGTGTCGCGCTGGCAGGGGCAGATGTATCCGCTGGAACAGACGCTGAGGTTTGCGCTGTTGTGGGCTGGAGTGGGGGCGGTGTTCTATGGGTTTACGTTTCTGCTGGCGCATCGCATCGAGGGCGACTATATCGCCGTGCTGGTGGCGATTCCATCGCTGATGCTCTACGGCGTGCTTCTGCATCTGCCGTGGCTGGCGCGGTTTCGCATGTTGGACATCTTCGACCTCATCAACGGCGACGAAATGCCTTTCTTCAACGAGGCACAACACGTGCTGACAGGGCCGATGCCCTGGCCTGCGCTCGCGACAATTGTTGTCACAGGGCTCGTGTTTGTGGAGCTCGCCTCGCGCAGCGTACAACCCCGGGAGTTTTAGGAGAGCTACAGATGCTTTGGTACAAGGCGTGGCGCGAAAGCCGGGTCCGTTTCTTTCTAAGCGCTCTGCTGATTGCAGGCATGTGCCTGGTGTATACGCTGCTGGAAAGCAGACTGTATCCGGCCGGGCCCCGCGTGCATAACTACACGCAGTACATTCACTGGACGGTGTTTGGAGGCGCGACGCGCGGCATCTTTCAATTGACGTGTCTTCTGCTTGGGCTGGGCGGATTGCAGCGCGACAGGAAGCAGGGCACACTGGGCTTTACGCTGGCGCTTCCGGTGGGCCGCGCGAGTCTTGTGCTGTCGCGGGCCGGAGTGGGGCTGCTGCAGATCGCCGCGCTTTCTTTGATCCCGGCGTTCGCGGTGACGGCGGGTTCAGCCATGGTGCATCAGGAGCTGCCGCTCGCGTATGGCATACGCTTCGTTCCGCTGTGGGCCGCGGGCGGAGCTTTTACGTTCGCCATCTCGTTCCTGTCGTCGGTGATTCTCAGCAGCGAGTACGTCTCGCTGGCGGTGGCCTACATTGTTTATATCTTCTACCTGGCGGGATCGCGGCATCCGCGGCTGGCCCCATACCATCTGCATGTGGCTGACTTTATGAGCGGGCTGCTGCCCAGCTATCTCAACCGCGCGACAATGCTGTGGGAATCGACCTATGCGCTTGCTCCGATTGCGTGGTTCTTCGTTGCGTCGTTGACACTGATCGGCGTTGGCATGGTGGTGACGGCGCGGCAGGATTTGTAGGCGCTGGATTTGTGTCGCGCCTTCGGCGCTTTGCTTCCGTGAGATTGTCAACCTGGGCCTTTGGCCCAGGCTGGCATGTTGCGGGTCGTTGGCGCTGAGGGACGAACTGCTCCTTTGGCGAAGATAACGTTGGCTTCAGTTAATGCGAGGATGAAAAGGTCTCGGGCATCATGCGGGATGCGAGGCCTCGAGCGCGATGCAACAACGGCCAACTCTGGCATGATGTGAGGATGAGGAACTCAGAGCAATTGACGGAAAAGCAGAAGATGATTCGCGGCGAGCTTTATATCGCCACCGACCCTGCGCTTACGGAAGAACGCGCGCGTACGCAGGCCGCTCTGCTGAAGCTGAATGCCGCGGGCGAGGCGGCGCAGCGACGCGGGTTGTTTGAGGGCCTGCTGGGCTCGATGGGCGAGGGCGTGGAGATTCGCTCACCGTTCTTCTGCGACTATGGCTACAACATTCATGTTGGCCGCGGCGTGTTTATGAACTTCAACTGCGTTGTGCTGGATGTAACTCCGGTGCACATCGGCGACGGCACGCAGATAGGGCCGGGGGTGCAGATCTACGCGGCGGACCATCCGCGCGACTACAACGTGCGGCTGTCAGGCCTGGAGAACGGCAAGCCTGTCGCGATTGGAAAGAATGTCTGGATCGGCGGCGGCGCGATCATTCTGCCGGGAGTGACGATCGGCGATGACGCGATCGTCGGCGCAGGCAGCGTAGTGACGCGCGATGTGGCCGCGGGTGCGACAGTGGCCGGAAATCCCGCGCGGTTGCTGAAGAGCTGAACTCTGAGAGCGGCCCGGAGTCCGCCTTCCCGCGCCCTCGACGCCGCGCCGCGACCACGAAAGCGGGCCTCGCAGGAGTAGATGCTTGTAGACATTCCGTATACTGTCACATTCCTGCATCTTTCCGGTGCGGTTCTGCGTCTCAAGTTGCATCCCTCCGTGAACCTGTGCCCTCGAAATTCCGTATACTGGACAAGTACCAATGGAAGACCTGGAAGTAAAAAAGAAAAAGGTAGCTGACTTCCTCCAGACCATCACCTCCCCAGGTCGTCTGAACTTGAAGTTCAACATCCTTGCCTGCAACGGCCAAGTGCAACCCAACACCAGCTCCTCAGCCGGTGAAGCCGCTCCTGCCTCCGATTCCGCCTCCAACTCTGCCGATATTTGTGTCGATCTCTCCGGCCCCGACGTCTCCCAACTGCTGGCCCGCAATGGAGAGCTGCTGCTCGCGCTCGAGCACGTCGCCGCCAAAATTCTTCGCTACGAACACGACGAGCACGACCGCATCTCCTTTGACGCCGACAACTACAAGCTGCTGCGCCACCAGGAACTGGGCCTCGCCGCCGAGGCCGCCATCGACCGCGTCCGCCGTACCGGCGAGCCCTTCAGCTTCGCGCCGATGAGCTCGCGTGAGCGCCGCCTTCTGCACCTCGCGCTCGCGCCCTCCGGACTTCCCACCGCCTCGTCCGGCGAAGGCCCGCGCCGCTTCGTCGTCCTCTATCCCGAGGGCGAAGCTCCGCCGCCGCCGCCAAACCCCACTGACCGCGCGCAGGCGATTCGCCAGCGCTTCCGCCGCAGGTAAGCGGCAGGATATTTAGGAACCGCACTGCATCAACCAATGCGTTTTCCGCCTCAAGTTCTCAAGAAGAAGTGATTGAACCAGAGGTAACGCTCAAGCCGGCACCTTCAACCTTAGGGACTTCACAGCAAAGGGTGGGAGGGCCATTGTCTACATCTCCGCATCCAGCCGCTCCAGCACACGCATCACCACGCGATCGCACCGCGCTCCCATAAACGGAAACGCGTTCTTCCCCTGGCCTCCCACGCGCGCGCACAGGCGCTCGCGCATCATGGCGTGTCCGCGATGCAGGCGGACTTTTACGTTCTCTTCGGTCAGATCCAGCGCCTCCGCTGTCTCCGCCGTACTCATCTCCTCTACATCGCGCAGCATGATCACGCTGCGGTACTGGTCGGGCAGGTCGAGGACGGTCTCCTCCAGCAGCCTGCCAAGCTCTCCCGCGGACGCTCTCTGCTCCGGATCGGGCGAAGTCTCCACCATCGTCATAGAACCCTCTGCACTGAACTCCATCTCTTCGATCGGCACCGTCCGTCTGCGTTTCGGCAGGCGGCGCAACGCCTCGTGAATAGCAATGCGCGTCAGCCACGTGGCAAACGACGAGTGACCCGCAAACTGGTCCAGATGCCGGTACGCGCGCACATAGGCGTCCTGCATCACGTCCTCGGCCTCTGCGTCGTCGCGCAGGATCGCGCGTGCAACCCGGTACAGCCGCTGGTTGTAGCGGCGCATAAGGATCTCGTACAGCGCGGTGTCTCCGGCGCGTATCCGCTCGATCACGCGCTGGTCGGTCCAGCCCTCCAGACGCGCCCGCTCCATCTCCTGCCTCGTTTCCATGTCTCTCCACCGATAGAGTCCGTCTGGAGTAAAAGGTTACAACTCCTGAGTGGAGCCACACGTGCCGGGTGTCCCATCCTTAGATGCAAAGCAGCTAAGGGCGGGATCGACGGCACTTATGAAGCGCAGGTTCCGAACCGGTTACACTCCCACCCTTCACTACATGATGGATGGGCACCTGGACGTTTTTTCACCTGATCGCGGTAGAACGAGCAGGAAAACGACCCAACTCCCATCCGCATCCAACAAAATGTGTAACCAATTCGCTCCCACCCGCTCCATACCTACGGAGGGAAGAATATGGACTCCCGCACTTCCGCAGCAGCCGAACCCAACGCCTACCTCAACCGAAGCTGGTGGGCGCTCCGGATCGCCCTGGGCGTTGGCCCCATCGCCGCCGGCATCGACAAGTACTTTAATAAGCTCACCGACTGGGGGATGTATTTGAGCCCCGTCGCCACGAAGGTTGTCCCCGTCAGCACTGCAACCTTCATGCACACCGTCGGCGTCGTCGAGATCATCGCCGGCATCATCGTCCTCAGCCGCTGGACAAAGATTGGCAGCTACATTGTCATGGCATGGCTGCTCGCCATCGCCGTCAACCTGGTCACCACCGGCATGTTCTACGACCTCGCCGTGCGCGATATCGAGATCGCCGTTGGCGCCTTTGCGCTCTCGCAACTCACCGCGCTGCGCGAACTGCACGCTCTGCCCGCCGCCGAGCCTGCAACTCCGCTCATTCCCGCGCATCGCTGATATTTCTGCAACACAAAAGGAGAACCGCCATGAAGAAACTCGTCTCGCTGCTCACGCTCGCCGGTCTGGCCGCCATGCCCGCGCTGGCCTCCGCCGCCAGCTACCACGACGTCTCCGTCGTCGACGTCAGTTGTTCCAAGAAGGCCGCCGCCGATCCCGACGCCCACACCCGCGAGTGCGCCCTCAAGTGCGCCAAGAGCGGCTACGGCATCATCACCAGCGACCAACACTTCCTCAAGTTCGACGCTGAAGGAAACAAGAAGATCACCGAAGAGCTCAAGGCCTCAGGCAAGAAGGACCACCTTCGCGTCAACGTCGAAGGCGACGTCGAGGGCGACACCTTGAAGGTCAGCTCCGTATCCCTGCTCTAAACACAAACTTCACTCTCCCGGATAACAAGAGGCCGCGCTGTATGCGGCCTCTTGTTATTGTTCTCTCCCCAGGCACCCTCAACCCGCCACAGAACCGAACTCCCACACATCCGATACAGTTAAGGCTTGGTTGCCAGCACCAGCGGCGAAGGCCCCGGCGCCTCCAGCAGACGTGCGTCCTTGAAGCCCGCCTCCTTCAGCCACCCGGCGATCTCCTCGAACGAGAACGTGTCGCCCTCATCCGTATTCACCAGCATGTTCGCCGCAAACAGCAGCGAGCCGACTGGCCCTTTGCGATCGCCGTTCACGAGAAACTCCGCGATGGCGATCGTTCCTCCGCTCTTCAGCGCGGCAAACGTCTTCTTCAGCAACGCTCTGCTCTTGCGCTCGCCCTCCGAATGCAGGATGTGCCCGAGCGTCGCCACATCATGGTCGCCGCCAAAGTCCACCGTATGGAGATCGCCCGCGATAAACGAGAAGCGGTTCGCCAGACGAAAGCGTCCCACGACCTCCTGCGTCGCCGGCAATACGCCCTCCCAATCGACCGCGGTTACCGTTACGTTGTCCGCGCTCTGCGCCAGACCGATGCCCCACACGCCGGAACCTGCGGCGAGGTCCAGCACCTTCGCCACGCCCTTGCGCTGGCTCAGGGCAAGGTGCTTGCCCAGCACTGTCGCCGCCGGATAGCTCAGCGGGAAGATGTCCTTCACAAAGCCCTGAAAGAACTCGCTGCCGTCGCCCTCCTGGTTCACCGCCTTCGCGGGCCTCCCCGTGGCGACCACATCGTTCAGTTGCAACCACTTCGGAAGCAACTGCCCGCTGGTGTGTTTGAAGATGCCTCCCTGAAAGCCGGGCTTCGTGCTGACAAGAAACGTCTCGCTCTCGGGAGTCAGGACATACTTCTCTCCCTCCTTCGCAAGAAACCCAAGTCCCACCAGAACGTTCATCACCGAGCGCAGACCGCGCTCCGAAGCGCCTGTCGCCGCCGCTGTCTCTTCCAGCGTCTTCGGTCCTTCGTCGATCACATCGAAGACGCGATGCTTCAATGCCGACTCAATCACCAGAGTCGGTACATACCCCCAGGCAAACTGCATAATACGTTCCGGCGTAACAGGTGCGGTTGTGCTCATCACTACGTATCCCTCTTTCACGGTCGTTTGAATTTTGCCAGGCCCGGCACACGAATTGTATCTATTGATGGCGCCACACTCATTCGCGATTCCGCACTTCGTCACATCAATTCGTAACCGGACGCGCCATTACCCAACGCTGAGCGATGTGCTTTAGCAGATGTGGGGCCGGTTGCGTGGAGAGGTCGAAGAGCGGCAGAGTGCGGGGCGCTCGCTTTCCTTTGTCATTCCGTAGCGTAGTGGAGAGCTTGTCCTGAGCGAAGCGAATGGGAATCTGCTTTGGTTTTGTTCATCCCACCCTTCGCACGATACGCGAAGGATGGGGTACTCGAATGTTTGGGGCGGGCCGGAGGAAAACAGATTCCTCTGCATTACGGAACGACAAACAAAAACGAAAGGCCTTACTTCGGCAGGTACTCCGAAGGGATGCGCGCGGCTGGGGTCTCGGAGTCCCAGAGGACCTCGACGATGTAGTAGCGGCTGCCGCTTTTGAGCAGCTCGATGCTGTTGATGCCGCGGGCGAAGGGCATTGCGTCGTCGGCGTTGTGGCGCGACTCGTAGGTGCTCCAGACGTGGGCGATGTTGCCGAAGCGCTGGACCTGGTTGTTGATGCCGCGCTCGAAGAAGCCTTCGGCGGTCATGTGGGGGCCGGCGCGCTCGATGTAGCCGTCGATGGTGAGGACGACGGCGTCGGCGCGGTGCGTCTCGCGGTCGGCGCGCGAGGGGATCAAGCGTCCGTCGGGAAGGAAGAGCGAGCGCATGCGGTCCCAGTCGCGCGGCTGGCCCTTCGGGCCGGAGATGACAGAGTAGAGCGCGTTGACGATGGCTTCGATGGAGCGCACGTCCTCGGGCCTGGCAGTGGGCCATGCGGGGTGACCCGCGAGAGAGCCTTTGAGCGGAGGCGGCGGAGGCTGCACCGGCGCGGTGGGCACAGCAGGACGCTGCGCGAAGGCGGCGTTGACTGCGAGAAGGATGAGGATGGCGAGAGGCTTCATCTGGGTGTCCCGAATCGGAGTGTCTGTTTATGGCAGCTTCAACGTCTTCTTCGCGCGCGCATATTCGTCCGCGGTCAACTGCACCAGGAGAGGCTTGCGGCTGAGGTCGAGCCATCGCAGCAGCGACTCCATGTTGGCTGGGGCCATCGCGGTGCAGCCCGCAGTGCCGTGTCCGGGGCCCTGCCACAGGTGGAGAAAGATGCACGAGCCCCCGCCGCGCACTGGCGCTTGCGAAGGCGGCGCTGCGATGTTGTTGTGATCGACGACGATACCCAGACGGTAGGCCTCGCCGGTGTCGCGCATGTGCTCGGAGCTCTTCCAGTCGACGGAGGCGATCTTCGAGCGATCGACGAGGCGGTTGTAGTGCTCGGAGTTCACATCGTCGACGCACTCGATCGAAGGCGTCAGCTCGAGATATTTGAGCTTTGTGCCATCGAGCGCGGTGGTGGCGTCGCCGAATGCGGTGCCGAGCAGAAAGACCCCAGCGGGAGACTTGCCGTCGCCCTCCTTCTTCACCGGGCCGGCGGAGGCGGGTTCGGCGACCGGCATCACTCCCGCGCCCCAGCCCAGGCCGTGCTTGCCGACGACGATGGCGAAGGCGTCTCCCACGGGCTGCCACGCATCGCGGACGGATTTGCGTTGATAGCGCTGCATGTGGCCGTCGACGGAGTCCCAGCCGGGCGTGGTGACGACGATCAACTGCGTTGACGAGGACAACGGAGCGTTGTCTTTGGCGGTTGCGCTCACGGTGGCGACCCCCAGCATGAAGCAGGCGAAGATGGTTCGAGGTGTCATTGCCGACAGTGTAAGCCTGCGGTTGGCATCCTGCGAAACATGCAGATTCTTCCTAATTATTTGAATTCTCATCCTGAGCGAAGCGGCGTAGCGCGCAGTCGAAGGACCTGCATTCTGCTCCCTGGGTAAGATGTTCGGGGTGCCCCATCCTTGCCAAAGGCAAGGGTGGGATGAATTGGCTCGTGCCGGGTAAGAAGGTATTCATCCCATCCTTCGCGTTGCGAAGGATGGGGCACCCGAACATGTAGGTCCTTCCCTTCGCCTTCGCTCAGGGCAGGCTCTTCGTTACCCTTCGCTCAGGATGACAAGGTTGTGGCTGTGCGATGGCGTGTGGCTGTGCGGTGACTGCCGCATCACTGGCGCAGCTCGACTTCGGTGGCGCCTTGTCCGCCCTGGTTCTGCGGGGGCTCGGTGATGTTGGCGACGTGCGGGTGCGAGCGCAGGTAGTCGCGCAGGGTGCGGCGCAGGACGCCCATGCCGGTGCCGTGCACGATGCGGATGCGGGGCAGTCCGGCGAGGAAGGCGCGGTCGAGGAAGCGGGCCACCTCGTCGTGGGCCTCGTCGGCGGTGCGTCCGATGACGTTGATCTCGCTCGACATGTAGTCGGGGTCTTCGACGGTGGAGACGGTGACGCCGCCGCGTTTGCGCGCAGCCTCTAACGGCGTGACGACCTTGACCTGTTCGACTTCAGCGATGTCGTCGATGGGCACCTTCATCTTCATGGGGCCGATGGAGACCTCGAAGGTCCTGGCGTCGATCACGTGCTCGACGCGAGCCTGGCGGCCGAGCGATTTGAGTTTGACGAGGTCGCCCACGGCGGCGCTGCGCACGATGTGCGGCTGTGCGTTGGGGTCGTTCCTGTCGGCGCCCGTCATGTGGGCGACGACGGTGGAGTTGAACTGCTGGCCGAACTCGCGGCGCGCGCGGGCGAGCGTGGTGGCGGAGTCGCGCTGGATCTTCTTCGCGACGGCCTTGTCGTCGATGGCTTTGACGCTTTCGCGAAGCTGGTACTCGAAGTCGTTGAGCAGCGAGTCGAGCTTCTTTTCGAGCTCGCGCGTGCGCTGCTTGATCTCGGCGCGGCCTTCGAGGTCGAGGCGAATGCGCTCCTTCTGTAACTCCTGCTCGCGTTGTTTGATCGTGTCGCGTTCTTCGCCGACGGCGACAAGCTGTTGGTGCAGGCGGTCGAGGAAGGCGGCGATGTCGGCTGTTTGCGTGGAGAGCTGTGAGCGCGCGGCTGAGATAATCGCGGGCGAGAGGCCGAGCCGCGCGGCGATGTTGAGTCCGGCGCTGGCACCGGGGACGCCGAGGCGCAGCTTGTAGGTCGGCGTCAGTGTCTCCTGGTCGAAGCCCACGGCGGCGTTGAGCACGCCTGCGTTTTTGGCGGCGTAGACCTTGAGCGAGGTAAGGTGCGTGGTGATGCAGCTCCAGACGCGCGCGCGAAGAAAATGCTGCGACACCGCGACTGCGAGCGCCGCGCCCTCCTCGGGGTCGGTGGCGGAGCCGAGTTCGTCGAGCAGAACGAGCGACGACGAAGTGGCCTCGCGCGAGATGCGGCCGAGGTTGACGACGTGCGCGGAGAAGCTCGACAGGTTGCGTTCGATCGACTGCGCGTCGCCGATGTCGGCGAAGATGCCGGTGAAGAGCGGGAGCGTGGCCTCCTCAGCGGGGACGGGAACGCCTGCCTGCGCCATCAACGCGAGCAGGCCAATGGTCTTGAGCGAGACAGTTTTGCCGCCGGTGTTGGGGCCGCTGACGATGAGCTGGCGCGCGTCGTCCCGCAGTTCGACCGTGAGAGGGACGGGATGTTTCGCCTCTTCGCCTGCGGCGCGGGCCTCGGCGATCATGCGGAGCTCGAGCAGCGGATGACGCGCGTTGGTGAGCGAGAGGTGGGGAGTGGTTGTCTGTTCTCCGTTGTCAGTTCTCAGCCTGGGTGCCCCATCCTTCACGAAGTGAAGGGTGGGATGTACAAAGCCGGGCGCGGGGTTTTGTTCATCCCATCCTTCGCGGTGAGACTGCGAAGGATGGGGCACCCGAGTGCTGGGGGCTGGTTGAAGAGAAGCAGATTCCTCCGCTTCGCTACGGAATGACAAGTGTGAAGAGGTGTGGGATGGGGCGAGATCGCTGTTCGTGAAAACAGGCCGCGCGCAGTTGAGGTCGTTGGCGAAGCGCGCCCGCGCGGCATGCGATTCGACCTCGGCGAGGATGGCGGAGCCGGTGAGAATCGTGGGCGCGTCGGCAGCGAGCGCGCGCGTCATGGCGACGAGGATGCGGTGAATCTCCGACTGCTCTTCGTCGAGCAGGCGAACGAGCTCGTTGTTCTGCTCGATGGTCTCGAGCGGTTCGACGAAGACGGTCTGCCCTGACGAGGAAGAGCCGTGCACGACGCCGGGGACCTTGCGCTTGTGCTCCGAACGCACGGGGATGACAAAGCGGTCGCCGCGTATGGTGATGACGGCGTCCTGCGTGCTGCCTTCGGCGGCGAGACGTGTGAGCGCGCGGCGCAGGCTCTCTTCGATGGCGCGGTGCTGCTGCTCCATGGCGCGGCGGATGCGGCGCAGCTCGGGCGAGGCGTCGTCGGAGAGTGAGCCGTCGGGCTCGATCTTACCGCGAAGCTGCCGCAGCAGAGGAGTGAGGTCGGAGTCGCGGATGGGGAGGGAGAGTTCGGCGATGCCGCTGGTCGTGCCGGGAATATCCTGCGAACCCACCTTAGCTTCGCGAAGGTGGGGCACCCAGTTCTGTGGCTGGTCGAGCAGCAGGCTGCGCCAGGCGGCGATGCGTTCGGCGACGGTGACAAGCGAGAGGATCTCGATGGCTTCGAGCGCCGCACCTTCGATGCGCGCCTTCTCAAGCAGCGGCGTGGGGTCGAAGAGGCCGTGGAAGTCGAAGCTGCCGCCGGAGGCATAGAGAGCGCGCATCTCATGGGTGCGCTGCTGCTGCGACTCGATCCATGCAAGGTCGGAGGAGGGTTCGAGAGCAAGCACCCAGGCTTTGCCCAGCGGGCTGAAGGTGCGCGTGGAAAGATAGTCGCGCAGGCGCGGCCACTCCAGCGCGGCGGCAGAAGATTCGGCGAGCGGAGAAGGAATATTCGCGGCTAAGACGGCAGGATGCACGTCTATTATCGTAATCGCCTGTAAGGGATGGTACTGGAGCATTGTTCATCCCACCCTTCGCTGCTGCGAAGGATGGGGCATCCGGGCATTCTGCAAAACCCATATCTCAGAATCGAGATGTGGGGCACCCGCACCCGGCAGCATGGAACTGTCCGTCGGCTTTGTGCGTAGCAGTGGTTGGACCCGAGTCACCGATAGGAGGTGCAGGATGGTCTGTCAGGCATGTGGTGGCCCGGTTGGGCCGGATGTAAAGTTCTGCGCTCGCTGTGGAGCGCAGGTGGCGGCTCCTCCGCCAGCTCAATATGCGGCGCCGGCGTATGGCGCGCCTCAGCAACAGTATGCGTATGTCCCTCCGCCGATGATGATGGTGTCGAGGGTGCAGAGGCATCTGCAGACGCTGGGTACGGTGTGGCTGGTGTACGCGGCGTATCGCGTGGTGATGGGACTGTTCGGGATGTTCTTCGTGCGCGCGGTGATGTATCGCCGGTGGAGCGGCGGAGGATTTCCGTTCGGCCATCACGGTTACATGTTCGGCCCGCCATGGATGCACTTGATGCCGGTGATCATGGCCTTCCTGGTTGTGGGCTCGGTCCTTGCGGCAGTGGTCGGCTACAGCCTGTTGGCGCGCAGAACGTGGGGCCGCGTACTGGCGGTCGTCGCGGCGGTGCTGGTGCTGTTCAAGCCGGTGATGGGAACGGCGCTGGGAATCTACACGCTGTGGGTGCTGGCCCCGGCCGTCTCCGGGATTGAGTACGACGCGATCGCGGAGCCGGACTGAAGCGGAGCGTAGCGGAGAGCCTGCCCTAGCGAAGTCGAATGGGAAGGACCTGTATTTTCACTCTCACAGCAACGAATCCGCAGGTGAAAAAATGCAGGCCCTTCGACTGCGTCCTTGCTTCGCAAGGACTACGCTCAGGATGACAAGTTGGGTGGTTGTTCCGTTTTCATCCCTCTTCATCTGTACTACCCGCGGTCGATTCTTCCCGACGCGTAGACTGGAAGCATGAACTTTCCTGCCGTAAGAATGCGCCGGCTGCGGCGCACCGAGGCGATGCGTTCGCTGGTGCGCGAGACGCGGCTCTCGCCTGAGTCGCTGATCTATCCGCTGTTCATCTGTCCGGGCGAGGGCCTGCGCAAGCCCATCGCTTCCATGCCCGGCGTATATAATCTGTCGGTCGATGAGGCGCTGAGGGAGGCGGAGGTGTGCGCCGAGCTTGGTATCGGCGGCCTTCTGCTTTTCGGCCTGCCCGCGAAGAAAGACGAGCAGGCGACGGGAGCGTGGGCCGACGACGGTATTGTGCAGACGACGCTGCGCGCGATGAAGCAGAATCGCAGGCTGGACAAGCTCGTCGCCATCGCCGATGTGTGCCTGTGCGAGTACACGTCGCATGGACATTGCGGAGTGGTCGCCCACGACGGCGAACATTTTCATGTTGAGAACGACTCGTCGGTGGCGATTCTCGCGAAGACAGCGGCGTCGCTGGCGAAGGCGGGCGCGGACGTTGTCGCTCCCAGCGACATGATGGACGGCCGCGTGGCGGCCATGCGTTCTGCACTCGACGCAGCAGGCCTCGAGCAGACGCCGATCCTCAGCTATGCGTCGAAGTTTGCCAGCGCGTTCTACGGGCCCTTCCGCGAGGCGGCAGACTCGGCGCCGCAGTTTGGCGACCGGAGGAGCTACCAGATGGACGGGGCCAATCTAAGAGAAGCCATGCGCGAGATCGGCCAGGACCTGGCCGAGGGCGCGGACATGGTGCTGATGAAGCCCGCGATGCCGTATCTCGACGTCATCCGCGAGGCCCGGCAGCGCTACGATGTGCCGATGGGAGCGTACCAGGTGTCGGGTGAGTACTCGATGCTCCATGCGGCGTTCGAGCGTGGCTGGCTTGAGCCCGAGCGCGCGATGATGGAGTCGCTGCTGGGAATCCGCAGGGCGGGCGCGGACTTTATCGTGACCTACTTTGCGAAGGATGCCGCGAAGGTGCTGGGGTAAAGCGTACTGCCTCCGCAGTTCACCGAGGCCTGAGCGGAGTGCAGCGGAGTGAAGGACCTGCATTTTGCTTCCCTGTGAACTATGAAGAATGAAACTACAGGTCCTTCGACTGCGCGGCTTCGCTACCCTCAGGATGACAATTTCACGTCTATCTGTGAAGTTTCCTCATGTGCCAACGCCGGTATTTAGTCGCGGCTGCGGCGTCCGCCCATCAGTTGCAGAACAGCCATGAAGATGTTGATGCCGTCGAGGTAGATCGAAAGCGCAAGCATGGTGGCTGACGCTCCGTCGCCGCCGGCGCGGATGCGGGCGAAGTCGGCGACGGTGAGCAGCGAAAAGATACCGAGCGTGAGCCAGCTATACGTGTCCGGCGAGAGGAAGTGGAAGAACATGCTGGCGATGCCTGCGATGATGAGCACGAGCAGCGCGGCCATGCCGATTCCGGCGATGCGGCGGTAGTTGATGCTGAACAGATACGATATGCAGCCCATCACCGCCATGCCGCAGCCAGTGGTTGCGGCGGCGTTGAAGACCAGGCCGGTGCCGAAGGCGCGGATGTAGCGCTGGATAAGCGGGCCGATCTCCCAGCCCATGAAGTAGGCGAGGAAGAGGAACAATCCGAGCGCGACGGCGGGACTCTGGCGGCGCGTGAGGTTGATGGCGAAGATGAGCCCGATGACGGCGATGAAGCCGACGAAGGTTCCCCAGGCCGGCGCGGTGGCTACGCCGAAGGCCGTGATGAGGAAGCCGAGCGCGGTAATACCGAGCACCTTGGCGAGCAGCGACGAGGTCTCCTCGCGCGCGCCTTCGATGGTGATGGGGTAGTTCTGGTTCATGCGGTAGTCGTAATCGTTCATTGCCATAGTGTCTGTTCTGCTCCAGCGTTCTCAACACTATGAGACGCCTTTACCGGCAGTTTGTCACTCACACCTCTCCCCTGCTCCGCGAAACAACTCAAAACAGGTGAGTTGATGCCTGAGTCTGATCGCAAGATATTGAAAAGATTGGCCGGTTGATCCGATCCGGATAGAGAAAAGAAACCCACCTGTGAGATTGAGGCGTGGGCCGGGTGTGAGCCGTCCTGTTGATCAGGCACGATCGCCGAGGAGTTTGCGGCGGAGGAGCGGCAAAGCTGTCAATCCCATGCCGAAGAGCGAGAGCGTTGCGGGCTCTGGAACTGTGCTTGGTGTGCCTGGAGGGTTGTCGGTGAGGGTGGAGTCCTCGCCGATGGTGAAGGCATAGTAGCCCTCATAGTCCGGCGTGGTGAAGGTGAGGCTGCTGTAGGTGCCGATGAACTGGACGATGCCGTTTCCTTCTTTGCCAAAGATGCTGTTGCCGGAGATGACCAGCCCGGTGCCGCCGTATTCAGCCGAAGGGCCGCCGCCGAGGTCGTTGAAGGGATCGCTGGCGGAGAAGTTGAAGTAAGCCGGCGTGCCTCCGGCGCCAAGGCTCCAGATGGCGAAGATGGGGTCGGCGACGGGCGTCGAGAAGGTGATGGTCTCGTTGTAGGTCTGCCCGCCCTCAAGCTGCACCACATTGTTGGACGCCGGAGGAGCGTTGCCGACGACGCCTCCGGTGAAGGTGCTGACTGGCGTCCAACTGGGATAGTTGGTAAGCAGCCCGCTGGTCTGTCCGGAGTAGGTGACGGTGATGGTGCCGTAAAGAGAGCTGTTGATGGTTCCCGTGGCAGAGCCCGGGGTGCTGCTGCCGGAGGTCGCCTGAGTCCAGTGAGCCCAGGCAATGGTATCGGCGTGTGCCAACGGAGTAAACGTCAAAGCCGCTCCCACAAGAAGAGCAGGCAAAAAATAGGCTGCAAACAGTCTGAGTGGTTTCATAAGGAGCTCCTGTATAGAGCTATCGAGCCAGCAAAGATGTTTGGAACAAGAACTTCGGAAAGTTTCGCGCAGCCGTTTTACTGCAAAAAATTGCAAGGGTGAGAGCGCATTCAACTGCGTTCAGCACAGAGCGAGACCCACTCATGCCGTGCGCGCATAGTGGGTCCCGATTGTTTGATCCGATTTGATGTGTAAGCCCGCCCGCAGAAAGCTATTTCTGTCTGGCTCCTGCGTGTTTGTCGAAATCTTCACGGGTGGGTTTGGTGGCGGTGTTCGGTCGTGCGACGTTGGGGGTTGCACCCCAGGAGTCGCAGGTCTTGGCGTACTTGCCCTTGCCTCCACAGACGATGCCGCTGCCGTCGCCGTTCAGGCAGCCGTAGACTCCGTTTTTATCTGGAGGAAAGTAGACGCCGCCCTCCTTGTTACCGCAGCGGCCCTCAACCTGCGTGGGGGAGTTTCCTTTGATGGGCGATGCGTGGGCGGGGTGGGTGAGCGCGAGAACACCGACGAGGACGACAGGGGATACCAGGGCCGGAATCTTGAGGTTCATGCAGGACTCCTTGGTAGAGATGTCGTATTGCGTGGCCGAATTGGGTAAGAGTACGCCTGCCAACGGTTACGGGCAAGTCGGCAGTCTTACGGTGACGATGTGAGAACGGGTGGTTCGGTAAGATGTAGGCCCACCAAGCCTGTCCTTCAGAGTCAGAAGTGCGATGCTACGAGCGAAAACGGGCCTGTAGTGTCCACGACCTCTTTGGTGGACGCTACAGGTTTTCGGTTCTTACCTCAACTATCCACCTGTCCCAACTCGACAACCCGGAACCGCCTGGACAGAAGCGGTAGCGACCATTTCCATCCATACCACTGGCATTAGGAGCATTTCGAACCTCATGCGTGCGACCCTGTCCGTCTGCTGCCGTTATTGAACGATCAACGTAACCGTGGTTGTGTGCTGCAAGGTTGTATTGGCCGCACTGGTGGCGGTTGCCGTAACCGTAATGGTGTAGCTCTGCGGATCCGGCGGGAAGCCGCCGCCGCTGCCGCAGCCAACCAACCCGAAAACGGCCGCGCTCCCGATCAATATGAGGAACGCGCTGAACAGGGTGCGCGGCATCCGGGCAAACCGCGCGCGGATACGCCTGTTCCGCAACAGCGGCAACAGGAAGACCACCGCGCTCATGGGAAGCAACGGTGCCTGCATCGGCGATGTAGGCGAACTCTTTGCGGTCTTAAGCGCTGTAGTTTTAATGGCCATGCTAAAGGACGTCGCCGCGCTGCCTGAAGGGATAGTTGCAGGCGTAAAGACCGCGGTCGCACCAGCAGGCAGGCCCGCGGCAGTCAACGTGATCGGAACATTCAGAACGCCGTTCTGCGGCTGCAATGCAAAGTTGAAGGTAGCTGTCTGTCCGGCGTTGACGGTCTGGGTCGCCGCTCCGGTAGCGGTGAGGGTAAAGTCTGTAATCGGCGGCGGCGTTACTGTGAGCACAAAGACGCTGCTTGTAATCGCCGGATTCAAAGCATCGCCGGTGTAGTTCGCCACCAGGCGATGCACTCCGGGCGACAGCGCAGCAGTGCTGATCGTTGCCAGATTGTTTTTCAGAACTCCTGAACCGGCTGTAGCGGAGCCGCTGGTAATGTCGAGCAAGTCGATCTGCCCTGTCGCGATCAAGCTCGCGTTACTGAAGGTCGCCGTCAGCGAGCCGCTGCCCCAGGCAACTGTGGACGCGCCACTGAGCGTCAGGCTCTCGGAGAGCCCCTGGCCGCCTCCAGTGCCGGAGTTCTGACCTGCAACCGTATGAATCGAGCCATCTGGGCCGACTACGCGAACCAGTTGATTGTTCGTATCGGAGAGCGCGAAGACGCCCGGAGCTTGTGCCGCCGGAGCCCGTGGTGTATCGAGAATTGCGTTGACCGCCGGTCCGCCATCGCCGGCAAATCCCTGCGAGCCGTTCCCGGCCACGGTCGTAATGTTTCCTGTCGTCGCGATCAGACGAATACGGTTGTTATCGCTGTCCGCAACATAGATGTTGCCCTGCGCATCGACGCTTAGTCCGCGCGGGCGGGCCAGCAAAGCGCTCGTTGCCGCTCCACCGTCGCCTCCATAGGTCTTGCTGTTGCCTCCGGCCAGCGTCGAAATCACGCCAGCCGTATTGACGACACGCACCCGCTGATTGTGTGTGTCCCCGATGTAAATCCTGCCCGCCGCATCAACCGCTACTCCGTTCGGAGAGTCGATCCCCGCAGCGGTTGCCGCTCCGCCGTCGCCGGAGAAGCCTTGTTCTCCATTCCCGGCGACCGTGCCGATCGTCGTGCCGCTGATCTTGCGGATGCGATGGTTGCCGGTATCGGCGATATAGAGGTTGCCGCTCGAATCCACCGCCAGCGCAGAGGGATTGCTCAATTGCGCGGAGGTCGCAGCGCCGCCATCTCCGGAGAAGCCCGCACCGTTGATCCCCGCAACTGTGCTGATTGTTCCGTTGCTCACCTTGCGGACGCGCTGATTATGCGTGTCGGCAATATAGATATTTCCCGCAGCGTCAACCGCCACGCCAGCGGGGGAATCCAGCAGCGCGCCGGTGGCCGGTCCGCCATCTCCGGCAAAACCCTGCTCCCCCGTTCCCGCTACGGTCGTCACAATACCGGCGAGGTCGACTTTGCGAATGACGTTGTCGTTCAGGTCCGCTATATAGAGATTGCCTGCCGCGTCATATGCGATTTGAGCGGGGGCGGCCAAAGGAGCTGCTGTCGCCTGTAAATTATTCGCGGGCCCATTCTGCGCCTGCGCGCTGAAGCTTCCTGTCGCGAATCCCATGACCAGCGCCACCGTCAACCAGCCAGACGTCAGATGCTTCAGCTTCAACTGCTGCCAGTTCGTCCCGCTCGCTCTTACCATCTCCGGCTTATCCGCCTTCTCGAACTGCAAATCATTCCTTGTACTTTTCAAGCTCTCGCCCCATCCCAGCGCATCTGCCTGCGCAGATGATCTTCGCCCGCCACCTCAAACCCGAGCCGCCGGTAGAGCTTTTCCGCCGGGCTGCCCTTCAAAACCTGCAAGCTCATCTCCCAGCCCCGCGCCGCGCATTCGTGCTGCAGTTCCCGGATCACCTGCGTTCCGAAGCCCTGCCCCTGCTTTTCCGTCGCGATCGCGAGATCGACCAGTCGCATTCCACCTTCCGCACGGTCCGCCAGAACTCTGCCTATCCGGATTCCGCTCTCTGTGCAGAGAATCTCATCCACCGCCATGGGATAAGCCGCTCTGTAGCTTGCCTGGCGAAGCCGGAACTGCATTTGCACAAATACCTCGCGCTGCAACGCGTCCATTCCGGAGCGCGTCAACTCCTCGGCGCGCGTCTGCGCATAAAGCTCCAACAAGAATCCCTCATCTGCGACCGACGCCGGTCGCCGATGAATGCTCGCTTCCCGTAATTGAACTGCTGCCGCCATCAGGTTCGTTTGCCTTGAATTCGAATGCAGCAGTGTGCCGGAAGGTGTTCTACCGGCACACTGCCGGTTATGCACGCGACGGAAAGATTCCCTGGAGCGCGATGATGAAGTTGACGCACAGATACGGCTGGATATTGCTGTGCGGCTGATTGCCGCCCGCGGCTGAAACTGCCGTGGGAGCCAAAGTTCCTGTAGCGGCAGTCGAAACATAATCGGACACTGGAACCGGGCTCCTGCCCGATCCGGAGTTGCCTTGCGCCAGAATCGCATTGGTTGGATCGGCAACCGATCCCGCCTGGTTGCTGACCCCCACCAAATGGTTATGCGACGGCATTTGAGTCGACAGGAGAGTTACAGTTTCGGTGCCTGCGGCCTCGCCGATGGTGTATGGGGTGAGACCTGCTCCATTGCCTTGATGAATAGGAACGCGGCCTTGAAGATTGGGCAGCGCGAAGGTTCTTATTCCGTCTCCTCCGTACATCGTGCCTAGCAAGGAAAATAGCGCCTGGTTCTGGTTGATCGGCAATAGTTGTCCGTTGCAAAGCGCCCACCCATTTGCCGCGAAGTTCCACCCAACCATCCTGATCTCGCCTAAAAATGGTTCTGCCATGATCTGTAATTCCTTTCGTTCGTTGATGCTTCGCTCTACTTCCTCATGCTGACCACCCTCGGGTGGAGCGGCTCAATTGCATCAACCTGAGAGAAATCCTTTCGGAAAACCAGAGCAAAATGCTTGCGATCGTCCTGAATTGCATCCTCAGTACCGGGCGAGCAAGCTGGCTGTCTCTTCCCGCTCCGGCTGATACTCCGTCGTTCGCCTTGTCTCCTGGCGACAGAGACAAGTGATTACTGACAAACCAGGCCGACAGTGATCATGTTGTATGGAGGTCCCGCAGTCTCGGTGAAAGCGATACTGATGCTGTCTCCTCCGACTACCGAGAAAGTATGCGTGATGTCCCGGCAACTGGAAGCATTCCCGTTCGTCGTTACGGAACAACTCATCGACGTCGCCGCCTTGTTCTTGTAAACCGTGATCGTCGTCGTGTCGGAACCGGCGGCATAATAGTTATTGACCCCGACGTTGAGAGCACTCATCGTGCAGGCAATCGGCATAGCCACAAAATTCGTCGTTGTCGAAGTCCCGATTGAGCCGTTGCTAGTGAAACTTACCGAGCTGCTGAGGGGAGATATGTAGTATGTCGATCCCGGAGATGGCTCTCCATTCGTAAAGGAGGTCACAAAACTAACAGCATTAACCCCGCTGCCATTGGCCCCCGCCGGTCCCGCCGGCCCAGTCGCACCCGTTGCGCCAGTCGGCCCACTTGGTCCAGTCGCACCCGTAGCGCCATTCGTGCCGTTGGTTCCGTTTGTTCCAGCCTTGGCGAGAAGCGCCCATTTCACATTGCTGATGTCCGGCTGGAAGCCGACGTTGCCGGCTACCAGAGAGATATAGCTGGAACCGGTGTACGAGACTGCATCGCCCAGTGCATAGGTCGTTGCGATGTTCCAGGCACCTTGGAAACTGACTGGGGGGCCTTGCGGTCCTTGTGGGCCGGCAGCTCCCGTCGCGCCGGTGGCTCCCGTCGAACCTGCTGGACCAGTGAGTCCTTGAACTCCCTGTATCCCTTGCGGGCCGGTGGCTCCAATCGGGCCGGCAGGACCGGTGGCTCCAGTCGCGCCAGTAAGACCGGTTGCTCCCGTAGGCCCGGTCAATCCAATTGGACCAATAAGGCCGGTAGCGCCAGTCGCACCCTGCTGGGCGAGCAGCGACCACTGGGCCGGAGAACTGTTCGGCTGATGGTTGATATTGGCGATCACCAGAGAGATATAACTGGAGCCGTTGTACGAAACCGCATCGCCAAGCTCATAGGTTGTCGCATTGCTCCACGCGCCCTGGAAGCTGACTGGAGTGCCTTGCGGACCAACAGCTCCCGTAGCGCCGGTGGCTCCAGTCGGGCCTGCTGGACCAATGGGGCCTTGAACTCCCTGTATCCCTTGCAAGCCGGTGGCTCCAGTTGGACCGGCAGGGCCAGTTGCACCCTGCTGGGCGAGCAACGACCACTGGGCCGGAGAACTGTTCGGCTGATGGTTGATATTGGCGCTCACCAGCGATATATAGCTGGAGCCGTTGTACGAAACCGCATCGCCAAGCGCATAGGTCGTAGCGTTGCTCCATGTACCTTGAAAGCTGACCGGGGGCCCCTGCGGTCCTGTCGCTCCCGTAGCGCCCGTTGCCCCGGCGACTCCTGCTGGACCGGCAGGCCCCTGAATTCCCTGTAATCCCGGAACGCCCTGCGCACCCGCGGCTCCCGTGATTCCAATCGGCCCGGCAGGACCGATTGGTCCCTGCGAGACCAGCGTTACGTCGAGCCGCGCAACATGGCCAGTCTCGTCATTCTCCTTGCTGTCGAAGAGCACATTGGCCGCACTCGATGCCAGCGCAAACCCGGTATCGTTGGCCGATGCATTCAGCCACGCCTGCACCTGCGCCGTTACATCGACGGAGATAAACTGTCCGGGAATGGAGACCGGAAAGCTGCCGATCGAGCTTCCCGTCGCCGGTGCCGTCGTCGCAGTCACGCTGTATTCACCCCAGGGCACCGATACAGGCGAAACACTCACCGCGCCCGCGGCGTTCACTCGGTTCACAAAGACGGTCAGCAGCGCGCGCGATATCTGCGCCGAGGTCGTTCCCGCAGGCAGCGTCTTCAGATCGAACTGAAGGAAGGCGATATTGCCATTGCCGACATACAGATTCGAAAGCGCGCCATAGTTAACGGAAGCGTGGGCGGAGTTAACGCTCGCATCGCCGCTCAAAGTCACATCAAGGGCAGAGGCCTCGTAAACGCCGGAAGAAAGCAGGCCGAGGCAGAGTACGAGCCGCACGAATCCAAATCGCTTCAAAATAGACACTCCTATCAACAGACCAAATATGGTTGAAGCCTAAAGGCCGCAGCACCACCGAGAACCAGGAAGAGATACAGTGAAAAGCGGGTGCGCAATTCCATTGCCACGCCGTAAGTGTTCCCTTATCAAGGGATACGTTGCCACCTTATAGGGAATTGGTCGCTATACTCGTACAACTTTTGGGGTATATGCGGCTCCAAAGGAGCACGATCCGATCACGGTTCAGAGTGGGCTACTGACGAACTCGCCAGTAGCACCTCCTGTATCGCCGCTTAGTTCATGACGAAGGCAAACAGCTTGTCTCCCGCACCAACGAGCAGGTATTGATGGCCATCCAGCTCATACGTAATGGGGCCGTTCGACATTCCTGTGCTCAAGTTGGCGTGCCATAGCGGTTGGCCGGTGGTCGCATCGAGCGCGACAAGATTGTTGTTCGGATCGCCCGCAAACAGGAGGTTTCCAGCCGTGCTGAGCAGCCCGCCCTTGTTGCCTGGTGCCTCCCACGGGTGGCTCCACTTGATCTTGCCGGTGCGATAGTCAATGGCTTCGAGCATCGTCTGAGACCAACTTCCCATCTGATGTCCGCCCCAGCCCTCCGGCTTGTCACTATCGTCGTAGATGTAAAACATCGAATACGAGCGCGTGGCGTTCACGTAGAACAGCCCCGTTGCGGGGCTGTACGTCGGCGGCTCCCAGTTCACTCCGCCTGAGGCGTCCGGCGAAACCAGTACGCCGGGGATCTGAGGCTCTTTGGCGGGGTTGGGAATCGGCTGCCCTTTGGCGTCCAGACCCTTGGTCCAGTTCGTCTTCACAAACTCGGAACTGACATAGTTCTTTCCTGTCTCGCGATCCAGCACGAAGAACCAGCCGTTGCGGCTTGCCTGTGCCAGCAGCTTGCGCGGTTTGCCATCGATCTCGCCGTCGAAGAGGACCGGCGTCTGCACCGCATCCCAGTCGTGGGTGTCGTGCGGCGACGGCTGAAAGTACCAGGCCATCTTTCCGGTATCGGCATGGAGCGCCACGATGGACTCCGTGTAGAGATTGGCCCCCTTGCGTCCGTTGGCGGCAATCACGGGCTGCGGATTGCCCGTACCGACGTAAAGAAGATTCAGCTCCGGATCGTAGGTCGGTGAGATCCAGGTCATGCCACCGCCGTGTGCCATCGCATCGGCATTGGGCCACGTCTCAGACCCAGGCTCGCCCGGTTTGGGCACAACCGACCAGCGCCACTGCAATGCGCCCGTCTCCGGATCGTGGGCCTCGAGAAATCCGGGGCGGTCCAAATCGTCTCCGCTGACGCCGGTGATGACATGGTTCTTCACCACCAGGGGAGCCACCGAGCCGTAATACATCTGGTCCAGGTCGCAGACGGGCTGGCTCCAAAGTTTCTTTCCATCGGCCAGGTTCAGCGCGACGAGGTTGCAGTCCGGCGTCTCAAAGTACAACGAATTGCCCAGGATGCCGACACCGCGATTGCCGATGTGGATGCCGCCCTTCGAGGTCCACTCGTAGTGCCACAATGCGCGGCTGGTTCGCGCGTCAATCGCCCACACGTGGTCCGGCACCGTAATGTAGATGACGCCGTTGACGACTACCGGCGTACCTGCAATCCGCCGGAGCATGCCTTCACCCATATTAGGTAGCTGATAGAGCCACGCAAGACTCAGCGACTTCACATTCCTGTCGTTGATCTTGGTCAGCGCGCTGAAGCGCCTGCCGGAATAATCTCCGTTGTAAGTCGGCCAGGAATCCGGTGCCGGATGAAGCAGTGCCGCTGGATCGAGGCCCCCGCCCGTCTGCTGCACCTGGCCTGCGACCTGCATGGAAGCAAAGGTGGACAAGGCAAGAAAGAGGGTCGAAAGAAGCTTCATTGCAGGGTCTCCAGGTAAGACACGACGTCGTGAATGTCCTTGTCGGTGTATATGTCGAGAAGCGCCTCATGACCGGCATACGGATTGTGCTTCTCTACCTTGAGAGCGGGGCTGCGGGGGAAGCTGTAGTACCGGCCTTCCGCATCTCGCAGGGAGACATTGAAGCTGTCGATATTCGTGGCCATTCCGGTCACCGCTGCTCCGGAGGGCGTTGTAACGGTAATGGTTCTTACACTGTGTTGACGGGAGGCCGTGCCCTGCTTCGTGATCACGCGATTCTCTGGAAACACGACCTTCTGCTGTAGAGCTGGTGGGGCGTACTTACTGCCGACGTGCGCAAGATCGCCGGTTGCCGAGTGGCACTTCGCGCACCCTCCAGCGCCTTCGAAGTAGAGCTTGCCCGCTTTAGGGTCGCCTACCAGAATATCCAGCGGATGGTTGTTCGGGCCTGAACGAAGCGTGTCGCCGACCTGCTGATGCAGGAAGTGAGACAGGTCCTCCACCTGCTCTTTGGTCAGATCGACCGGCTTGCTTTTCGGGTGCCCCTGCGCAAGATATGGCCCAATCGTACTGCCGTAGCGATCGTGCAGCACCACGACCGACCGCACCAGATCGGCGCCACGACTGCCACCGCGCGCACGTGTTCCGTGGCAGGTAATGCATTGCGCAATATAAACCGTCTTGCCCCGCGCGGCAGCCACTTCATCGACGACTTGTTTGTCGTTGGGGCCAACTTGATCCATCATGCTGGGCTTGCGCGGAGTCTTGGCTGTCTTCTCCGGAGCTGTGGCTGCGCCGGCTTCACCATTCAGAGGAAACGCCGTCGCGAGATAGCTGACGATCTGGTCGTACTCATCATCGCTAATCTTCGCTCCACGTCCGATCATGTTCGAGACGGTCGTACCCCATTGCTCCCGGCTCATCCTGCGCCCGGTAAACATCTGCACGTTGTGGCAACTCGAGCAGGCGCGCTGGACGGCTTCGCGGTTCGCACCTTCCGGCAACTGAGTTCCGGATGCCTGCCCGGAAGCGGCCGCTGGAGCCAGACTCGCCGTCAGTAGAAGACAGAGACCGATCAATCTCACGAGAAACATGCTTATTTCGCACCTGCAACAGTCAAAATCAAAATCGTCTCAAACCATCTGCATCGCATTTTTGAGGAAAAGCACCGGCTAAGCCGAGGAACGCATCTCGCCAGACAGAATGAGAGCAAAGCGGCGCCGCATGTCCTTCAGGTAGTCCGCGTCACCCGAGCTGAGTTCGAGCGTGGCCGTCCCACGATAGCCAATCTCTTCCAACGCTGCATAGACGGCAGTCCAGTCGATGTCGCCGTCTCCCGGAGACACCCAGCGCGCCACATTGGCGCCGCTGGCCTTATCGTGCCGGAACGAAAAGTCCTTGATGTGCAGCTTCACAATCCGCTTGCCCAGAGTGCGAATCCAGTCCTGCGGATAGCCGTAGAGCACAACGTTGCCTACATCGAAGTAGGCGCGCACCCGCGGGGAGTTGTACTCGTCGATGTAACGCGCAAACTCCAGCGGACTGAGCAGAAACTTGTTCCAGACCTCTTCGAGGGCGAGTGTTACGTTTAGCTCTTCGGCCAGCGGAATCAACTTGCGAATGGCTACCTGCGAGCGCGTGTACGCATCCTTATACGCGGTCTTGGGATTCACCACGCCCGGCACCAGAAGCACCGTCGAGGCCCCCCAGAGATGCGCATTTCGAATGGAGGTGCGCGCTCCCTCCAGGCTCTTCTCCACCTCCGCAGGATCGGAGGAGGAGAACGGATACTTCCAATGATCCATATTCATCACGGAGTGAATCGGCAGGCCGACCTTCTCCGAAGCGGCCTTCATCGACTCCGCCTCGGCCCGATCCGGTGTCGTAGGGCATTCGATCTGCTCAAAGCCGCAATCCCTGGCGAGTCGAAAACGCTCCAGAACCGGCAGGGCCGTGGGAAGCATGTTGTACTCAACGGCCATATGAATCGGCAGCCGGGTATTGGCTCGAGCAGGCAGGGTGGACATCACAGTCAGTGCGGCGGCGTTCTGCAGAAAGCTTCGGCGATTCATCATGGATGGCTGAAATCCTCGCATGTTACGGATAGCGTGTGCAAGACAATCGGAACCTACCGCAATGCAGCTTTAAGTTTCGGTCACCGGGCCGATTCGATTCATGCAGCGCACTACGATCTGAAAAACCTCAAGCAGATTGCGTTCGCAGCCATCAATAACCATCGAAGGTGATGTTCGGACAACGAAACAGGATCATCTTTCTTCAACTTCTCACCCTGAAACAAGCTCAACGACAGCGACTTTAGCATCTTTTTAGAGCTTTTTACAATTACACAATCTTTAATTGGCTGCAAAAAATTATTAAAAACAGTTGCTAAGAAGCAAAACGTAATCAATACTTGCTCCACACGCCGCAAACATTGATTTTTTGAGAGGTCACCCCATGTTCCATCTCAACGCCCTCCCCAGCCCCTGCAATATCCCCCGACATTCACCCAGATGGACCGCAGTCCGGTTCCTTCTTATGGCACTTCTGGTTTTGGGGTCTACCGTGTCAGGAAGATCCCAGACTGTAAACGCAACCTTGCGCGGCACCGTGATGGATGCGACCGGCAGCGTCGTCACGAAAGCTCAGGTCGAACTCTACGAGCCCTTGACCGGCCAGAAAGTACGCGCGGCGACCTCAAACGACAATGGCGACTTTGAGCTCAACGAATTGAAGCCCGGCACCTATGAGCTTCGTTGCAGCGCTCAGGGCTTCAAGCAGTTTGTGGCGCAGAACATCATCCTCGACAGCGGACAGGTACGCCGCGTAAACCCATCGCTCGCTCTCGGCGCGACGACGGAAGAGGTCACCGTCTCGGCGGGAGCCGCTGTCATCTCGACGGAATCGTCGACGCTGGCTGGCTTGTTTACGGCGAAGCAGCATGACGATTCGCCGCAGGTCACCATCTATCCATCGACCTACGCCATGTTGACGACGCTCTCCGGCGTGCAGGGCGGCACGGGGTCGCCGATCGCAAATGGCCAGACACAGCAGCAGCAGTCGCAGACCTTCGACGGCATCGCCAACGACCTTCAGGGCAACCAGAGCAACAACGCCAACTTCTTCGAGCAGGTCTCGGCTTCGCTCTTCAATGCTCCGGCCGAGAGCGCCGTTCCCGTACAGATCAACCTGGTGACCAAGCGCGGCACCAACAAGTTCCACGGTAGCGCCAGCTATCGCATCTACGATTCCGTCTTCAACGCGCGCGGCTACTTCACCACCGTTAAATCCCCATACCTGCAGCACGAATGGAACCTTGAGGGCGGAGGCTACATCTGGCGCGACCGCACCTTCTTCTACGGCCAGTGGTTCGCCCAGAAGATTCCGCTGGGCTACCAGGCGCTGGCAAACGTTCCCACAATGGCGATGCGCTCCGGTGTCTTTGCAACACCCATCATCGATCCGCAGACCGGCCAGCCCTTCCCCAATAACACCATTCCGGCCTCACGCATCAGCCCGGTAGCCAAGGCCTTTCAGGACAACTACATTCCCGCCCCGAACAACGGCCTGGCGACAGCTCAGGCCAACAACTACGCCTTCCAGTTCCCCTTCAACACCGATCTCTATCGCGGCGACTGGCCGATGGCCCGCATCGACCATCAGTTGACCAAAAACAACACCTTCTTTGTGCGCTGGCTGATGCGTCAGACGCCTTATGTGCTGAACAACGGCCTTCCCATCCTGGTGTGGACCCGCAACCGGCGGCATCAGCAGTGGGCCGCTGGCGACACGCATCTGTTCACGCAACAGCTGGTGAATGAGTTCCGCTTCGGCTACTCCACCGACTACATGATCGACGGCCAGACCAACGCCGGGCAAACGCCTCCCGACGGCGCACAGGTGCTGGCCAAAACCGGTCTGCAGGGATCGAACCCCAGCAACAGCAAGGGACAGGGGTTCCCCAGTATCTCCTTTGGCGGTTCTGGTTTCACTGCTTTGACGAACGTCGCCGGAGGCACCAAAGCGAACAACCATATAACGACATTCGCCGATACGCTCACCTGGCAAAAGGGCCGCCATGTTGTGAAGTTCGGAGGCTCGGCGGTCCACTTCAGCAACTTCTACGGCTTCGTCAATGACTACGGCACGTTCAGCTTCAACGGCTCTATTACGAAACCAAGCACTGGTGCCACCCCCGCATCGGCCTACGCTGACTTTCTGCTCGGTCTTCCACAAACGAGCCAGCGCACCAATCCGCTCAGCGGCCGTACACAAACTCTGAACGAATACGGCCTGTTCGCACAGGACTCATTCAAGATCTCGCCGAAGCTGAACATCGATTACGGCCTGCGCTGGGACATCTACGGTACACCCTCCGCAGCCGACCACCTGATGTACAACTTCGACCCGACGACAGGAAACGTCGTCGTCGATCCAGGCGGAATCTCGAAGGTGAGCCAGTTCTATCCCAAGACGATCACGGTCCAGTCCGGCAACGTGCGCGCTCTGGTCGATAAAGGCAACGTCGCTCCGCGTGTAGGTGCGGCCTATCAGGTAACGAGCCATTCCGTCATACGTGGAGGCTACGGTCTCTATATCTCGCGTCTGGGAGCTTCCAACGCATTCAACAACTTCCTCCCGATCAATCCTCAGCTTGGGTCAACCGGACCCTTCTCGATCAGTGAGGTCTACAACAACAACACCAATGGCTGCTTGTTTTCCTTCCCGAACCCTTATCCTTCCTGCGCCGGCGCGACGCCTCCCAGCCAGAGCATCCTGGGCTATCCGCGTCAGGCCAGCCACGGTCATATTCACCAGTTCAGCGCGACCTACGAGATCGAGCTGCACAACACCGGCTTCCGCGTCTCGTATGTCGGCTCCAGGAGCACGGGGCTGAACTATTCGGTGAACATCAACAAACCTCAGCCGAGCACAACGACTTGGACGGCATCGCGCAACCCCTATCCGCAATTCGTATCGGCGACGCTGGTCCGCTACGACGGCAACGCCAATTACAACGGTCTGCAGTTCGATGTTCGTCGCCGCGTCGGCTCGTTTACCTTCACGGCCAACTATTCCCTGTCGAGCAGCCAGGCAAATTTCCTGGACACGGAGAACCCGTACAATGTGCTGTCCCGTTATGCGAACGATGGCCTGACGCGACGGCACTACAGCTCGGGCACACTGACCTATGCGCTCCCGTTCGGCCACGGCAAACGGTATCTGAACGGAGCCGGAGGGATGACGGACCGTGTCGTGGGCGGCTGGTCGACCAATGTAATCACCTATCTGGCGTCGGGCACCTGGTTTTCGCCATCGTTTACCGGTTCCGACCCCTCAGGCACCAACACTCTGACTGGCCTGCCGGATCTGGTCGGCGATCCGAACAACATCTCCGGTGGCAAGTCGAAGACGAACTGGTTCAATCAGGCCGCCTTCGCTATTCCGCAGAAGGGAAACTTTGGCAATGCGCTGCCGTTCAGCCTGCAGGGCCAGAACCTCTATCAGACGCACGTCTCGATCATCAAGAGCACTCCGATCACCGAGCGCGTGAAGTTCAACTTCGTCACGCAGATCTCCAACCTCTTCAACCACGCGCAGTTCGTCAACCCCAGCGGAAGCATCAGCTCCGCGACCGGCAATCAGTTCACCAGCCAGATTGGAACCTTTGGCGGGTATGAGGTGGCAACGCCGCGGAGCATTACCTTCCAGGGCGCGTTCGTCTTCTAGACCGCACTTGAAGTCTTTGCAGGGCCTCGCGGCTGGTATTGCGAGGCCCTTTCTGTTTAACGGCACCGGTTGGATCGGGTCAAGCATTCCCGTGTTGCTGCGACAGGATATGGGTGCCTTCTCAGTAGACTACTTATACAAACGATCCAGGGAGTATCGGTGAACAGGAAGAGAAGGCATCTGCGGCAATCGCGTTGGATCCAACTACTGGCAATCGGCGCATGTTGCGTCACAGGTCTCTATGGCGAGACGGCGGGCGGCAACCACACGCTGCTCGATGCCATGCGCGTCTCTGCCGAAGGCGATGCAGCACAGGCCCTGGTCACACCCGCCGCCGGACCCGTGCGTCAGGTCCGCTGCGACATCGTCATCGTCGGCGCGGGGCTTGGCGGAGTCAGCGCTGCCCTTGCCGCCGGCGATCACAGCGTCTGTATGACCGAGCCCACCATGTGGGTGGGTGGCCAGGCGACCTCGCAGGGAGTCTCCGCCTTCGACGACAACAAGTGGATCAACACGACCGGCGGCACGACCTCCTATCTCGCACTCAGCAACTCCATCCGCAGACACTACGCCGCGTTTCGCCGCGACACCTCGCAGACCGTCGAGCAATCGATCTCGATCCAGGGGCCGATGTCGAACCCCGGCGGCTGCTGGGTCGGCCGCCTCTGCTTTGAACCCGAACCAACGGCCAAGATCCTCATGGACATGCTCGAGCCTTCGGTTCGCAGCGGAAGAGTTCAACTGTGGCTCCATACCGTTCCCGTCGAAGTCACGCGCCGGGGCGCGACGATTCGCAGTGTGCTGGCATACGACTTCGAGCGCTCGCAGTGGCTGCGGCTCGAGGGCAGATACTTCATCGAGGCCAGCGAGCTGGGCAACTTCCTCCGCCTCAGCGGCCTGCCCTTCCGCACCGGGGCCGAGTCGCAGGCCGAGACGCACGAGCGCGACGCCCCCGCGCAGGCCGACCCGCACGCCGCGCAGAGCTTCACCTACCCGTTCATCTTCGAGCGCCGCCCATCGCCCGAGGGCACAGACGAGCCGAAGCCCCCCGCATATGAGAGCTTCCTCAAGCACTACAGCCTTACCATCGACTACGGCCACGGCAAGCTGCTGACCTACGGCGTCTTCGAGGCGCGGCCAAAGATGCCGGGCTCATTCTGGGTCTATCGCCGGTCTATCGACGCCTCGCGCTTCAACCCGCAGGCCTTTCCCTACGACCGCAGCATGATCAACTGGAACAGCAACGATCACTGCGACGCGAACCTGCTGGGCGACGATCCTCTGCTCCAGGCCCGCGCCTTGCAGGACGGCAAGCGCGCCTCTCTCGGCTTCGCCTGGTGGATTCGTCATGCCGTTCCGCGCGACGACCACTCCGGCGCAGGCTATCCCGAACTCGCCGTTCTTCCGCACGCCATGGGAACCAGCGACGGACTCTCGCAGCATCCATACATCCGCGAGTCGCGCCGCATCGTCCCTCTGCGCACCATCGTTGAAGAAGACCTTGCAGTCGATTTCCAACCCGGCTCGCGCGCGGCGCACTACCCGGACTCGGTCGGCATCGGCTGGTATCCCATCGACATCCATAGCTGCGAGCACAAGGACTTCACCTCACAGACCAGGCCCTACGAGATTCCGCTTGGAGCGCTGATCGCGCGGGACGCAACCAACCTGATGGCCGTCGGCAAGACCATCGGAGCCACGCATATCACCAACGGCGCCTATCGCCTGCACCCCACCGAGTGGTCGACGGGCGAAGCCGCCGGAGCAACACTGGCGTGGTCGCTCGACCATGCCGTCACCCCTCGCAGGCTCGACGCCGATCCATCGCAACTGGCAAAACTGCAACGAGAGCTGGTCCAGCGTGGGCACCCCGTCTTCTGGTACGACGATGTGCCCGTTGACTCAGAAGACTTCGCCGCCATGCAGATGGGTGGCGCGCGCCATTGGTGGGCCCCCGACAGCCAGACGCTTCACGGCAACCCCGAAAGCCCCGTAACCAAAGGAGAAATCGCCAGCCCGCTGCACATCCAGGCATCTCCCGATACTGACACTGCACAGTGGGACGATCTGCGTCGCGCGGGAGAGCGTGTCGGCTCACGCTCGGGAACCATCACGAGAAGAGAACTTGCATCGTGGATGCTTGAACGGATGGACGCGCGTTCCGGCGGCAGGCCAGGCAATAAATAATCTATGCAGTGTTGCGAATTACAAAAAACCGCACAGCTGATTTATCGAAACACCACTAGTTGTACCCCAGCTCATGCGGCGCGGGGTAGGTCAGCGTCTTGTCCTTCTTCTCGTACCACATGAAGATCTTCTGGCCGCCGTTCACGCGCACAGCCACGATGATGCCGGTGCCGAAGGTCCCCGTGCCGTCGGTCTTTGAGATATCGACGTGGTGCGAGGTGATGGGGCCGACCGGGCTCTCCGTCGTCCAGTCTTCGGTGAAGCGCTTCAGCGTGTAGTCGTACTTCTCCGGGTGTTTCTGCCAGTCCGGGTCGCTCATCCACAGGGCATAGGCTGTGTTGTAGTCCTTGGCCTCGAGCGCCGTGAAGAACTTGTCAACCTTGTGCTCCGCTGCAAGGTTCGTGAAGAACCAGCCATGCCCCAGCAGGTAGCCTCCTACGCCTACGGCCGCGGCCAGCAGCACCAGCGCAATCGAGCCGAAGATCAGCGCGGTCTTTCGTGTCTCGCCCTTGGCGTCGTACTTCGGAGCATTCAACAGCGTCATCGTTCCACCTCAGTCGTCCCCTCGTTATATTAGATGCTTCTTCTCGCGCGAAACGTTTCCGCTCCGGCCGCGCGTGGATATAAGCTGGACGCATGGGACACTCCCCACTCCCAGGCACTTCGCCGCGTTCTTTGCGCACAGCGTGGATCGGCCTCCAGCAACGCATCCTCCGCAGCTTCGCTCGCAGATCGCGCTTGCGCAGCCGGCTCCCCGATCATCTTGCGACGGGGAGAGACGGCGAACGCGAAGCCCTCTTCTACCTTCGCCGGATAGGCTACACCGTTGTTGCACGGCGCTGGCGCAACCCCAAGCTGCGCGGCGATCTCGACCTGGTCGCATGGGACAACAACACAGGCGACCGCGCCACACTCTGCTTCATCGAGATCAAGACGCGCACACGCCACGACGCCGTTCCCGCCGAGATGGCCGTCGACGATGACAAGCAGCAGACGCTTCGTCAGCTAGCCCGCTCTTACATGCGCAGGCTGCCCAAAGCGGCGCAGCAGGCGCCGATGCGCTTCGACGTGCTCTCCGTCTATTTGGAACCGGCTGGCCAGGGCCGCTCCGAAACACGCCATCCCGAGACGAATGATGGGAACGCAATGCCTGACTTTGTCCTTAATAAAGGAGCCTTCCAATGGGCGTGACCTACACCCAGCCAACCGACCCTGAACGGCTCGACCCCGTCGAACTCAGCGAACGGCTCTCGTCCGTCATCCGCTCCGCCGTTCCCTGGCTGGCCATTCTCTCCGAGGCCGACTCCATGGTGCCGGAACGCGCAGGCAAGTGGTCGGCAAAGGAGATCATCGGCCATCTCACCGACTCCGCCGTCAACAATCTCTCCCGCATGGTCCGTATGCAGATCGGCCCCGAGCGTCTGCCGGGCTATGCGCAGGACGCATGGGTCGAGCTCCAGCGTTACCGTGAACGTGGATGGTCTGAGGTGCTCGCCCTCTGGTTCGCGCTGAACGAACACATCGCCTGGACCATCCGTCATATCGACCGCAGCAGCCTTATAAACCAGGCATCAGTCGCCGGGGAGATCGTCTCCCTCGGCTTCCTGATCGAGGACTACATCGCCCACATGGACCATCATCTGGCCGCTCTCAAGGCATGGTCACGACCGGGAGAAGCGTAAGCGGTAACTTTTTACCTGCAAAAATAAAATCTTTATTCACAAGCAATTTGACAGCCATATGCTCGTTTGACAGAATACTGTCATGAGTTTGGCTACACCCACCCTTCGCGATCGACAGACTGCCGCCACCCGTGAGCAGATTCTTGAGGTCGCCATGCAGCAGCTAGGCCAGGGACCGCGCGGCACCTTCTCGCATGAGTCCATCGCCGAGGTTGCAGGCATGGGTGCGCGTACCGTCTATCGCCACTTCCCCGACCGCGCCAGCCTGCTGCACGCATTGTGGGACCGTCTCCGCGAGGCCACCAGGGTCAGCTTCCCCACTTCGGAGCGCGAGATCCTGCCCATGGCCCGCGCCGTCTTTCAGGAGTTCGACGCCAACGAGACCCTTGTTCGCGCCGTGCTCACATCGCCAGCCGGAACCGAGGTCCGCGAACGTGGAGGCGTCGAAGGACGCGCCGCATTCGAGCAGGCCATGGCTCCTTTACTCGACGGCGTGCCCGAGCCCGAACGCTCGCGCATCGTTGCCGTCTTCGTTGCAATCTACAGCGCTCAATTCTGGAACCTGCTTCGCGAGCGCGGTAAGTTATCGGGCCCCGACGCACAGGAAGCCGTTGTATGGGCCCTCTCCTCTCTCCTGCGCGCCACAAAAGTTAGTCCGAAGTAGGTTTTCACGCGACTAAGAAAGTGAACGCTGCATTGACTTATGAACAAATCCGAGAAGATAGAAATCCTCGGCGTTGAGATGGAGTGGAAACTCACCGACGCCGATACAGGCAATCGATACTGCGTACTCGAGGCCACGGTTCCCCCGGGCGTCGTTGTACCTCCGCATCGTCACCCCGACCACGAGGCATACTTCATCCTTGAGGGAGCGCCGGAGTTCGCCTCCGAGCGCCCGAACGGACTGGAGTGGTGCTTCTCTACCCCAGGCGAGATGGTCGACATCCCGCCCATGGCCGTACACGGCTTTCGCAACCCCACCAGGTCCGACGTTCGGATGCTGATCACCTGCACACCCAACCTCGGCCGCTTCTTTGAAGAAGCCGGCCTGCCCTTCCAGCGCGAGAGCCCCTACCGGTTTACCGTACCGTCGACGGAGCAGGTCGAGCGCGTCCTCGAGATCGGCGAGCGCTACGGGCATGTCTTTTCGTCGGAGAGACCCGGCCGGTGCACCGTCAGCCCGCGTCACCACGCGCTCGACCGCCTGCTGACGCACCCGATGCTGCCGGACCTGAACCGCGCTTACCTGTTTTAGAGAGCACGGAGAACGTGCCGGCTTATACTGTCTGCCTTCCTGACTCGCGAAAGACAAGAGACCCAGCCTCGGGAGGGCTGGGTCTCTTGTTTACAGGGAGCCTGCTTGACAAACGGCCTCAATCTACCGCACTTTGTGAGCGCCTCTTCCCGGCAGCAGGAGCCAATATGAACCAGCCAGCATATCCCTTTGGAGTTCTTGTCAGACGACCCGCGGCATTCCTTCCAATAGCAATGTCCCTCGCCGCGCTGGCCGTCGTCATCGTCACACTCTCCGTCTTCGGAGTCGAAAACCAGCCGAAGGATGAGGGAACAGCAGCACATGTCTGGCAGTTGCTCATGGCCGGGCAGGTTCCGCTGCTGGCGTTCTTCGTCATCAAGTGGCTGCCGCGCGCTCCAAAACCGACGCTCTGTGTCTTCGGTCTACAGGCCGGTGCATTTGTCGCTTCGCTCGCCCCGGTGTTCTTCTTTCATCTGTAGGAAGGACCTTCGAGAGACAAGAGACCAGCCTCGGGAGGGCTGGAGGCGGTTTACCGCAACGCAACGCTCCATTAAACTGAAACAAAGACGTCTGCCCACGTAACGGCAGGCGAGACCTTCAACAGGCAGTCCGGACGAGATGCGCCGTACCCGGTTAGGACAAGACGACGCGATCGGAGTCCTTTCATGTCTTCTAACTGGGTCATCCTTGTCATCGCCGGTCTACTTGAGGTGTGCTGGTCCGTCGGGCTGAAGTACACCAACGGCTTCACCCGTCTGCGTCCAACCATCTTTACCGTGTCAACGCTTTGCGCGAGCATGTACCTGCTGGCAAAGGCGAGCCAGGGTCTGCCTATCGGGACGGCCTACGGTGTGTGGGTCGGCATCGGGGCGCTGGGCGCGGCCCTCCTGGGGATCGTCCTCTTCGACGAACCGGCATCCGCCGCGCGCATCGGCTTCCTGGCGCTGTTGCTGATCTCCATCGTCGGCCTGAAGGTGACAAGCCACACCTGAGGCACTGCGCCCTCGCGGACGCTACCGGCCATGGCGGGGGGTGGGTGCCACCCTCCGCAGACCCGACAGTCCGCCAAGCAGGGCCGCACCGGAGAACTGGTGCTCTCCCGACCACTCCGGCAGGTTGAACGGTTTCCTGGGATGGGCGTCGATCGAGTTGATCCTGTTGTCGTGCTGCCGCACAAGCTCGCCCTGAATAATAGCGCGCATCGTCTCCTGCTCTGCTGGCGAGGTGCGTTCCCAGTAGAGCCTGAAGCCTTGGTTACACACGCTGCATTCGATGTCTTTCTTGTCCTGGGAGCGCTTGAGTAGTACCTGCATGTCTGGGGTGTTCCTCTGGTAGACGGTTAGAAAGCTCTAATCTACAGGGCATCGCAACCCCGGTGAATACCACGGAGGCTGTATGTGCCCTCCACCGCCACGCTCCGTTCATCTTGTCATTCCGTAGCGAGTGAAGGGTCCCTGCGAAAGTCGAACAGCAAGCTGTTTTCTGCTGCCTCCGCCTTCCTGAAAAACCGATCCGCTACAATCGTCCCCACACATGCTGAAGACCACGAGCGTACATTGTGTCCTTGCAAGGGGAGCACGAACAGCTCTTCTCACCTGCGCGGCCCTCTCCACCGGGTGGAGCGCCTGGGCTGCCGCGCAGACACCGGAAGCCGCGTCCGAGCGCGCCACCATCCAGATGCGCGCCGCCGCCGGGACGCGCGAGGCCTGCGAAGCGTTGCGTGGCCTGCGGCTCGAAGACACCACCATCGAGGTCGCCGGCATGGTCGACCCGGGGGCCTTCACTCCGCCCGGAGCGGCTACGCCGCTGCGCAACCTCCCCCGCTTCTGCCGTGTCATCGCCGAGTCGCGCCCTGCCGTTCGCTTCGAGGTCTGGCTGCCCCAGCAGAAGTGGACCGGCCGCATCGAGGTCGTCGGGAACGGCGGCATGGCCGGCACCA
This sequence comes from Acidobacteriota bacterium, assembly GCA_018268895.1. Classification (NCBI taxonomy): domain Bacteria; kingdom Pseudomonadati; phylum Acidobacteriota; species Acidobacteriota bacterium. The sequence goes on along the minus strand of JAFDVP010000007.1, from coordinate 66,305 downwards.
TCAACTATGGCGGCATGGCCACCGCGCTGCGCCGCGGCAACGCCACCGCCAGCACCGACACCGGACACGTCGCCCAGCCCGGCAACGGCTTCGACGCAAGCTGGTCGATCGACCGCCCCGACCTGGTCGAAGACTTCGGGCACCGCGCCCTGCACCTGACCACCGTTCATGGCAAGCGGATCATCGCCGCCTACTACGGCCGATCGGCGGAGCACTCCTACTACGTCGGCTGCTCCAAGGGCGGCGGCCAGGGACTGATGGAGGCGCAGCGCTATCCCGCCGACTTCGACGGCATCGTCGCCGGCGACCCCGCCTACAACTGGACCCATCTCTACGCGGGCGCACATCTCTACTACTCGCAGGTGCTGCTCAAGGACCCCGACAGCTACATCCAGCCCGCCAAGGTCAAGCTGCTCGCCGATGCCGTCAACCGGCAGTGCGACGCCAAAGACGGCTTCGAGGACGGTGTCGTCGAAGACCCGCTCTCCTGCAAAGTCGACCTCAAGGAGATCGCCTGCACCCCTGGCCAGGACACCGGCACCTGCTTCACACCCAAACAGATCGAGTCCGTCAAAAAGATCTGGGCAGGTTCAAAGGACGAAAACGGCCGCCAGATATTTCCCGGTATCCTTCCCGGCGGCGAAGCCGGCTCCGGGGGATGGTCAGCCTGGCTCACCGGTTCCGCTCCGAAGAAAGGAACCCACTACAAGGCCGCCGACGGCTTCTTCCGCTATATGGTCATGGGCGACGAGAAGTACGACGCCCTCAGCTTCGACTACGACCGCGAGCGCGACCGCAAGATGCTCGAGCGGCTCGTCCCCGCCCTCAACGCCGACAACCCCGACCTGCGGCCCTTCATGCGCCGCGGCGGCAAGCTGCTCCTCTACCACGGCCTCAGCGACCCCGACATCTCCGCCGTCAATACCATCAACTACTACCAGCGCGTGGAAGACGTCACGGGGCTCAACACCCGGACCTTCGCGCGTCTGTTCCTCGTACCCGGTATGCAGCACTGTAGCGGTGGCCCCGGCACCGACCAGTTCGACGCCGTCGCCGCCATCGTGCGCTGGGTCGAAGAGGGCGAAGCCCCGGACAAGATCGTCGCCTCACATCTGACGCACGGCGCCGTCGACCGCTCCCGCCCGCTGTGCCCGTATCCGCAGACGGCCGCCTACTCCGGCACAGGGAGTGCCGACGACGCCACCAGCTTCACCTGCAAAGTCCCCGGCACCGCACAAAAGAAGGCCCACACCGAAGCCAAAGGAAGATAAAGGGGAGGGGGCGCAGGGAGGCTCTGCGGCCCAGGATGACGGCCTTCCTGAGCCATTGACCCCGCACGGCGACACTCCCACCCTGTTATCGTTGTCTCCTCGCACTATGCCTGAACCAAACCGCTACGCCACCTATCCCAGCCTGCGCGACCGCGTCGTCCTCGTCACCGGAGGAGCCACCGGCATCGGCGAATCCATCGTTGAAGCCTTCGCCCGCCAGCACTCCCGCGTCGCCTTTCTGGACATAGACGACACCGCCGCTTCGAGGCTGATCGAGCGCCTCGCCGCCGCCGGGCTTCCGAGACCGCTTTTTCTGCACTGCGACCTCACGGACATCAAGGCATTGCGGTTTGCGATTCGCGCAGTGGAGGATGAGCTTGGCGCCGTCGAGGTGCTCGTCAACAACGCGGCAAACGACGCCCGCCACACCCTCGAGGAGGTCACGCCCGAGTCCTTCGACCGCAGCATAGCCGTCAACCTGCGGCATCAGTTCTTCGCGGTGCAGGCCGTGGCCGAAGGCATGAAGCGCCTGGGCCGAGGCTCGATCATCAACATGAGCTCGATCAGCTGGGTCATTCCTTCGACCGGCCTGCCCATCTATATCACCGCTAAAGCCGCCGTCGTCGGCATGACACGCACCCTCGCGCACGAACTCGGCGCGCACAACATTCGCGTCAACGCCGTCCTCCCCGGGGCCATCCTCACCGAAAAGCAGCAGCGCCTCTGGCTCACGGAAGAGTACAAGGCCGAGGTGCTCGAAGCGCAGGCGCTCAAACGCCACCTCTACCCTGGCGAGGTCGCGCGCCTCGTTCTCTTCCTCGCCGCTGACGACTCAGCCGCTATCACCAACCAGAGCTGCGTCATCGACGGCGGCTGGATCTAGCACCAACCAAGTAAGACCGCGTCTTTCCCGGGAGTCCCGAGCGATCAAAGTGGACGGTTGCCGACGAGTTGCCATATCCCGGCGAGGTGATGGTCGTCGTGTTCGGCGACGAAGTAGAGATGGTCGACGAGTCGCATGGGCGTCTTCAGGCGCGGGTGCGGGATGGTGCGGGTGAAGGCCGCCTCGCCGCTATTGCCCTGAAGCTGCTCGATACGGCGGATCAGCTGGACGCGATGGGTGCGGAAGTTGAAGAGGATGTCCTCAAGCGGACGCGCGTTGTGGTTGGCGTCGTGGGTGCGGCGGTTCTGGAGATCGGTCGGCGTCAGCTCGGCGGAGCCGGTGGCGAAGTCGTTGACGCGGGTGAGCCAGAGGGGTTCGAGATCGACGAGGTGTCCAGCGTGCTCCTGCGGCGACCATTTCTCGCCGGGCTTTTCGGTGAGGACGCTCTGCGGGCGGTTGCGGAGAGCTTCGTCGAGGCGGGCGGGCGTTCCGCGGAGGCGCGCGACGAGGTTGGGCAGAAGCTCGGCGGGAAAGGTGAAGTCGAACTTTCTATCAAACCAGGCAGGTATCACAGTCATGGCCTTCTAATGATAGAAAGTTTGGCCGGGTTTCGGAAAGTGGGAATGCTGTTCGAGCTTCGCTCGAATGCCCACCTTAGCCGCTGCGCGGCAAAGATGGGGCACCCGGTTTTGTAGCGGTCCGCCAGTAGATGAGGGCGGCTGCGATTGCGATGCCCATGACGAGGATGTAGGCGGTGGTGGTATTGCTCTCGATGCTTCGCTCGAAGCCGGGCTGAGCTGCGATGTGGAAGAGGCCGGAGTCATCTTTCGCTCCGAAGAGCCACAGGGAGAGGTTCAGCGCGGCATGAGCGCCGATGGGCATGGCGATGCCTCGGGTGATGAGCGCGAGGAGGCCGAAGAAGAGGCCTCCGACGCCCGCTCCTGTGATGGCGTGGAACCAGGTGACGCCGCCAGCGACGTGCTCGGCGGCAAAGACGGCCGTGGCGATGAGCAGCGCGGGCCAGGGGCCGAGGTCGCGGTCGAGGCGGAAGAGCGGGTAGGCGTGGAAGGCAAGCTCTTCGCGGAGCGCTCCGAAGAGGAAGGCAAGCGTAGCGATAGCGAGCGGACCGAGCGGGAAGGAAGATGAGCGAACCCAGAGCGTGTGTCCGAGCGCGTGCGAGATGAGGGCCTGTGCGGCGCCGAGAGTGAAGCCGATGAGCGCTCCAAGTGCTAAACGCGGTGCGGTACGACCGCTGCGGCCAAGACCGATGCTGTCGAGGCGGAGACGGTCCCATCGCGCGAAGGCGAGGATGAGGCCGAAGGTAAGAGCGCTGGCTGCGAGCTCGACCATGACCATAGAGCGGTAACCGGACTGGTGCCCTGCGAGAGAAGAGACCATGATGAGAACGGCGGCGCAGGCGATCCAGAAGAGGAGTGCGCGGCCGAGTGCTGTGAGGCGCTGCCTGGAGGTAGTCAGTGCGGTGGCTCCCGTTGGAAGGATGAGTTTAAGACACTACCTTTTCTATACGCATGAAGAGGAGAAATGTTCGACGTTCTGAGCGCTTCATTTCCACCCATGCCTTTCGCATGGATGGGCACCGCGTTACCCAAAGCCCGTGTCTGGGATGAATCCCTTCCTCAAAGATTGTCATCCTGAGCGGAGAGTTATTGCGAAGCAATAACGCAGTCGAAGGACCCGCATTCTTTCACCTCGCCGATGGCTACAAGGAAAGTGCAAATGCGGGTCCTTCGACTCCGCTGCGCTTCGCTCAGGATGACAAGGGGATAAGGAGTTAACGAAAAGCAGATTCCTTCACTGTGTGAAGAATGACAAGACAAGTGAAAGGGCTCCGCGAACGGAGCCCTTCAAGTGTTGCGTTGTGACGATGTTCAACGTTTGCCCTGGATGACGGGTGCTCCGGCTTTGCGGCGCGCGCGTTTGGCGGCGATCTCGCGCATCTCCTTGCCGAGCGAGGTCTGGTTCATGACCCACTGCTGTGCGATACCGAAGAAGTTGCCGACCGCCCAGTAGAGGCCGAGGCCCGAGGCGTAGGTCCACACAAAGTAGCCGGAGACGGCTGGCATCATAAAGGCCATCATCTTCTGCTGCTGCGGGTCGACGCCCGGCGAAGGCGTGTAGTACTGCATCAGGAACTGGCTGACGACCATGACGATCGGCAGGATGTGCCAAGGGTCGGCGGCGGTGAGGTCGGGCAGCCATCCCCATGAGGCGTGGCGCAGCTCGACGACCTTGGGGATCATGGAGAAGAAGGCGAAGAGCAGCGGGAGCTGAATCAGGGTCGGGATACAGCCGCCGAACATGTTCACGCCGTTGTCCTTCTGGAGCTTCATGATCTCGGCGTTCATCTCGTTGCGCTTGGGGTCGTTGATCTTGTACTTCTTGTACTTCTCCTTGATGGCGTCCATCTGCGGCTGAATGCGCTGCATCTTGAGGCCGGACTGCATGGTCTTGATGCGCAGCGGAAGCAGCAGCACGTTGATGATGAGCGTCAGGATGATGATGGCCCATCCCCAGTTGCCGACGATGTGAGAGTGGATCCACTGGAGCGAGAGGAAGAGGACCTTGCCGACCGGGCCCCAGAAGCCAAACTCGAGCAGAGGCTCGAGCGAGACGCGCTTGCCGTCGACCGAAGTGGAGTAGATGTTGCGCAGCACGTTGACGGCCTTGGGCCCGGCGTAGATGCGCGTCTGGGTGTGGCCGTTGATGTCGCCGACCGCACCGCCGAGGATGGGGACGTTGATGGCCTTCGTCGACGGCGAGCTGGAGCCGAAGCCGGTGCGCTTGATGGTCTTGGCGACGTCGAGCTCGTTGTGCAGCGTGGCGAAGGTCGCGTTTGCCGGGTTGTCGGGTAGGAAGATCGCCGCGAAGTAGGCGTCGGAGACGCCGGCCCAGTCGAGCGGTCCGTTGATGGTGTCGCCGCCAGAGACCTTCTTGGGCGCGCGATGTTCTTCAGCGGCGCCGCGCGAGAAGTCAACCTGGGCGCCGGAGTAGGCCAGTGCGTTGTCCTGGTCGCCGAAGCCGCCGGGCCAGGCGAGCAGCGCGCGCACGGGCGAGCCATTGCGGGTGACCTGCGTATCGGCGTGGACGATGTAGGTATCGTCGAAGCCGAAGGTCTTGGTGACGTCGAGGCCATTGGCGGAGTAGCGGAAGGTAATGCTTCCGGGGGCGGCGACCTGGCCGGTGGCCGAAGGCACATAGAGCGCCTGCTTGAGTTCGGTGGTCAGCGCGGCATCGTAGGTGTAGAGCGAGAGCGGGTAGCCGTACTGGTCGGCCGCCTGGGTGTGGACGAGGTTCAGCGGCTTGTTGTCGGAGTCCTTATATTGCTTGAGGATCCAGCTCTTGACCTGCGCGCCGCGGTTGGTGAACTCGATGCGGTAGAGGTCGTTCTCGACGACGGTGGTCTGCTCGGCCGCGGCCTGCACGGCGGGGGCTGAACCCACCTTAGCCGCCTTCGGCGGCGAAGATGGGGCACCCGGAGCGACGGTAGGAGCAGATGCCGCGTTTTGCTGTGCGGCTGGCTGCGACTGCGTGGCCGCTGGGGCGTTGGGCGACACGGTCTTCGGGTTCGTCTTCTGGCGGTAATAGCTGAGGCCGAAGAAGACGGCGAGCATGACGAACATCATGACGAAGAGCGACCGGTTGTCGGTTCCGCCTCCGCCTTGCTGATTGGGGTTCTTAAACTCTGCCAAGGGTGTTCCTGTTCTGTGGTGCTGCTTGAGTGAACGCGCAAAGCGCGCGGAAAGACGCAGTCTCTATGGTAAATCAGGGGGAGACGGTCGCGGGGAAGGTTCACTTTCTACAGGGGATGGGGCCTGCTAGACTTTGGCGGGATCGAGAGGGGCATGAATGAGAAAAAAAGTGGGTACGTTACTGCGTCTAGGAGCGTTGGAGCTTCGATTTCATGTGGATGAGAACGACGGCTCGGGGGATTTGGTGATGTTTGAGTTCATGGTGCCTCCCGGAGCGCGAGTTCCGGAGCCGCACTTCCATGTGGCCGTGGACGAGGTAATCTACGGACTCGAGGGAACGATGACGACGATGCGGGACGGCGAGTGGCACGAGATCCGGCCGGGCGAGTCGCTGCTGATACGGCGGGGGCAGGTGCATCATCACGCGAACCTGGCGGATGTTCCAGCGAAGGCGATGGTGGTGCTGAATCCGGGCACGATCGGACGGCGGTACTTCGAAGAGATCGGCAAAGTGGTGAATGGGCCGGGCAAGCCGGACATGGTGAAGGTGCGGGAGATTATGACGCGGCACGGGCTGGTTCCAGCCGGGGCTTAGCTGGTTCGGAACAAGCTGTAGCGTCAACTGTTCAGCTTTAGCGAGACGATTTCGGGGAGAGGGTCTTCCTCAAAGACGAGTTCCTCGGTCTGGCGCGCCCGCGCACTGGTGACCAGGTGCATGGCCGCGGCTGCAACGGCAAGGACGAAGACCATGAGGAGGAACCCGCTCGCGCTATCGAGCATGCGGCCCTCAAAGCCGGCGGCCTGCTTGAGCCAGTAGATCGATCCCATCAGCGCTGCCCAGAAGACGAAGTGCAGGTTCGCCTTGCCGGGAAGATACGAGCAGGCGAAGGAGATCTTCTGGAAGGTGAAGAGGCATAGCTCGACGATGAGCGCACCGAGCAGAGCCATAGCCGCGATGTGTCCGGCAATCTGCAATGCCGCATAGTGCGTGAAGAATGCTGCGGAGAGGGCGAGCAGCACGGGAGCGACTCCCAGCAGGAGAAGCGAGATGCGCACGGCGCGATGGTACGTGTGCGCAGGACGCACCTGCGTGGCACGGAAGATCCAGTTGGCCTTGAGCGTGATGGGGATGGCGATGACGACACGCAGTGCAAGAACCGTCAGCGAGACGGTGAGGATGCTGGCCAGGAGGAAGGTCGTGCTGATGCTTCCGAGGGAACCCGCGAGTCCAATGAACTTTGTGTGGATGAAGCCAAGGATGATGGTCAGCCCAATGCCGACGTAGAAGCTGAGGATCATGCGGTGCTGGCGACTGCGCAGCAGCGTGCGCAGGCTGAAGAGGGTGATGACTCCAGCGAGCGAGCTGCCGAGGTTGAGTGAGCGTGCTCGCGTGGCAGGCAGGATGTCGGGTTGCTCGACGATGCGGGGCAACATGCGGAAGTAAGAGAGCAGAAGTGCTGCGAGCGCTCCGGCTGCGGCGAGGCCAAGTGCGTTCCATGCACGGTGAGCGAGCGGGACCAGTTCAGGGCGCATCGATCCGTTGAGCTGATTGAAGAGGCCGAGGAACCAGTAGGCGGGAAGCCACTGGAGCATGTGCTGGTTCTGCGGCGCACTGATTGCTGCGGGAGAGTTGAACGAAGGCCCGAGGAAGTAGGCAGAGAGAAGAAGACAGAGCAGGGCTGCCTGTAGGAATGAAGAGAGATGAAGGAACAACTGGCGAGGGAGCAGGTTGGCGGCGAGTCCCTGTATGGCGAGCTCGGTGAGCACGACAAAGGCTCCGGCGGCGAAGATAGTGAGCCAGTAGGCGGGCAGGGTGCGTAGCAGGCTGACCTCGCTGCCGAGGCCAACGGCAAAGACCATCGGCCAGCCGGCCCCGGCGAAGAAATTGAATGCGATGATGCCAAGCGAGGGGACGGCGAAGAGCGCGGCCAGCTTCGAGAAAAAGAGCGTGCTCGCGCGCACGGGCAGCGGGCCGAGCACGAGCACGTCGCGGCGGTCGGGAAAGGCGGAGTCCCAGGCGAGCACGGCGATGAGGCCGGCGATGGTCATCGTGGTTTCGATGAGATAGTGCTCGAACATGTACATCGCCGGGGCGGGCAGGGGCTCTCGTCCCCAGAGGATGTACGGGACAGGAAAGGTGCTGAAGAAGCTGATGGAGCCGAAGACCGCGGCGAACTGTCCCATGAGTCGCGAGGGGTCGCCATCGGTGGAGAGGATCTCGAGGTCGATGACGCGGAGGAGAAAGACGCGATAGAGGACGCGGAACTGGAAGAGGAGGCGGTGCAGGGATGATGGCATGGATGCTCTCCGTGATGGCTTGCCTGGTAAGAAAATGCAGGTTCTTCGACTCGCTTCGCTCGCTCAGAATGACAAGGCTTACAAGGTTTGGCGTTGTTCATTCTCACCCCTTCACTGCGTGAAGGATGGGGCACCCGGAGTTTTGTGGCGCTACGGGTGAAAAGCAGATTCCTCCACTACGGCCTGCGGCCTTCGGCCGGAATGACAATTTGTAAGTGCGTATGGAGTTCTGACAAGAGCGTTTGCGAATGCAAAGAGGACATCTGCTATGGCGACAAAGAGGTCTGCGATAACAGCGATGAGATCGGCCATGGCAATCATGACGTCCGCGATCGGAGCAGATAAGTCGTCATAAGTGGCAAGGTTCCTACGCATGGATGAGGTCCGCGATCTCGCGCGAGATGGCGTTGAAGTCGTGCTCGATGGCGAGCTGCGCGAAGATGCCTTCGAGCGTGGGAAGCTCCATCAGCGTGCGCAGATGTTCGATGGAGTCGTCGGCGACGACCTTCCCGCGATGCAGGATGACGACGTGCGAACATATACGCTCCACCGTTTCGAGCTCGTGCGAGCTGAAGAGCACGACCTTGCCGCGGCGCGCGAGCTCTTCGATGAGCGAGCGCAGCACGAGTGACGATCCGACGTCGAGTCCGGAGAAAGGCTCGTCGAGCAGGACGAGGTCGGGGTTGTGCATCAGCGCGGCGGAGAGGAGAATCTTCTGCCTCATGCCCTTCGAGTACGACGACATGGGAACGTCGCGGTCGCCGTAGAGTCCGAAGAGATGCAGCAGGCCGCGGATGCGCTCACTCGCAACGTTGCGGTCCATGTCGCGAAGCTGCGCGACCATGACGAGGTACTCGATGCCGCTGAGATGCGTGTAGAGGTGCGGCTCCTCGGGGACATAGCCCATGCGCTGGCGAAAGGCCATGACGTCGTCGCGGATGGGACGCCCGTTGAAGAGGACGTCGCCCGAACTCGGCGCAATGAGGCCGGTGATGATCTTCATCGTCGTGGATTTGCCGGAGCCGTTGGGGCCGAGGTAGCCGGTGATCTCGCCGGGGCGCGCGATGAAGCTGACGCCGGTAACGACCGAGATGCTGGAGTAGCGCTTGTGAATGTCGCGAAGCTCAAGCATGAGTGACCTCAGTTTGTTGCGGGAAGCGTACTGATGAAGGCGTTCATCTCGCGGAGGACGTCGGCTTCGTTCGAGCGGAAGACATAGTGGTTAGCGTTTGGGATGCGAACGATGTGCACGGAGGGAGCCTGCGACTCGAAGGCGGCGATCTGAGTATCGGTGTTGCGTTTGTCGTTGGCTTCCATGGCGGCGCGGAACTCGGGCTTGTCCTTCATCATCTGGCCGAGATCGTGTGGAGCGGCGAAGATGACGAGTGCAGGAGCACTGATGGTAGTGAAGTGCTGCTGGCCAGTCATGATGGCGACCGCGAAAGGGGGAGCAGGGCGGCGAGGTCCGGGAGGCGGAGGCGGCATGTGCTCCATACTCTCCCGCTGCCGAATGGCATCTTTCTCGACGAGGCGAAGCTGGACGATAAATTCGTCAAGTCCCTTTTTCTGATCCTCGACAGGAGTGCCGCCAGGAAGAATCTGATTGAGCTGGTTACGCAGGTCGATGGTATCGATGAGTAAATTGCCGTTTGCCTTGTCGTACATGGCATAGGGGTAGCCAGCGTCGAGATAGATAAGGCCAGCGACTTTATCTGGGTGCCGGCTACCGAGGTAGCTGAGCTCCTCGCCAGCGACCGAGTGTCCAGCGACCACAGGTCGATCAATATGGAGCGCTTCGATCACTGCAAGAACATCTTCGCCAAGTCGTGCCGCCGTATAATTCGCAGTTACGAACTCAGGTTTGCTGGAGACGCCGAAGCCGCGTCGGGTGATTCCGTAGACATGGTAGTTAACAGCAAGCTTCGGCGCAAATTTATCGAAGACGTGCGCATTGTCGCCTAGGCCGGCAAGAAGGACGATGGGGCGTCCGGTGCCTCCCCAATCAAGCACTTCGAGCGAGACATCCTTTTCCACCTGCACCATCTGGATCTTGTGAGGCGTGGAATCGGGCGTGGAATCGGTGGATGCGCCCGGTTGCGCGTTCAAGACTGCGTGAAAGACAAACACTCCCACTGCAGCCGCAAGTCCTATGCTCGGCTTCCTCATTGCTGTCTCCGTCTTGTCGCTTGCGAATGTGTGTTGTGTTACCTGCTCATGAAGTGCTCAGGGTGGTGCTTCCATATCGTGTTGCTATGCGAGACCGTTGGCGTCGAGCTTCGGTGGACAGTGCTGTACAGCAGACGGCCGAGGGGCATGGCCACACCGGGCACCATCATGCTCATGAACATGGCGAGACTCAACGTGCAGCTTAGCGTGACGAGCCATTGCTGCGCGATGCGTTCGGCGGGAATCGTGGAGTCGATCTCGACGTAGATTCCGCCGACGGCTTCCGCGTGAGCGGTCTCCGGCCTAAACGTGTTTTGCACGACGATGGAGCGGACGCCGTCCCAAAGCAGCGGAAGCGCGTGGCCGTTTTGAGATTCTTCATCGAAGATCCAGAGCATCTCATCGGCAAACTCGGCGCGGAAGCCCGAGGGGTGCAGGCAGAGGATGACGCGATAGAGGGGACGAAGGAGGGTTTTCATGCGTTGCGCGGCCTCCTGGCCCGCAGACGTAACTGCGCTTCGACGACGATGTTGTGCAGGCGATCCACCTCGGCGGAGAGGACGGACTTCCCGGCAGGGGTAAGGCGGTAGAAGCGGCGGTCGTCTTCGTCGTCTTTGCCGCTGGTGTTGCGCGGAGCGTCGATGACGAGCTTCTGGTCCATCAGCTTTTTCAGGTTGTCGTAGAGCGTGCCGGGGCCGACACGGTAGTCTCCGTTGGTCTGGCGGGCGATCTCCTGGATGATGCCGTAGCCATGCAGGTCTTCGCTGGCCAGCGCCAGCAGGATGTACTGGGCCGCGGTGGAGAGCGGCGGCGAGGTTTTGGGGTCGTTTTTCATCGGTGCCTCTCGGTCGAAAACCGACTATATCGGATTTCGACTATGCGCGCAAGTGGATTGTCGCGTTTTTTTGAGGGGGCGACCGCAGCCCTGACGAGTCTGCGGCTGGAATGAAGAAAATGCGGGGATTCCTCGACTTCGCGCTGCGCCGCTCCGCTCGGAATGACACGCTCGCAGGTTGGTGATGCGGTGATATAACTCTCGCCGGATACAAATGGAGCATTGCGATGCGGCGAATCTTGCAGGTAGCGGTTGGAGTTGGATTGGCGGGGTGTGTTGCGTTTGCGACGGCGCAGGTCCCACAGATGGCAACGCCGACGCAGCCTGGGACGGCGCTGCATCCTCCGCGCCCCTCGATGCCGGTGCGCGACCCTCACTCTGAGGGGTATGTGGCGGCGAAGGTGCTTGCGGATGGTACGGTGCCCACCGCGAATGAAGACGGCGACTTCATCATCGGGCCGACGCACAATGCCGCACCGGCGATGCAGGTACGCGAGGGCGTGCCGCAGGGCACGGTGATCGAATTCACGATGAACTCAGCGGACAGCAAGATCTATCCCGGCATCGCGCGCGAGCCGTGGACCTTTGGCGCCCCCGACCCTAAGGACCCGGCGAAGCTGGTGGTGACGACGAGCCATCCTGCTCCCTACACGCGCAAGGTGACTGTGTATGTGCCGAAGCAGTATGTTGCGGGGACGGCCGCGCCTTTCATCGTCGGGGCCGATGGGCCGGACAAGATGCTGTTCACCGCGCTCGACAACCTGATTGCAGAGAAGAAGGTTCCGGCGATGGTGGCGATCTCGATCGCGAACGGCAGCGGCGATGCGCAGGGCTCGGAGCGTGGCCTCGAGTACGACACGATGTCGGGCCGGTACGCGGAGTTCGTCGAGACGGAGGTGTTGCCTCTCGTCGAGGCGAAGGCCCACGTGAAGCTGACACGCAACCCGGACGCCCGCGCGACGATGGGAGGAAGCTCAGGAGGATCGTGCGCGCTGATCATGGCGTGGTATCACCCGGAGTGGTATCACCGCGTGCTCACGTACTCTGGCACCTACGTGAACCAGCAGTGGCCGCCGAATGCGGAGACCCCGCACGGTGCGTGGGGGTTTCACGAGACGCTGATTCCTAACTCGCCGCCGAAGCCGATACGGCTGTGGATGGAGGTCGGCGACAGGGACCTCTACAACCCGAATGCGATGCGCGACAACATGCACGACTGGGTAGAGGCGAACGAGCGCATGGCGAAGGTGCTTAAGGCGAAGGGCTACCACTACCAGTTCGTCTTCGCGGAAAACGCAGGCCACACAGACAGAACAGTGAAGGCGCAGACTTTGCCGGAAGCGCTGGAGTATCTGTGGCGGGGGTACGCGGCGAAGTGAGTTTCCGACGCTGTTATTTGACGATCAGAGTCAGTGTGCAGGTGTGCAGGACTCCGTTAGGAATATCCGCACCTGTTATCACGAGGCTATAGGTTTTGGGTGGGTTGCCTGTCGTGCCGGAGGATGATCCGGAGCTGCTGGAAGAGGTGCCGGAAGAACATCCGGAGAACATCGTCGTGCCTAAGAACGCGCACAGCACGAAGAGGCCGATACGCATCTGCGGCGCCAGACGCAGCCGTCTTCTTCTGCCGGTCGCAAAGAGTAACAGTGCAGCGGCTGCCACAGGAGTGATACGCACGCTCGGACGGACAGCGGATGGCTTGGTGGTCTGAACCGAGTAGGTCACTGTGCCCGGAACTGTGGGGCTGACATACACCTGAGTTGTGCCGCAACTGTCTGCCTGGCATCCCATGGTGACATAGCCGGAGAAGTTATTGATGGAGGTGATGGTAACGGGCCAGGATGCCTTGTCGCCTGCGTTGACGGTAACGGTGTCGGGCGAGGCGGAGATGGTGAAGTCCGGCGGAGGGTTCGTTGTAATTGTCACTGCATCGGCAGTCGCAGGCAGGTTCGATGCGTCGCCGGGATAGCTCGCCGTGATGCTGTAGGTTCCTACGGTGGGAAAGTTATAGTTGAGCGTGGCGAATTCTGTCTGCACTGGCGCTGTGCCAATGGCATTGCCGTTCGCATAGAAGGTGACCAATGCTGTGGGGTTATACCCGTAAACGTGGGCCTTGAGCTGTGCCGGGCGCTGCGCAAGATAACTGCCCAGGAGAAGAAGGCTCATTACAGTCGGTTGTCGGGCGATGATGATTGATGTTGAAACCGGTCCTGTGGGGGCGTAATTGGAATCGCCCGAGTATGTGGCGGAGACAGAGTACGTTCCTTCAGAGGGAAAGGGCGTCTGGATCTTGGCCGTTGAATAAGCGATATCGACTGTTCCCAGAGCCTTGCCATCTTGTCCCGTAAAGGTGACCGTGCCAGTCGGAATTGGAGTGCCTGAGGAAGTTACGATAGCAGTGAATGACGCCGGAGCGAGGGGCCGCATCGGAGAAAATCCGGGGGCGAGAGTAAGGTTCGCAGTCAGGCCGCGCGTGGTGACGGGTGACGGGTTGTTCCGGTTGAACATCGGTACGGCTGCGCCGGATGTAAAGACGACGTAGTCGAGGCGCTTGCCTGAGTTTAGTGGCAGTGCAGAGTTGTTGAGCCGCGCAAATGTCGCGGTCACGGGCCGCACAGATCCGGTCGTGTATACATTCGGGTCAGTCGTGAAGTTGCCCTTTCCATCTCCGTAAGCGACCGTGAAGGTCGCAAGACTCGCCATGGACTGGATGACCAGATCAGGATTGCCGTCGCCGTCGATGTCTCCGGTGTTGGCGGTGACAAAGCTTGCTCCAGTTGGCGTAGCGATGGTGGCGATTGGCGTGGGAAGGAAGGTGCCGTCTCCCTTGCCTGCGTAAACAGCGTTGTCGATGACAATGTCGGCGAATTTGTCTCCATTGAGATCGGCGAGCAGAAGCGGAGTCCCTGTGGCGGGTAGAGGCAACGCGGTGAAGTTGTTATTGCCCTGGTTGATGTAGGCGTTGGCTCCCCAGATGAGATCGAGCTTGCCGTCGCCGTTCAGGTCGGCGGCGAAAGGACGGGAGTCGATACCAGCCGGTCCCTGCACCACGGTCGTTGAGATGGCCCAATAGGAGCCGTCCCATGCGAAGGTCCCATCGCCGTTACCTTGAATGATGACGAGAGCGCTCCGATGCTGGAGAACGGTGTCGTTGTAGGAGATGGCAACATCCATCTTGCCATCGCCATTGAAGTCACCTGCAACAATTCCCCGGGGATACGAATAGGAGCTAACCGGAGATGCGGAGCCGATATTGCCGTAGTTGGGGACCGAGGTAAAGGTGTGGTCGGCATTTCCCTTAGCGGACCTCAGCATCGAGCCGGAGCAGCAGGAGAAGGCAGGGCTCTCCGTGTCGGCCTGATTTACATACACAACATCGGGAATACCGTCGCCATTGAAGTCCGCGCGAACGGGAAGACTGCCGTAGGGCAGTACCGGAGTGCCGGTTGGAAAGGTAAATGTTCCGTCGCCGTGGCCGAAGATGGAATAGACCCCGCCTGCGCTCTCGGCCCCCGCAAGGTCCGTCAGGCCGTCTCCGTTGAAATCGCCAACGACCGGGCTGTCGGTGAAATAGATAGACGGTAAGCCATCAAAGACTCCCTTGCCATCGTTATGCAGGGTATAAAAGCCGGCGGGCGTGGCGTATACCAGGTCCATTCCCAAAGCGCCCTTGCGCGCGGTATAGAAGGTCCCGGGTGCGGCATAGGACTTTCCTACGGTAAACGCGCCTGTTCCATCGCCGAAGAGGATGGTGGCTGTATGACCGGCGAGGACGATATCGAGTTTGCCGTCTCCATTCACATCGAGGGGAAGGACGTTGGCTGTCCCCGAGCTAACGAGTGTCTTGACGGCATTTTTTCCGGAGTTTGGAAACTCGATAAGGATGTAGCCTGATCCAGAATTTATGCCGACAGCGTAACTGGCCATATCGGGCTTGCCGTCACCATCGAAATCGGCAACGGCAAGAGTGCCGGCCCCCAGGTTCACTCTTGTTGTGAAGTTTCCATTCCCGTCGCCAGACAAAACATAGGCAGCCCACGCACCAAAGTCATGATCATCTGCTCCGAGCAAAGCATCGGGCTTACCATCCATGTTGATGTCAGCGATAAGGATCTGATCGTTGCCGGCCGGAGTGGTGGGGTAGCTGGAGTAGGTGACAGGAGACGCAAAGGTGGGAATGGAAGTCCCTTTGTTAAGTACTACGACGTATTGATTCGGCTGATTGGCAAAAGGAGCAGCCTGAATGACGAGATCGTTAAATCCGTCTCCATTTAGATCGGCAGCCAGAACCTTTCGGCCGTAATAGGGAATTGCGCCCACCGCGGTAAAGGTGCCATCTCCGTTGCCGGTAAGGATGGCCACAGTGCCGATATTGTTGCTGTCGATGCAGGTGACGACGGCGTCGAGCTTCTTATCGTTGTTCAGGTCTACAAGGAGTATTGAGTTGGCCGTGGAGGCAATCGTCGTTGAGGTGGCGAGGGTGGGAGCAGCCCCTGGATTGGCGGAGCGTAAGGCTGCTGTCAGCGTCGTCGATCCTGCTGCAGTGGACGCAGAGGCGTAAAGCGTGTCAGTGATGCCGTCTCCGTTGAGGTCGCCTTCGGCCATAGCGAGAGGAGAGGTGACGGCGTAGGGCTCGTAGGTAAGCACCGGGAAAACCGGCGGAGTTGCTGCGAAGGCAGCAGCGGGGACACAGATACTTGCTAGCGCAACTAGGCGCAGGGTCTTCAGGCAGGAGATCATCAACTCGGCAAATCCTCACAACAAGATGGTGCAGGAGATATTTTGCTCAAGCGCAGGCCAAAAGAGAAGCAAAATCGTCGTAACTGCTAACCAACAAAAAGTTACCGGTCGGGAACGGGGTCGAGGCCGCCTTTGGCGAAGGGGTGGCAGCGGGCCAGGCGGCGCAGTGTGAGCCAGCCGCCTTTAACTGCGCCGAAACGCGTGAGCGCGATGTAGGCATACTCGCTACAGGTGGGGAGATAGAGGCACTGCGAAGGGCTGATGATGTGCAGCACGGGCGAGAGCACCGACTTGTAGAACCGGAAGATGGTGCGCGCGGCGATGGAGGGTTCTTCGGGCATCGTGTGTTGGTGGAATGATTTTAAGTGCGGTTCGAGCGTTCCACCCCACACAAGAGCGGTGGGGACCCGGACTTCGCTCGAATGATCCCTCGCATGAGATGAAACCGCATGCTGAGGAGCTTCCGTGAGGGATGGCAAAAGGAGGCGCAGAAAAAAAGGACCGCTGCCTTTTAGCCCTGGCTACGGTCCTTTGCTATATGCGCTCATTCAGTGAGTGCTGCAGTACAACCTCTTTACAGCTCTTTATGCTGTTTCGGCGAGCGAACCCGTTGCCAACTGCTCGGAGCGCTCGCGCTGCGAATGCTTCCTTAACCAGACGTTCGCCCGCCACCTGCCAATAAACGGCGCTACGATGATCAGGACGAACGGTAGAACCAATGCAATTTTCGTCATTTGAACTGCTCCTCTCTTTCTCCGCGACTACCGGCCGGTAAGGCTCAGATTGACCTGCGGAGTACGGGAGGTCTGCGGTCTTGCTGCCCCGCGGGCCCTCGTACGACTGATGCAATGTACTCACTATCGCGGAAAGAACCTCTGGCGATAATCCCTCGTAGGTGGCACCGGGTTTGCCATGGTTCGGCCCGCCGAATGCCCTATCTAAAATGCCGGTGAGAACCGGGAAAACCAGTAAACCTGCGCCTTTGCTTGCAGAAAGGGAGAGCAACTTGCCCTGATGCCATCAAGCTCCATCGACTACGGTCCGGTTCGCCTAAAATAGCCGTATGTCCTACGCAGCGGCGGTTGACCATCTCTATGCCCGTGGCCTTGAGCTTGCTCCCGGTTCGCCGTCCGCAGTGCGCCGCAAGTTCGATCTGGAGCATATGCGGGTGCTTGCCGCCGCCCTGGACGATCCGCAGAAGTCGTTTCCTTCCATACTGATAGCCGGGACGAACGGCAAGGGGTCGACGGCGGCCACGCTGGCAAGCATTCTGAGCGCAGCGGGCTACAGGACGGGGCTATACACCTCGCCTCACCTCATGCGGGTGAACGAGCGGGTGCAGGTGGATGGAGCACAGATTCCCGACGACGACTTTGCGCGGCTGTACTTCAAGGTAGATACTGCGGCCGAGGAGCTGGTGGCCAGGGGCAGGCTGCCGCACCACCCCAGCTTCTTCGAGACACTGACGGCACTGGCCTTTCTCTACTATGCGGAAAAGAAGATCGACATCGCCGTGCTGGAGGTTGGGCTGGGCGGGCGTCTGGACGCCACCAATATCGTCGATCCGCTGATCTCGATCATTACGGACATCTCGCTCGACCACCAGGAGTACCTGGGCCACACGATCGCCGAGATCACCCGCGAGAAGGCCGGCATCCTGCGGCCGCAAGGCACGCTGATTACGCTGCCGCAGCATCCTGAGGCCAACCAGGCGATCGGCGAGGCCGCCGCCGCATTGGAGCTGCACGCCATCAGCGCGGCCAACTACACGCCGCCGGCCGAAAAGCTGACAGATAACCTCCGGTCACCCCATCCCACGCACAGCGAAGGGTGGGATGAACAAACCCTGCCCCGCAACCGCTACACGCTGACCGTCGGCGGCCAACCGCTCACGGTGGATTCGCCGCTGGTGGGGCAGCACCAGCAGCGCAATATCGCCCTGGCCATCGCCGCAGTCGAAGAGTTACGTAACCCTCAAGGTTACAAGATCGCAAAAAGTAACCCGAAGAGTTACAGGATATCGACGGGAGCTATTGAAAAGGGTATCCGCGAGACGCGCTGGCCAGGAAGACTGGAGCATGTACCGCTGGAGGGATCGGCGCCGCTGCTGCTGGATGTGGCGCACAATCCAGCCGGGGCGTGGACGTTACGCTCGGTGATTGCGCATCTTCCGGAGTTGCAGCCGCGGACGCTGATCTTCTCATGTCTGAGGGACAAGGACCTGCGCGAGATGGCGCAGATTCTGCTGCCGCTGTTCGATGCGTCGTCGGACCGTCCGCAGGACCACATCCTCTTTGCTCCGATCCACTCGCCGCGAGCGGCTTCGCTGGAAGACCTGGAAGCGGCGGCCCGCGAGTTGGAGGTTCCCGTGGCCACGGCGGCCTCGCTTGCAGAGGCGTTGACCCAGGCTCGGGCGGTGACGCCCGCCGACGGCCTGATCGTCGCAACCGGCTCGGTGTATCTGGTGGGCGAGCTGCGCGCGCTTGCGCTCGAGGAAGGCGCGGCCCCCGCATGATCGACTCGCAGCTTGAGCAACAGGCACAGCCGTCCGCGCCGCCACAGGCGCCGGCGTTCTTCCGCTGGCTCACTTATATCCTGCTGATTCCGCTGATGATCGCATCGACGGCGTTCTTCGGGACGATCTCGTTAATCTGCGGGCTGTGGGACACGTCGGGGAGGCAGCAGCACTTTATTGCGCACCTGTGGGCGCGGTCGTTTCTGATGCTGTCGCTCTCGCCAGTGAGGCTGGTGGGAGCCGCGAAGCTGCACCTGCACGAGACGGCGGTCTACGCTTCGAACCACCTGAGCTACTACGACACGCCGGTGCTGTTTGCGCGACTGCCTTTTCAGTTCAGGATTCTCGCGAAGCAGGGATTGTGGAAGGTGCCGTTTATCGGGTGGTATCTGAACCGCTCGGGGCAGGTGCCGATCGACCAGTCGACGTCGCGCAATGCGGTGGCCAGCCTGAACCGGGGAGTGCAGACGTTGAAGGCGGGGCTTCCGCTGGTGATCTTTCCCGAGGGCGGACGCTCGGCCAGCGGCGTGACGCAGCCCTTTGTGGCGGGAGCGGCCTTCATGGCCATCAAGGCACAGGTGCCGATTGTGCCGGTCACGCTGATCGGGACCTACGAGCTGCTGCCGATCCACACCTACCATCTTTACCCGCGCCCGCTCGAGGTGGTGATCGGTGAGCCCATCGCGACCGAGGGACTCACCACGCGCGATGCCGATGCGCTCACGCAGCGGGTGCGCGATGTGATCACCGCGACGTATCTGGAGCGGCATCCGGCCAACCGCGGATAGAGGCTTCGACAGGACAGCCGCCTGTTTGCCGCTACTCCGTCCGCAGGGCCTGCATCGGTTCTACCGTCGATGCTCTGCGTGCGGGGACGGCGCTTGCGATGAGAGCGCTCAGCGCGAGCACAGCGCATGCTGTCAGCAATGTCGGGATGTTGATTCCTTTTACCTGGTAGAGCTGCGATTCGAGATAGTGCCCGGCGATCAACGCGATGGGTATGCCGAGCAGCAGACCGGAGGCGGTCTGGATTGCCGCGCTGCGCAGCACCAGCCGAACGACGCTGGCGCGGTCGGCGCCGAGGGCCATGCGCAGGCCGATCTCCGGGATGCGCCGCGCAACGCCGTAGGCGGTAACGCCGTACAGGCCAACCGAGGCCAGTATCAGGGCCAGAACACCGAAGATGGATGTCAGCCGGACCACGAGCCTCTGGCGTGTGAACCAGCTGCTCACCTGATCGTCGTACGTCGTCAGCTGATCGATGACCATCTCGGGATTGATCTGTTGCAGCGCCCTGCGCACCTCGGCTGTCGCGGCCGCCGGATCGCCGTCGTAGCGGACGATCAGGTTGGTCGCATAGTGCTTGAAGCGCTCGTTTTTGTTCGCCCCTTCGCGCAGCGACTGTCCGGCTGCCAATGCGTCGAAGTTCGTCAGTTGCGCCATCGGCGTAAAGAACATGGGGCGTACCTGTCTTGAAGGATCGCGGTATTTCGTATCGTCGACCACACCGACGATCTCGTATTCGGCTGTCATGCTTCTGTCCGGTCCGAAGTGCATTCCCAGCGGCGGCTTGCCGTTCAGGAACTTCTTCACAAAGGTCTGGTTGACCACCGCGACATGTACGCTGGTGGCGGAGTCACGCTCCGTAAAGGTGCGCCCCATCAGCACACGGGTTCCCACGGCATCGAAGAACCGCGGGCTCACCGAACTGTAGCTGACGTTGTTCTGCGCGTTGGGATCGCCGCCCGCAATGGTAACCCTCGTGCCCCAATTGTTGAAGGCCATCGGACCGTAGGTCGCATACGACATGTCATGCAGCCCGGGAATCGCCGTGAAGGTCTGATCGATCTGCCGGTACAGACTGTCCAACTGCTCGTATCGGTAACCGGTGGCCTGCAGATCGATGGAGGCGAACAGCCTTCCCTTGGTCTGGAAGTGGAAGTCTTGCTTCTCGAGCCGTTGCAGACTCAGGATCAGAAGGCCCGCGGTGCTGATCAGTCCGACGGAGAGCGCAGCCTGAAGGATGACGAGGGCGCGCTGCAACGGGCCTCCGTGGCCCGTGGTCCGGTTCGCGCCGCGCAGCGCCTCCGCCGGGTTCGCGCGCGAGGCGATCCACGCCGGTGCAATGCCAAACAGAATTCCCGTCAGCGCAGAAACTCCGAGTGCAAACCCCAGCACGGACAGCGAAGGACTCGCGCTGAGCGGATCGATCTCGGCCCCGCGCATGGCCAGCGCCAGTATTCCCTTCACGCCGGCATACGCTACAGCCAGGGCAAGCGCTCCGCCGAGCAGCGACAGCACAACCGCCTCCGTCAGCATCTCGCGGATCAGCCGCACACGCGATGCGCCGAGCGCCGTGCGAACGCTCAGCTCCTGCCTGCGCGCGATGCCGCGCACCAGCATCAGGTTCGCAAGGTTCGCACAGGCGATCAGCAGCACGAAGCCGGCGATCATCTGCAGCATCGTCAGGCTCTTCTCGTAGTCGTCGCGCAGGTCGTTGATGCCGTCGTTCGCCGGAGCAAGCTCGGTGGTCTGCTTTGCAATCTTCTCTTCTGTGTCGTGCGATGCAGGATCGCGGTTGACGCGAATCCACCGCAGCAGCTCCACCTTAATAGCGCTCTCCACCGTGGAGACGGCCTTGGGATCGCGTACGCGAACCAGGATGTCGAGCCAGTGGGCGTTCGGCTGTGTATACAGCTTGCGCTCCGGCTGGAACACAGGCTCCTGCGCAAGCGCCAGCCACACGCCTGCCGGGTCGCCCTGGTTCCGTTCGCCAAGAAAGCCTTCAGCGGCGATGCCAACGATGGTGACCGGATGGCCGGTGAACGTCAGCGTCTCGCCGACGACGCTCGGGTCGCTGTGAAACTTCAACTGCCAGATGGCGTGGCTGATCACCGCCACCGCCGGCGCGCCCTCGCGGTCGTCCTCGGGACGCATCAACCGTCCGGCAAAGGGCTTCACTCCCAGAACCGTAAAGTAATTGCCCGAGACGACGCGCAGATTCAGCGGCTGCGCGGCAGACTCTCCCTTGCGCCGCGCGCTTATTGTAATGCTCCCAGCCTGCACCGCGGCCATGCCATCGGTCCCCGGAGTCTGGTCGCGCAGCGTCTTGTACAGATCGTAGGAGAAGATCTTCCAGTCGCCCTGCATGCCGCCATCGACGCAGCACTCGATCTCCTTGCCGACCTTGTAGAGCTGTTCAGGATGTTCGACCGGCAGCGACTTCAGGATGACCTGATAGGCAAGGGTGAAGATCGCCGTCGTCGCGCCGATCCCGAGTGCCAGCGTAAGTATGGCTGTCGTTGCAAACCCGGGCGAGCGACGCAGTCTCCTGAATCCATACCGCACATCCTGCAGAATCGATCCCATCGTTGACTCTCCTTGACAGTTCCGGTGTCCGTGTACCGATGCTTGACGGTAATTGAGAAAGCACGATTGGTACCAATGCACACTAGCCATCTGGCCATGTAAAACCAGCGGGTTAGGCGGCCCGCTTCATGCGCGGCGCAGGCTCGTGATGTCCGGTTTTGTACCACAGCGTCCGTTAGTGGACATGGCATGGCACCCTGGCGTATCCAGGAGAGTTTCCTCTCTGCGTGAAAAGTGTGCACACCAGGCCAGTGTCAGTCCACCGGCGCGGTTGCGGCACCAACAAACGAGTCGGCGCAGCCGTAGTACATCCACCACTTGCCCTTGAAGACAACCAGTCCCTCGGCGAAGGTGGTACCCGCCGCATACTGTCCGCTCTGCTCGAAGGGGCGCTCGGGTTTGAAGACGGGCTGAGTGGTTCGCGCGATCAGCTTCGCGGGATCGTTGGCGTCGAACAGCGCCTCCTGCACACTGTAGGCCCCGGGGGCAAGAATCTTGTCGCGCATATCGTCCGTTGCGTTCTTCGCGTTCCCTTCTTTGTTCTTCGCGTTGTAGACGAGCACGATGCCACGCTCCGTCACCACGGCTGGCGGGCCTGTCTCCGGGAAGCCACTGTCTGAGAGCCCGGGGCGCGCCTCGAGCAGCGCTAGAGGCTTGCCGTTAGCATCCTCGACCGGCGTCCAGTGGATGAGGTCCGGCGACGTCGCGATGCCAACCTTGATCTCGCCCCAGTACATCCAGTATTTGCCGTTGATCTTCGCGGCGACGATCTGGGCGCCGCTGCGGCGCGTGACGATCCCCGCCGACTTATACAGCAGCGCGTCGTACTTGCCATTGCTCGCGCCCGCGAAGGCGGGGCCGTGCTTGGTCCAGTGCACGAGGTCGTTCGACGTTGCGATGCCGATGCTGTAGGCGTTGCGCTTGCGCGACCACTGCGTGTAGGTGAGGACGTACACCCCGTCCTCGGCCTCGACCACGCGCGGGTCTTCGACGCCTCCCGGCTGTTCGCGGTCTGCCTGCGCATCGTTGTCCGGGTAGAAGACCGGCGTCGCCATGCGCTCGAAGTGCACGCCGTCGGTACTGCTTGCCAGGCCGAGCCGCGAGACGTGCATGCCGATCTGCATCGCGCCGGAGTCATCCTCCGCGCGGTAGAGCACGTAAATTTTTCCGTTGCGCACGATCGCCGCGGGGTTGAAGGTGTGGAGCGCCTCCCAGTGCACGGGCCTGCCGCTGACGGGGTCGTTAAAGACGGAGGACTTATCAGGAGCGATCACCGGCGCGTCGGAGGCGCGCGTCCAGGGGCCGATGACCCATGCGGCCTGCTGCGCGTGCATGGGCGCCGCCAGCGTGAACGCCAATGCTGCAAACCCACATCTCAGGGTCGAGATGTGGGGTACCCGGCCTCCTGCACCTTGCGCCAATGCGCACACCCAGCTCCGCAGCAAACGTCTCATCTCGCCTCCCGTATACGACAGCTCGAATGATAATGCCGGGTTTTCGCTGGAAGCCTTGGGGCGTCTGCAAAACCCACATCTCAGAATCGAGATGTGGGGCACCCGGCACCCGGCACCCGGCACCCGGCACCCGGCACCCGGCACCCGGCACCCGGCACCCGGCACCCGGCGTTTGTGGCGGAGGTTCGAGAGCGTTCATCCCACCCTTCGCAATGCGAGGGATGGGCACGCGGCAAAATGCGGGGATTCCTCGCTGCGCTCGGAATGACATAGCGGGTGAATGGATGCGCCGCTCACTTTGTTTGGCGATAATAGATGTATGTCCAAGCGTGAATTTCAGACAGAAGTCTCTCAACTGCTCCAACTGATCGTCCACTCGCTTTACTCTCACCCCGAGATTTTTTTGCGCGAGCTGATCTCGAACTCCTCCGATGCGCTCGACAAGCTGCGGCACCTGACGCTGGTCGACGACAAGTACAAGGCGCTCGCCGGCAATGGCATCGACTCGCCGCGCATCGACCTAGAACTCGACGAGGAGAAGAAGACGCTCACTCTCTCCGACACCGGCATCGGCATGAACGAGGAGGACCTGGTCTCGCACCTCGGCACCATCGCGCGCTCCGGGACGAAGAACTTCCTCGCGCACCTGTCGGGCGACGCGAAGAAGGACTCGAACCTGATCGGCCAGTTCGGCGTCGGCTTCTACTCAGTCTTCATGGTCGCCGATAAAGTCGAGGTCATCTCGCGCAAGGCTGGAGATGAGAAGACCTTCAAGTGGACCAGCGACGGCAAGACCGGCTTCGACCTCGAAGAGGTGACGGGCGACGCCGCGCGCAAGAGCGCCGGTACCAGCGTCCACATCCACTTCAACGATGAGGGCGCGCAGTACGCCAACGGTTGGCGTCTCACCGAGATCGTCAAAAAGTACTCCAACCACATCGCCTTCCCCATCTTCCTCACCTACGACAAGAGCGAGTGGAACGTGGAGAAGAAGGAGTCGATCAAGACGCGCACGACCGAGCAGGTGAACGCCGCCAGCGCTATGTGGCGACGCTCCAAATCCGAGTTGAAGGACGACGACTACAAGGAGCTCTACAAGTCGCTGACCGGCGACTGGGAGGACCCGCTCTTCTGGTTCCACACCCGCGCCGAGGGCACGCTCGAGTACACGACGCTCTTCTATATCCCCGCGAAGGCGCCGCTCGACCTCTACCAGGCGGACTACAAGGGCGGCGTCAAGCTCTACGTTAAGCGCGTCTTCATCATGGACGACTCGCGCGAGCTGCTGCCGCAGTACCTTCGCTTCGTGCGCGGCATCATCGACTCGGAAGACCTTCCGCTCAACGTCTCGCGCGAGATTTTGCAGCAGAACAAGGTGCTCAACAGCATCAAGACCGCCAGCGTGAAGAAGATCCTCTCCGAGCTGAAGACCATCGCCACGAACGACCCGGAGAAGTACGCAACGTTCATCGCCGAGTACAACCGTCCGCTGAAGGAAGGTCTCTACGGCGACTACGCCAACCGCGAGACGCTGCTCGACCTCATCCGCGTCAAGTCGACGAAGGTCGAGGGCCTGACCTCGCTCGCCGATGTGAAGTCGCGCATGAAGCCCGAGCAGAAGGCCATCTACTACATCACGGGCGGTGCCGAGAACATGCTGCGGAACTCGCCGCTGCTCGAGATTTATAAGAAGAAGGAGATCGAAGTCCTGCTGCTCGACGACGACATCGATGAGATCGTCTTCTCGGGCGTCGACAAGTACGGTGACATCGAGTTGAAGGCCGTCAACAAGTCCGCCGCCGGCGAAGACCTCAAGGACGAGTCCGCGCCGGAGAAGGCCGCCGAGAAAGCCGAGGCCCTGAAACCGCTGCTCGAGAAGATCAAGGCCACGCTGGGCGACGCCGTCAAAGAGGTTCGCGCGTCATCGCGTCTCGCCGACAGCCCATCGGTCATCGTCTCCGACGAAGACGAACCCAGTGCCCGCATGAGGCAGATGATGCGCGCGATGGGACAGAATGAGATGCCCGAGCCCCAGCCCACGCTCGAGATCAACCCCGACCACGAGATCGTCAAAAAACTGCTGGCCCATCCAGACGGCGCCCGCACACAGGACGCCGCATGGCTGCTCTTCGACCAGGCGCTGCTGCTGGAAGGCGTGCCACTCAAAGACCCGGCCACGTTCGTGCAGCGGTTGAACCGCGTGCTCAACCAGTCGATCTAATCACTCCAAAGGCTGCAACGAAACGCCTTCCGAAAAGGAAGGCGTTTTTTTCTTTCGCAGGCGGGTTGTACAAGCGTTTAGCGGGAGTCAAAGCAGCTATTCCGAAGTGATTCCGATGGTAACCAGCCATATCTCGACCAGATGGGGCCACGCGGTCGTTGGCAGCTTCGTTCGTCTGAGTCCGAAGGCGTGCCCGCCTTGCGCATACAGATGCATCTCAACAGGGACTCCCGCTTTCTTCAGCCCGGCATAGTAGGACAGGGACTGTTCAACACCATCCACGAAATCGTCTTCGTTCTGCAACAGAAATGTAGGCGGAGTCTGACGAGTGAGGTGTTTACGGATGTCGGGATTCAGCCCGAAGCTATCCTTGGCCACTGACAGATGCCCCGGATAGATAGCAATCGCGAAATCAGGCCGGCAACTCACTCTATCGGCTGCATCAAGCTCAGGGTAGAGTCTCCTGTCGAAGTGCACGCTCATTGCGGCAACCAGATGCCCTCCAGCGGAGAAGCCGAGAACCCCGATCTTCCGGGCATCTATGTGGTACTCCCTCGCATGGAAGCGCACCAGTCCTACCGCTCTTTGCGCGTCCTCAAGAGCCTCCGGCGAGGACGGGTACGCTCCGGACTTCGGGAGCTTTGCTTCGCCAGGCACGCGGTACTTCAACAACACGCAGGTGATTCCTTTGGAGGTAAGCCAGTCGCAGACCTCTGTGCCCTCAAGGTCGATCGCAAGGATCTGGTAGCCGCCGCCGGGAAACACGACAACTGCGGCTCCGGTATTCTTCCCCTTTGGGGAATAAACCGTCATGGTTGGGCGTGACACGTTGTTGATATAGATCCATTGCCTGTCAGCGACCAGGTCCTTTGCGTCCGTCTTCAATGTTTCCGGCCCGGTAAAAGGGCGCGCGTCCGGTACGGTGCCGGGCCATATGGGGATCTGGGTGTGTCCTGCCGATGGCTGCCAGAGGGCTGTCTGTGCTTGAAGAGGATGGATCCCAAAGAGGACACAAAGAATTAGAAGCACTGGTTTCACGGCACTCTCCAAAGTCTACGTAGTCAGTCTTGCTTGGCCTGATCGTAGGTCGATGGGCCGAGGAGAAATCTGTGCAAAGCAACATTGCTCCCTCTGGAACCGAAGTGATCAACAGCGCGAGGTATGGAGCGGCTGCCTGCGCGTGGTATCGGTAATCCCATCCTGGGCCGGGTGCCGAGCGCCCCATTCATGCGCGCTCCTCAGCCGCGCTTCACGGCATCACCTCGCGGGCGATACAGTGGTAGACGCAAATTCAACAAGGGAGTGTGAGAGAGATGGCGGAGAAGAAGGGCTGGTCGCGGCGCGACGTAATCAAGGGCACGGGCATGTTGTCGGCGGCGATGATGACGGGCATCGACGCGGCGGCAGCGCCAACCAAGAGCGCGAAGGCTGCGTCGCCGGGCGCGCTGAAGGCGGGGCAGATTCTCACCGGGCACGAGGTTCCGTTCACCGACGGCGACTTCGCCGACAATCTTTTTACGCGCATCGGCATTCGCCCGCTGATTAATTGCCGCGGCACCATCACGGCCATCAGCGGCTCGACCTCGCTGCCCGAGGTGAAGCAGGCGATGTACAACGCCTCGCTGTATCACGTGCGCATGGACGAGATGATGGATGCGGTCGGCGCCGAGCTGGGCAAGCTGGCCGGGGCCGAGTGGGGTGTCGCCACCACTGGGGCCTGTACGTCGATCTGTCTCTCCACCGTGGCCTGCATCGCGGGCACCGACGTCGAAAAGTCACAGGCGATGCCCTATATCAAGAAGAAGGACCAGGTCGTCATCCCGAAGACCTCGCGCAACCCCTACGACATCGGCGTGCGCATGTGCGGGGTCGAGGTGGTCGAGTTCTCCTCGCCCGAGGAGCTGCGCGAGAAGATCGGCGAGCGCACGGCGATGATGTACATCCTCGCCAACCCGCGCTGGGACAACACTCCCATGAGCACGAAGAACCTCGCCGCCATCGCGAAGGAGCACGGCGTTCCCGTGTTCGTCGACGCTGCCGCGACCGAGCTCGACCTGCCGAATCCTCACATCGAGGCGGGGGCCGACCTCGTCGCCTACTCCGGCGGAAAGTGCATGAGGGGGCCGCAGTCTTCCGGTCTGCTCATCGGCAGAAAGGACCTGTGCCAGGCGGTGTACTTTCAGGGCGCGCCGCACCATAACTATGGCCGCGCCATGAAGTGCAGCAAGGAAGAGATGATGGGGCTGTTGGCCGCCGTGCGCGCATGGCGCAAGCGCGACCACGAGGCCGAGCAGGCGATGTGGACCGGCTGGTGCCAGTCCATCGCCGACAGGATGCAGGGCCTGCCCTCGGTGAAGGCCACAGTGCTGCCATCCGCGCCAAAGGGTTCGATCGACCGCAGCCCCGGCGTGCGCATCAGTTGGGACGCAAGCGTCACCGGCATCACGGGCTCGGAGATGGCGAAGCTGCTCGACGAGGGGACGCCGCGCATCGTGCTCGGCGGCACGGGCTCGCGGCCCGACCATATGCTGAGCGCGGTGACCATCTACTGCTACATCATGACTCCGGCAGAGGTGAAGATCGTCGCCGACACGATCTACAAGCACCTGAAGAACCCGCCACACTTCGAGAACCCGGTTGTGCCGTCCGGAACTCCCGCGTCCGTCGCCGGCGACTGGGAGGTCACGGTTCACTACGTGCGCGGCACCGGCGAACAACACTTTGTCCTGAAGCAGGACGGCAACAGCCTGACGGGCGAACACCACGGCGAGATCTACAACACGACCATCGCCGGCGCGGTCCACGGCAACGAGATCGCCCTGACCAGCACGCTGCCGGTCACCGGCTATCCTCTGACCTGCCGCTTCAAGGGGACGGTGGAGGGCAACCGGATGTCCGGCACCGTCAACCTGGCCGAGTACGGTGAAGTAAAGTGGGACGCGATACGGGCCTGAGCCTGCCAGCTTCAAGAAGTTAAACTAATAAAGAGGAGGCCGGACACTTGTCTGCCTCCTTCTTTCCTGCCGCAAGGCTTCTAAGAACGGCATGGGAAGCAGATTGCAGAACCAGCATTACCTATTTTGCAAATGTGCAATGATTTGCCCATCACCATGGGAAAACAATTTTCCTTTCCGCGGTAAACATGGAAAATTTATGGCATCTTCGGATGCAAGTTGCACACAACGTGTTGCTTGCCACATCATTTGGGGTTTGGAGTGTGAATTGCTTGTATCCAGGGTGAGTTCATTCTTTTGGACGGGTTGTAAGCCGTCCAGGGCCTTGGGTTACTTTGATGCGTCGTATATTGTTCGCCTTGGTTATTCTCCTCGCCTGTGCCGCCGCCACTACCGGTGTACGGTTGCAGGCATCGACGGAGTGCGAGCGCTGGATCGCCGAGTACCGGGACGCGCTGGCACACTCTCCCACAGTCCAACGGGTCAATGCGGCGCGCCACAGGGCGCGTCACTATGTGCATCGCAAGGTCGCCGCGCTGAACAAGCCGAAGTCGTCGCGTCCGAAAATCCTTCCGGCGCGCTACATGCGGCCCAAGATGACCCGCGAAGAGGCCCTGCGCAAGATGGAGTTTGCCTGTGGCTCGGTCGATCTCGATCAGCCTGAGCTAGGCAACCTGGTGGCGGATGTACCGATGTTTGCCGCAGGCCGTGGCCCCCTGGGCGAGACCGGGGAGGAGTTTGCCGCCCCGCCGTCCAGCCTGATAGCCCAGAACCCCACCTCCGGTGACGGTGGCTATCCAAATAGCGGAGTGCCCGTCCTGCCGTACATTCCCGGCGCTCCTGGTGGCGGTGGTGGCGGCGGCGGTAACAACCCTGGAGGAGGCGGCCCGAATCCTCCCGGAGATGGCGGCAATCCAGTGCCTCCACCAACGGGTCCCCCCACGGCGGAGGCGCCTGAGCCGGGCAGCCTGGTTCTACTGGCTACCGGTTTGGTAGCTGCAGCAGGTGTGCTTCGCAGGAGAGTTCGTCAGGCATAGCAAAAATGAAGACCGCAGCATGACACAAATGCCAAAAAGAGAGGACCTTAAAGGTCCTCTCTTTTCATCTGTCTTTGAGAGGATGGCACGGTTGGAGGGTAATGCGTGGGCTGCTCGAAGCAGCCTCACTCAGCCGCGCTTGGAGCGGATCGAGCGTCGCGAGTGACTGGCGTGGCGGGAACGCTTCGCGCGCGGAGAATACGTCCACTGACGAACCGGGCCGACATCCACATGCACGAACTGGCTCCGGGGGTAGTAGCCCACGCCGCCGGCATCGAGCGAGAGCGCGGCATCGCGCAAGAGCGGCGCCGAGACGCCGGGTACGCGAATGTCGAGCGCCTTGGCCTCGATGTGCTGCGAGTGCAACGCGGCGTTGGTTGTTCCACTCTCGCGCAGGGCGTCGTTGGTCTCCTGCGCGCGATACGCCGAGAGCACATCGACCGCTGAGTTGGTCTTGCCCAGCTTGGCCAGCATGGTGTGCAGCACGTCGAAGGTGCGCGGATCGTACTCGCTAACCTCTTCGTTGTGGCTGTCGCGGAGAAAGTCGTTCAGCTTGGTCAACGCATCCGGGATGTAGGTATCGCCGATGCGGTAGACCACGTTGAGGGCCTCGCCCGTGTAGGCGCGCACCAGCTTCAGCTCGTACTTCTGGCCATCGAGAGGCATCTCGTCGTCATCGTCAGGAAGAAGGCCGACGCCCGGCATCGTTACATTCACGAACGCATGGGCCAGCGTGTGCAACCGGGGATGTCTATGTGCCATCGATTTGCGCGGCTTCGCCGACGCCGGGACCGCTGCCATGAGCAGCACGGCGAGAAGGACGGCGAGACGGCGGGAAAAGACAGATGGCCGAAGCGATTCAGGCAGAGATAAAGACAAACCGGAAGTACTCCTGTTGTTGGCGTTGATAGGCGTGCTCAGATTGCAATTGGACAAATGCGGTTCGGCGATCCGCATTCGCATATTACGATTGTACCCTCTTGAGCGCAACCTCGCCCTGACGTCCAGGGGAAGGCGGCATGCAACGAATGGGTCATGTTTCCAGATCCTTACATTCGCTAACTGACAGCCCTGCTAGCGATACGCCTCCGGGTGAACGTCGAGCGAGTCCGGAGGAAAGCTCTCCGGCTTCGCTCCAAGCTGGCGGTTCGGTGTGTCGCCCATGGTCAGCTCCAGCCTTCCTCCATTGACGAGGTCGGCGTGGCGGAACCAGACGCGGTCGAGCGGCCTGCCGTTGAGCACAATCTTCTCGACGTACTTGTTCTGTCGAGAGGCGCCGGGCGCGGTGATGACGAACTCCTTGCCGTTCTCCAGGTTGATTGTCACTTTCTCGAAGACCGGGCTGACGATGTCGTAGGTGGGCACCGTGGGCGTCACCGGGTAGAAGCCCATCATGGAGAAGACGACGAAGGCGCTCATGCCGCCGCCATCCTCATCGCCGGGGATGCCCTGGTACGTGTCGGTGAAGAACGACTCCAGCAACATGCGCACGCGCTCCTGCGACTTCCACGGCGCGCCCAGCCGGTCGTAGATGTACGGTATCGCGAAGCTGGGCTCGTTGCCCATCGAGAACTGCCCCACCATTGAGGTGGAGTCGGGAAACTTCGCCTGGAACTCGTACTTCGAGCGCCCCAGCGGCTCGCGGAAGAGCTGGTCGAGGTTGGCCTCCGCCTTCTCCCTGCCGCCCATCATGGCGAAGAGACCGGCGTAGTCGTGCGCGACGTCCCATGTGTAGGTGTAGCCGTTGTTCTCGTCGTAGTAATCGCGCCCGCCCATGCCGCCGTCGAACTTCGGGTCCATCGGCTCGATCCAGTTGCCCTGGTCGTCCTTCGGCCACATCAACCCCTTGTCCGCGCGGAAGAGGTTCTTATAGTTGGCGGCGCGCTTCATGAAGAGCGCCTCGTCGTCCGGCTTCTTCAGCTCGCGAGCGAGTTGCGCAATGGCCCAGTCGTCGAAGCTGTTGCCCAGCGTTACCGGCACAGGCTGGCGCTTCTCGAAGGGATGCACTTCGGCGACGGTCTCCTTCTCGCCCGGCCGCAGCGCGGGCATGTAGCCGTGCGCGGAGTAGAACTCATCGAGCGAGGTGCGCGGCCCGAGCCGCCACGGCAGCATCGTCACATCGAGCGAGCGCTTGCGGATACCCTCGTACGCCACCGGCAGGTCGAAGTCGCGCACGCCCTTGAACCACGCATCCGCAAACCACGGCGCGGAGTGGTTGCCGTTCATGCAGGCATACGGTCCGGTGAGGATGGAGAAGGTCGGCATCACGCCGCTCTGCTCGTACATGCGCACGTACGATTGCAGCTTGTCGGCCTCCATGTGTGGGTGGAGCAGCGTCTGCAAAGGCTCGAGCGCGCGGAAGGTGTCCCACAGCCAGTTGTCGACGTAGAAGGGGCGCGGGTCGGTGTGCACCTTGTGGTCGTAGGCGCTGTAGTACTGCCCGTCTTCCGTGATGTTCACCATGCGCTCGGAGCTGCGATAGAGCGCCGTGTAGAAGACGCGCTTCTGCGCCTCCGTCCCGCCTTCGACGGAGATGCGGCCCAGCGTCTCGTTCCACTTTGCCTTGGCCCTGGCCTTGACGGCGTCGAAGCCCGGCGAAGGAATCTCGTGCACCAGGTTCTTCTTCGCCTGCTCCACGCTGATGAACGATATGCCGTAGCGGAACTCAAGCGTGCGCGCCTTCGCAGAGAGCGCAAGCCGCTGTCTGCCTTTGACGGCGGTCGACGCAGCCGCAACGGGTGCGCTGAACTCGCCGTAGACGTAGGCCTTCATGCCGTCGAACTGCTCTTCGCCTTCAACGAGGTTGCCATCGCGCAGTGCCAGCGTTCCCGCAATCCGGTTGGCGAGCACAAGGCTGGCATCGCCGCCGGGGAAGGTGAAGCGGAAGTAGCCCGCGCGCTCAGTCGCGGTGAACTCGGTGACGTCGCCCGACGCGCGCAGCCGCGAGGAGTAGAAGTAAGGCGTCGTCGTCTCCTGGTCATAGGCCGCCGGAGCGCCGTCGCCCGGCATGATGCTGAACAGCTCGCTGATGCGGTGCGAGCTGATGGTCAGCGGGAAGCCGTGAATGCGGTCGTCGAACGCATCCGCGCGCAAGGGATACATCCTGACCATGCTGTTGGGCAGATAGACCGCCGGCCGCGTGGGCACTAGCAGAATGCCAACGTTGCCGATCGTCGGATCGACGTACTCCACCTGCGCGCGCAGTTGTGCTGCCGCGAGAAGAGCGACGAAACAGAAAACATTAGCTACACCTTTTTGAGACAGCACCCACCTGACAGCAATCCGTAGAGACACGCGAAACCCCTCATGTTCTGAAACCAGATCATCATATCGTCTGGAAGCGACTGCACCACACTCGGCGCTTCGTCATGCAAAGCTTGCCCGCTCCCCACTTTGTCATCCTGAGCGTAGCGCTGAAAGCGCGTAGTCGAAGGACCTGCATTTTTGCACGTTTCCCCAAGGACACATCCTGCCGGTATGAAAATGCAGATCCTTCGACTCGCCTGCGGCTCGCTCAGGATGACAAAGTGGGGGGGGATGTGAACACTCCCGCTTATGATGATGACTGCAAATGTCAATCAGCGCTGACTATCATGATGACGAATCAGGTATGCCTCCGATGTGGAGAACTTCGATGAAGAACTCGGCTCTGAAAACGGCTGTAGTGGTTATACCTGGAGTATTGGTTCCAACCATCATGAGAGAGCACATCAGACTGAGGCATGGTTCGGAGCGGTATCCGCTGGCCTGATCGTATTTGCACTTATTCCACCGCGTTTGAGTGCAATGCGCTTAGGACTGCTACTTGCGATCACGGCCGCTAGTTACTTTGCTGTGAAGACATTTTTTTGAGGTAGACGGTCTACTGGAAATAAAAAGCGGCGGCCCAATGAAGGAACCGCCGCCTGATTCTTTGCACCGAAGGAGCGCGAAGCGCCCCTCCCGCCGTGCGCTTTGCGCTTAGCCGATGTCTTCCGACCAGTTCTCCAGATAGTTCTTGAAGTCGGTCATGAACTTGCCGGCGTCGGCTCCGTCGACGATGCGGTGATCGAAGCCTAGGGTGAAACGCTGGATGTTGCGGACGGCGATGGAGTCGTTGCCGTCCTTGTCCGTCAGCACCATCGGCTCCTTGTTCAGGCCGCCGATGCCGAGGATCGCGACCTGCGGCTGGTTGATGATCGGCGTGCCGAACTGCTCGCCGAAGATACCCGAGTTGGTCAGCGTGAAGGTGCCGCCGGAGACCTCATCGGGAGCCAGCTTCTTCGAACGAGCACGATCAGCCAGATCGACGATGGCGCGCGCCACGCCGAGGAAGTTCTTCTCCTCGCACTGCTTGATGACCGGGACGATCAGGCCCCAGTCCAGCGCGACGGCGATGCCGATGTTGATGTTCTTGTTGTAGAGAATCGCGTCGCCCTTGACGGCCGAGTTCACCACCGGGTGCTTGCGCAGGGCCACGGTCGCGGCGCGCGTGATGAACGGCATGTAGGTCAGCTTCACCCCGTTGCGCTGCTCGTACTTGTTCTTCTCCTTCTCGCGCAGCTTCACGATGCGGGTCATGTCGACCTTGAAGACCGTGTGCACATGCGGCGAGGTGCGCTTGGACTCGACCATGCGCTGCGCAATGATGGCGCGCATCTTCGACATCGGCACCAGGTCTCCGGGCTGCGGCTGCGCTGCGGCCGGTGCGGCAGTTCCCGCCTTAGCCGCCGATGAGACCGGCGTCGAAGATGGGGCACCCGCGGGTACGGCGGCTTTCGACCCACCGGCGAGGTGGCCGAGGATGTCTTCCTTTGTGATGCGTCCCGCAGAGCCGGTTCCGGCAACCTGCGCGAGATCGACGTTGTTCTCCGCCGCGATCTTTCGGACCAGCGGCGAGGAGCGTCCGCGTTCACCAGCTGAGGCCGAAGCGGCAGCAACCACAGGGGCAGCGGCAACTGAAGCAGCCGGTGCGGCGACCGGTGCGGCCGGGGCAGGAGCGGCAGCGGCCTTGCCTGCGCCTCCGCCGATGACGGCGACAACAGTGTTGATCCCGACAGTGCTGCCTTCGGGAACCTTGATCTCCGTCAGCGTGCCTGCGGCGGGCGAAGGAATCTCCGCGTCCACCTTGTCCGTGCTGATCTCAAAAATAGGCTCGTCGCGCTGGACCGTGTCGCCAACCTTCTTGAGCCACTTGGTGATCGTGCCTTCGGTGATGGACTCGCCCATCTGCGGCATCAAAACTTCTGTTCCAGGGCCCGCCGGAGCAGCAGCGGGAGCAGCGCTGGTTGCAGGGGCAGCCGCCGCAGGAGCGGCAGCGGCCTTGCCCGCGCCTCCGCCGATGACGGCGACGATCGTGTTAATCTGCACCGTCGAGCCCTCGGGAACCTTGATCTCCGT
The DNA here is from genome assembly GCA_018268895.1 of Acidobacteriota bacterium. Classification (NCBI taxonomy): domain Bacteria; kingdom Pseudomonadati; phylum Acidobacteriota; species Acidobacteriota bacterium. Next base: position 31,473 of record JAFDVP010000007.1, on the reverse strand, counting down.
CAGCACACCTGCGGCGGGCGAAGGAATCTCGGCGTCCACCTTGTCCGTGCTGATCTCAAAGATCGGCTCGTCGCGCTGGACCGTGTCGCCGACCTTCTTGAGCCACTTGGTGATCGTGCCCTCGGTGATGGATTCGCCCATCTGCGGCATCAGCACCTCGGTGCCTGCGGCGGCCGGAGCAGATCCCACCTTAGCCTCCGGCGCTGCCGGAGTCGAAGATGGGGCACCCGCAGCAGGGGCTGGCGCAGGAGCAGCGGCAGCGGAACCCGCCGCGTCGATGACGGCGACGACGGTGTTGACGCCCACAGTTGCACCCTCGGCGATCTTGATCTCCTTCAGGACACCGGCCTCGGGCGAGGGAATCTCAGCGTCGACCTTGTCGGTCGAGATCTCAAACAGCGGCTCATCGCGCTGGACCGGGTCGCCGGGCTTCTTGAGCCACTTGGTAATGGTGCCCTCGGTGATCGACTCGCCCATCTGCGGCATAAGTACGTCTGTCGGCATGCATTTCTCCCTGAAGCAGTTACGGGCAGCGTTAAGCGACACCCCACCCCTGGCCCGGCCACAGCCGGACATACGAATCGGATTATACGGCGATTTCAACAGGGCTGGCGAAGACGGTGCGGTTAGCGACCGCCGCCTCTCTTTCGGCCGTGCCATGCCGATAGCTTGTGCACTTCTTCTTCAAATTCTGCGCAGCGCTATCAGGCGTGAATCTCAAGGCACTGCCGTCACGACTGCGGCTTTCGGCTTCTTGCAGGTGCAGTTCAGGCAGCCGTGCTCCGCACAGGTAGCGCAGGTTCGCAGAAGCTGTTTGCGTAGCGCAGCGCGCGCACGGTGCACGCGGACCCCGGCGTTTGTAGCGGAGAGGCTGTGCTGCCGGGCGAAGTCCTTCACGTTCTGCCCGCCAAGATCGACGGCGCGAAGAATCTCGGAGTACTCCGGCTTGAGGCCGTCGACAATGCCATGCAGACAACCGCAGACCTCGTTCTCAACCTCGGCCGATGGCTGTTCCGCGGTCTCCAACTCGCGCGCCCATTCTTCGAGCGCCCTGGTTTTGGTGGCCTGCCTGCGGTAGCTGTCGATGACGGCGTTGCGCAGCAGGCGGTAGAACCAGGCTGCGGCGGACTCGTTCTTCTGAAAGTCGTCCTGATGCTCGAAGGCGCGAAGATATGCGGTCTGCAGGATGTCTTCGGCCAGCCGGGGGTCGGAGACACGCCGCTCCACGAAGGCGAGAAACTGTCTTCGCTGGGCGAGTAGCTGGTCGAGAGGTGTGTCGGACATATCTATTGATTCAATGATATTGAGGGAGGAAGGCTTCGTCCTCCCACCGGAGTTGATGCAAAAGGGCCGAACGTTATCGACAAGCTTGGTTTGGATACGAGTTGTGAGGTTGTCATTCTGAGCGCAACGCAGAGTCCCTGTAGCTGTCTTTCCGGCTTCTCGTCTCTATTTGTGATCGTCCGTGTCAATCCGCGGCCGTCCTGCCGCGATGCTCTTCAGGCGGCGATCGTTCCCTGGTGAAAGAGCATCTGCCACTTGTTGTCGCGCAGCACCCAGATTGACGAGTGGTGCGACGTCGAGGTCGCTGTGGTGATGTGGTATGTCGTCAGGGCAGATGTGTCGCCAAGCGGCGTCACGTAGAAGTGGCTCATGGTCGCGGCGCGCGGCGCGCTGGCAAGCAGAGCGTTATGCAACTGATTGAGGTTGAAGATGCGTCCCGAGGTACAGAACTCCTTGAAGTCGGCCGCCAGCAGCGAGGTCAGATCGTTGCGGTCCGTCTCGCGGTCCGGGTGCAGCAGACGCTCTTCGAGGCTATGCAAATGCTCCTGTAGTTGCGCTTGGGTCATCGTCCTTATTTGACGGATCATAACCGAAATAAAGTTTCCTCGCCGCCATCAAAAGCAGGAAGGCCACCCCGGATGGAGGCGGCCTTCTGCTTTCGTTTGTTCTGTTTGGAGGCTGTAGGTTAGAAGTTGATCTTTATCGACCCCTGGAAGATGCGGGCCTGGTTGGAGGTGGAAGAGATCTGACCGAACGTGCTGGACGTAAGGGTTGCGCTGGGATTGCTGAAGTTCGGATGGTTCAGCACGTTGAACGCCTCCAGCCGCAGGGTCGTCGACAGGCTCTCGTGGATCGGGAAGATACGCGAGATCTGAGCGTCGAACTGAAGGCTGGAAGGTCCACGGAAGGAATTTTTGCCGACGTTTCCGTAGGTCCCGTAGCCGGGGCAGGTTGCGGGCGACAGCGGAGTGGTAGGGCATCCGGTTACGACCTGTGCGAAGGCGGCGGTGTTGAGATACTGCCGGTTCGCGGCGCCAGTGGATTGAATCTTGGTGCCGGTATAGACGGAGTTTCCAGATACCCGGTTCGGCCGGTCGCTGCCGATGGCTGTAAAGGAGTTGTCCTGTCCGGAGGTGACGTTGAAGGGCGCGCCGCTCTGGACATGGATCAGCGGAGCGAAGACCCAGCCGTTGGCGAGCAGAGCTTTGAAGCCCGTGAGGGGGAACTTGCTCGTGGTGATCAGCACGACGTTTTCGATGTGCCGGTAGTCTGAGCCGCAGGGACCGTAGTCCTGCGCCGGATTGTTGGGGTTCATGAAGCTGTTTCCGGCGGTGTCGCCCTGCGCATCGGAGAGGCCGAGGCACTTGGACCAGGTGTGGTTGGCCATCAGGCTGAAACTGGAGGAGAGACGGTGCTGGATGGTGGTGACCAGGCCGTTGTAGTTCGACATGCCGTTGGAGTTGATCAGGATGGAGCTGCTGCCGCCGGAGTATTGATTGCCTTGAAGCGGGTTGGCGACGGTGAGGGCATAACGCTGCGTCTGGTTGGCAACGGTAGAACACGGCGTTCCGGCAGCGCCGGCGGGTTTACCGGCAGGGCCGGTGGTTACGACTCCCGCGCAACCGGTGCCGCCTGCGCCCCAGACTCCGGGAACGTAGATCGCTGGGCTAAGCGGTGTTCCCGCCGGAGCGTGGACCGTATGGGCGCCGATGTACTGGACCTGTAGCTGCCATTGACCGAGCTGCCGCTGCACACTGGCCGTCCACTGCTCGGTATAAGAGGGGTGATAGTGCTCGGGCAGCACGATGTACTGCGACTGGGCGAAGAACTGTGCAATCGCGGGAGTCGGTATCTGCGGCTGCGGGAACGGGTTAGAGGTGACGGTGCCTGCCGTCCAGGGAGCGGAGAAGTTGATCGGCCCGGAGGTCGAGGTCTGCGTCTGCTTGATGGCGGTGGCGAAGGGCGGGTTCTGCTGGTTGCGCTGCGCGGTGAAGTAATTCACCTGGTCGTAGGCGATCGCGGCGCCGCCACGGATCACCGTCTTGCCCGAGCCGGTGGGGTCCCACGAGAAGCCGACGTTCGGCGAGAACTGCCAGGGCGAGTTCTTGGTGAAGATGTCGGAGACGCCGGGGTCGCCAAAGAACATCGCGCCTGCCGGAGCATTGGGGTAGACCGAGCTGACCTTGTTGGCAAGGAACGCTGTTCTGTCGAAGGTAACTCCGCGGTGGAAGTAGTCGAACGGCATGAAGTTGGGGCTCCAGCGCAGACCGGCGACCAGAGTGACAGCAGGAGTGGGATGATAGGTGTCCTGGAAATAGAGGCTGGGGATGGGGCCACGCAGGGCGTTCTGCTGCTGCTTGCTCTGCTCAAAAGCGCTCAGGCTTCCCACGAGGAAGTCGAGGTTGGGATCGCCTCCCGCAGAGCCGCCACCGGGCCCATTGGCGCCATAGCGTCCATCGAAGGTGAAGACGCCGTTGCTCTCATACGCATTGGCAATATTGAGCTGGTTGCGTGCGTATTCACCGCCGAAGACAAGCTGGTGCTTGCCCACCAGCATCGTGATGTCGTCATCGAAGGCAATAGTGTTGTCGTTGAACTTGGAGTTCGAGTTCGTGCCGCCGCCGATGGTGAACTTGTTCGACGTCGTCATCTGCAGGCCGTTGGGCTGGTTCTGATAAAGATTGACGCCCAGAGTAGCCGCATTGATGTTGTTGCCCGCATATCCGCGGTTGTTGCGGCGGCGCAGAAGGGTGATGTGGGCCGTGTTCACAATCTTCGGCGTGATCGTATAGGCATCGCCGAAGGTAAAGGACTGTACGCGCTGCGAAAGCCCGGCCTGCGTGGTGACGAGAATGTTGGTGGGATAGAAGAACGCGGGCTGCTGGTAGCCGTCGATGAAGTACCGGCCATACACGTTGTGGTTTGAGTTGATTGTGTAGTCGACGCGGGTAACAAACTGGTTGTCCGCCGACTGAAGCGGGATCGAGTATTTCACCAGGCCGCAGTTGCCGGTATCGGTTGCGGGATCGATCTTGGGCAGATAACTCAGCAGCTTAAGCGATTGAGCGTTGTACGACGGCGCAGTCGCATATTTGTTGCCCGGGAGCACCGCGCCGGTAAAAGGATCGCGGAGTTGCGTGTAGGTCGTGTTGCAGGAGCCGGCCGGGGTCTTGGAACCGACGGGATGCGTTGCATCTGCGACGGGGTCGGTAACTGAGAAGTCGCCTGCCAGATTGGCAGCCGTAGGCACAAAGGCCTGTGTCGATGCCTGTGACTGCTTCGAGCCGGTGCGCTGATATCCGGCGAAGGCGAAGAGTTTGTCTCTGAGGACAGGTCCGCCGAAGGTGCCGCCGTACTGGTTCTGGTGCAGCGTGTCCTTCGTGGCCGAAAAGAAATTGGAAGCGTTGATGTAGTTGTTGCGGATGAACTCAAAGGCCGTCCCGTGGTACTTGTTGGTGCCGGAGCGGGTCACCACGTTGACCAGGCCGCCGGCGTGCATGCCGTTCTGCGCGCTCAGGGCCGTCGATTCGACGCTGAACTGACTGACAGCGTCCGGGAAGGGGAACGGCAGGTTGCCGTTGGCCATGAAGTCGTTGTTGGGGCCGCCATCGAGCCTCCACATGGTGGTGTTGCCGCCGCCGCCCGCGATCGAGACAGAGATGGTCTGGTAGGTGTACTTGCTGCCGGTAAAGTCGCCGCCGGGGGCCGGGGTCGAACCGCCCGAGAGGGTGATCAGGCTGGTCATCTGGCGGCCATTGAGCGGCATCTCGGTCACCGTCTGCTGATCGATGGTCTGCTTGAAGGAGGCATCCTCTGTTTGCAGGGCGAGACCCTCGGCCTTGACCTCGATGTGCTCGCTCTGGCTGCCGACGGTCATGGGCACATTGATCGAGATGGCGCTGCCGACCTCGAGAACGATTCCCGTCTGCGTGTAGGTCTGGAATCCGGCCTTGGAGACGCTAAGCGTGTAAGTGCCAACGGATGTATTGGGAAAGGTATATAGACCGCCGTTGTCGCTGGTTGCCGTCCGCTTGATGCCCGTGGCGGTATTCGTGAGCGTGACTGCTGCGCCCGGAAGGACGGCGCCCGTCGAATCGGCGATGTTTCCCTGGATGCTGGCGTTTCCCGCGCTCTGCGCAAGGGCCGCTCGAACAGGGACAAGCAGGAAAAGGATTGGCAACAGGAGAAGGAGAAACAGCCCATTGGACTGTCCAATTCGGTTTCTATTCATCATGGTCAGGCCTCTAAAGTGGATCGTCGTCGAAAAATGATTGCCAGTTTGTAGCAAAGAAACTCGGCTTGTTTAGCGTGGAAAGACTATATGGAGACGATCAAAAGCCTGTCAACGAAAAATCTCCGGTGGATTGCCGCCGGGGTGGCGTCTCTGGTAACAGGTCAGACCATCTCAAACCACTGAGACGATTCAATACCGAATCCTGTTTCTATCGGGAAGCGGCAAACCCTGCATTCAATAGAGAACCGGGCTCCGGGCGATCGCCACCCGCGGAATCCCCTGGAGGTCGTCGATGAAACCAACGTTTGTCCAGCCCGCCAGCAAACCGGCGAGCGCGTCGCGCTGGCCGTGCCCGATCTCAAGCGCCAGCAGTCCACCCGGCTTGAGCGCCCGCTGTGCCTCGGGGACCAGGCGGCGGTAGATATCGAGGCCATCCGCCCCCGCATAGAGGGCCGTGGCCGGTTCGTGCTCGCGCACCTGCGGGTGCAGCGTCGGGGAATCGCCGGACGGCACGTAGGGCGGATTACTGGCGATCACGTCGAAGTACCCCGTCTGCTGCTCGGGAGGCAACGCCTCCAAAAGGTCGGAGAGCAGGAAGCGGATGCGCGTGTCGAGCGAGTGTGCGCGCGCGTTCGACTGGGCAACGGCGAGGGCGGCAGGGGAGAGATCGACGGCGATCACTTCGGCCTGCGGAAGGTTCGAGGCAAGCGCGAGGGCGATGGCCCCGGAGCCGGTACCGATGTCGGCGATGGTCACCGGACGGTCTTTGGGCAGATGGTCGAGCACGGCCTCGACCAGGTGCTCGGTCTCGGGCCGGGGGATGAGGACGGCGGGGGCGACGGCGAGGGTGAGCCCGTAGAACTCCTGTGTGCCGGTGATGTATTGGATAGGCTCGTGGCGGAGGCGGCGGGCGATGGCGGACTCAAAGGCAGCGATCTGCGCAGGAGAAAGCTCGCGGTCAGGGTAGGCGAGCAGGCTGGCGCGAGTCAGCGAGGCCGTGTGCATCAGCAGCGTCTCGGCGTCGCGGCGCGCGGTGTCTGCCAGATGTGCGGCGGCGGCGAGCTGGTTCGTTGCGGATTGGAGGGCCTGCTGGAGAGTCATGGTGTGGCAGGGAGTAAGGAATAGAGCGCAGCCTGCGGCCCGCTCCGGTTGACACATCAATTTAACTTAACGGAAGCATTGACTACTCCCTACCCCTGTTCCCTACCCCCTGCCCCTCACTGCTGGATCATGATCTGGTTGCCGTCGGGGTCGGAGACGGTGAGGGTGTCGGCGGACTTGATCGCTTTGATGTCGTGTTTCCGCAGAATGCGCGACGACTTTGAGAGGCTGGAGGTGCGCAGCGTGAACCGCGCCTTCGTGCCCAGCGAGACGGCGGAGGCGATCTCGATCTCCTGGCCGGAGTTGCCGGGCATATGCAGAAACATCGGGTCGTGCGCGATGGACTTGAACGAGAGCCCGTTCAGGTAAAAGTCGCGCGCGGCGGCGGGGTCGCGCATGGCGATGGCGGCGGAGAAGATGGTCTCGCCCACGCGGTCGTCACCGAGGTGCTTGCCCTGGTCGTTGGAGTGCAGCGAGCCGGGCTGATACTGCGTGTACTCGAGGTTCTGCGCCTTGCCGTTGGCGTCCGGGGGCCCGGCCAGAGTGAAGAGCAGGTTGCCGGCGCCCGCCTTGCGAACCGATGTCGGCGTAAGGCCGTGCGCGACGTAATCGTCGTGGATGGTCTCAAGGTCGTCGCCCTCGAAGCAGACGTGGAGGAAGCCGACGGGAGCGTTCTCGGGGTCGCCGGGGTAGAGCTCGAGGAACTGGCGATCGTTGATCTTGATGAAGCTCTCGCGAACGTTGCCGTCCTTGCCCTTGAGGTTGAAGGCCTCCTCGAAGCCGAGCTTGTTGTAGAACTCGCGCGAGGAGTCGAGCGAGCGGACGCGGATGGCGATGTGCGCGATGCCGGCCAGCGGCGGCGTCTGCTGTTGGGCGGGCGCAAAGGAGGCGCAGAGGAGGAGAACGGCCAGGGCGAGGATGCGGCGCATCGTGTGTTCCTTGAAGGGGCTTCGGTGGGTCTTCCTCAGAGATTGTCGCAGATTGGGTTCGCGCGTTGGGCGAATGAACCCACATCCGGCGATGAGCCTGCCAGATATGGGCACCTGTCAACCGGCGAAGATGGGCACCCCAGCAACAAGAAGCAATCAACCTCAACGCGGCTCGCCATCCCCCGATCGAGAAACTCCTCAGTCGCTCGAATCGTGAACGGCCCATTGCAGTCCAGCGCCATATGGCCGCATCCGGGAACCACCGCCAGCTCTCCACCGTGCTTCGTTCACGATACAGTTTCATTCATGCTCAATCGCGGTCGCGCGAACTCCAACGGCAGCACAGCGCGCAAGCTGCGGCTGCTGCCGTTGCTGGCGGCGACCTACTTCATGGTTTCCGGCGGCCCCTACGATCTTGAGGACGTCATCGGCTACGGCGGCTACGGTCACGCGCTTCTGCTGCTTTTTCTGCTGCCCTTCTTCTGGAGCTTTCCCACGGCGTTGATGCTCGGCGAGCTGGCCGCCGCCATCCCCGACGAAGGCGGCTTCTACGCCTGGGTGCGTCGCGCGCTCGGCCCCTTCTGGGGATTTCAGGAGGCGTGGCTCTCGCTCGCCTCCTCCGTCTTCGACATGGCCATCTACCCGACGACCTTCGTGCTCTACCTCCAACGCATCGCGCCCGCGCTCACTGTGGGCCATCGCGCCATTGCATTGGATCTGCTCGTCGTCGCTGCCGCCGTGTTGTGGAACCTGCGCGGCGCGGCGGCCGTGGGCGAAGGCTCCGTTAAGCTATGGCTCTTTGCCATCTCGCCGTATGTTGCGCTGGTAGGACTCGCCGTGTGGATCGGCTTCGGGTTCTACTCCTCGCACTTCCACTTCAGCGGACACGCCTCCATGGCCCGCCCCGCCAACGCCGACTTCAACACCGCCATCCTCGTCGCCATGTGGAACTACATGGGTTGGGACAACGCCACTACCATCGCCAACGAGGTCGACAACCCGCAGCGCAACTACCCGCGCGTGATCCTGATGGCGGCCTGCATGGTGATGCTGACGTACCTGATCCCCGTCGCCGCCGTCGCCTGGGCGGGCATCCCCTCGGCAAACTTCACCACGGGAGCATGGGTCGACGCCGCCGGCCTGCTGGGCGGTGCGGGCCTCGCTTTCACGGTGGTACTCGCCGGTTCGCTCGACGACTTCGGCACCTTCTCGAACCTCACGCTCTCGTACACGCGGCTGCCGCACGCGCTGGCCGAGGACGGCCTGCTTCCCGCCGTCTTCACCAAACGTCTGAAGAACGGCGCGCCGTGGGTGGCCGTGATCGCGTGCGGCATCTGCTGGGCGCTCGCGCTGGGCTTTACCTTCGAGCGCCTCATCACCATCGACCTTGTGCTGTGGGGTATGTCGATCGTGCTGGAGTTCATCGCGCTGATTATCCTGCGCCGCAAGGAGCCTGGCCTCGCGCGCCCCTTCCGCATCCCCGGCCCGGACTGGGTGCCCATCGCGCTGGCCGCAAGCCCCACCGCGCTCACGCTGTACGCCCTCTACGCCGCGCGTACCGAGCACGTTGCGGGAATGCCCGCCGTCGTCTTCGCGCTCCTCATCGCCGCGCTCGGGCCGCCGCTGTATCTGTTGGCGAAGCTGAACCGGCGCAAGGTTGCCGTCAGCGATTAAAACCGGGTGACCCATCTTCGCCGCAGTTTTATCGCAGCCAGGGTAGATGTGGCGGGTACCCCATCCTTGGACGCAAAGCGGCCAAGGGTGGGAGTGTACAACGCCCGGTGCCGTCATTCTTCATCCCACCCTTCGCGTTGCGAAGGATGGGGCACCCAATGGTCCGTATCCGGAAACAACGCGCGCGCGCGAGAAGCGTCTATAGTGTTCTCGATGCGAATTCGCCTGTTTGCTCTCGTCTTCCTGCTCGCGCTTGCCGCGAACACTCTTCACGCGCAGACCACGCCCGTCATTATCGACACCGACGTAGGCGATGACGTGGACGACGCCTTTGCCATCGCTCTCGTGCTGGCGAGCCCCGAACTCAAGGTTCTCGGCATCACCTCTGCCTGGGGAGACACGCAGCTTCGCGCCCGCATGATCGACCGTATGCTCTGCGAGACGGGCCGCGACGATATCGCCGTGAACGCCGGCATCCCCACCAAATCCACCACGCTGTTTACGCAGGCACCGTGGGCGAGGGCGGGCATCGACCGTCCGCACAAGGACGGCGTCGCCTTCCTGCTCGACCAGGCGAAGGCGCACCCCGGCGAGATCACGTTGCTTGCGATCGGGCCGCTCACCAACATCGGAGCAGCTATCGACCGCGACCCCGTGACCTTCCGTAAGCTGAAGCGCGTGGTGCTGATGGGAGGCTCGATCCGCATGGGCTATGGCCCCGCAGGCACGCCACCCGAACCCGAGTACAACATCGCGCGCGACCCTGCCTCGGCGCAGAAGCTGCTGCGCTCCGGGGTTCCGCTCTACTTTCTTCCGCTTGATTCGACGCAGATCATGTTCGACAACGCGAAGAAGGCGGAGCTGGCTTCCATCAGCACTCCCATGACCGACGCGCTGCAGATTCTCGTCGCCGAGTGGATGCGCGGCACAAAGAAGGCAGAGGAGACGCTCTTCGACGCCGTCGCCGCCGCTTATACCTTCGACAACGCAAGCTGCCCCATGACGCCGCTGCACCTTGAGATCGACGACAAGGGAATGACCATCCCCGGCAGCGGCACACCAAACGCCAGCGCCTGCCTGACCGCAAGGCCAGAGGCGTTCTTCAACATCCTGATGCCTCGCCTGCTCAACCAGAGACTCGTCGGCAACAAGGCCTGCCTCGCGCAGCCCGCGAAGTGAGGGCATTGGAGAGTTGCGCGGTGCTGCCCACACCCTTCGGGTGCCCCGTCCTTAGCCGCATAGTGGATAAGGGTGGGATGTAAACCGTTCGTGCCGGGTAAGAGGTGTTCATCCCACCCTTCGTTTCACGAAGGATGGGGCACCCGATTATTTGTGTCTGTGCGCGAACTACTTCGCAGCCAGCTCTCTCAGCAATGTTGCCGCCATATTGTTCGCCGGAGTCGCGATCCTGTGCTTCTTCCCCAGCCTGACGATCGCGCCGTTGCGCGCATCGATCTCCATCGGCCTGCCTGCCATACGATCGGCCAGCAGCGAGTTGACCGAGTCGACCGCGGCGCGCCGCGAGGCCGCCAGCACCTGCTCCGGAAGGTCGTCTTCGAGCATTGCTCCCTCGGCGCGTCCCACGGCAACGCACTCGCGCACCAGGTCGAGCGCGACCTCGCCGACCTCCTCGTCGCGCATCACGCCCGCGGGCTTCAGCAGCAACGCGGACAGGGCTCCCGCGGCGTTGTGACAGAGCTTCTTCCACGCGACCGTCGTCCAGTCATCAACAGCGTCCGCATCGGCCTGCGTGCCCGCAAATAACTCGACAAAACTCCTGCCCAGCGGGCCGTCCGGCACTCGCAGGCTCATCGGCCCACGTTGCGCGATGCGATCCACGCCATCCACCGCGGGTCTGCGCTCGGCCGGGCAGTCGACGATCACCGGCACAATGCGGTCTTCGGGAACATACGGCGCGAAGCGCTCGCGATGCTCGACGCCGTTCTGCAGCACGGCCACGGGGGTGTCTTTCTCGCGCAGCCACTCCAGCCAGCGCGCCGCCGAGGGCACGTCGTAGGCCTTGGTCGCCACCATCACCCAGTCGACCGGCAGCGCCTCTTCGGGCTGCGTCCATATCCTGGCCTCGATCTCGATCTCGGGACGAATCTCCACCATGTCGCTGCGCAGGCCGATGGCTGGCGACTCCACCACCAGCCCCCTCAGCGGACGTCGCGCGCAGAGCATCAGCTCGTGGCGGCCCGCCGACTGCAACAGCGAGGCCACGACCCCGCCGATCGCTCCCACGCCCACAATTGCGATTCGTGCCATGCGCGCCATTTTAGACCGCGGCAAGCCTCCGCACGTCGGCATTCTGACCCAGTCGAAGGATTCAGCGTGGTTCGCATACCGCCAGCGTTCGGATGCCCATCCTTCGCAGTCTCACCGCGAAGGGTGTGGGAAATCAATCATCTTCATCCAATCCGAAGAATTGTCATTCTGAGCTGATTCGCGTTTCATGGCGGATGCGCAGTCGAAGGATCTGCGGTTTGCCCGATTGGATCAATACTCTCCTTGGACAAAACCGCAGATCCTTCGACTCGCCACGCGCGCTCAGGACGACATTCCTTTGGGAATGAGCCTTCACATGGCGGATCCCAAAAAAGGAGATGAAATGCTCACGTGCGCTTCTTCACCGTCGCCCGCGTCGACCCCGTCGTGATGCCGCCGTCGACTAGAAGCGTCTGTCCGGTCACGTAGCGGCTTGCCTCCGATGCTAGAAAGACCACTGCGCCGTCGAGGTCGTTCGGTGCGCCGGGGCGCTTCATCGGGATGCGCTCTGTCAGGTACTCCACCCAGCCCGCATCCTCGTACATCACCGCGTTCTGTGCGGTCTTGAACCATCCTGGAGCGAGGCAGTTGACGGTGACGCCGTGTTTGCCCCAGTCGTCGGCGAGGCTCATCGTCAGTTGCTTGATGCCGCCGCGGCTCGCCGTGTACGGCGCGAGACCGGCGTAGCCGAAGACGCTAGTGACCGAGCCGATGTTGATGATGCGGCCGTAGCCGTGCGGAACCATCTGCCTTGCGATGTGCTGTGCGACGAAGAAGGCTCCGCGCAGGTTCGTGTCGAGCACGAGGTTCCAGTCGTCCCACGTCACATCGAGCGCAGGCTTGCGCACGTTGCAGCCGGCATTGTTCACGAGGATGTGGATCTGCGGGAAAGCTTTTGCCGCCTCCGCTGCCGTGGCCTCGATGCTGTCCTTGTCGCGCACGTCGAGCGCGAGCGCAACGGCTTTGCGTCCGAGCGCTTCGATCTCAGCGACGAACGCCGCGCAGTCTTCCTTGCGCCGCGCCGTGACGATCAGGTCAGCGCCTGACTTGGCGAGAGCACGGCCAAGGTACTGGCCCAGTCCGCGGCTGGCTCCGGTGACGAGGGCAACCTGCCCGGTGAGGTCGAAGAGTGGGTTCATCGTAAAGTTCTCCATTTGGGCAATGTAAGTTTGCGTCACGCAGGCGAAATACAGGGATTCTTCGCCTCACGGCTCAGAATGACGAACGGTTTCTAGGTTGCTTTGCGAGGGTCGAGCACAATCTTCATCAGGTTGGGCTCGCGTGCGTGCAGCCTCTCAAACCACGACGGGCCAGTTTCGAGCGGAGCGATCGCGGTGATCAGCGGAGCGACCTTGATCCTGCCATTGGCGATCAGCGCGATGGCCTGCGGGTACTCGCCTGCCGAGGCGCACGAACCCTGCAGGCGTATCTGCCGCGAGACCACCTTCTGCAGCGGGATCGTGACCTGCGGCGTGATGTTTCCGACGAGCGTGACGGTGCCTCCCTTGCGCACGCAGTCGATGCCGGTAGCGATAGTCTCGGTGGCTCCGACGGCCTCGAGCACGACGTCGACTCCGATGCCGCCCGTTAGCTCGAGGATCTTCGAGCTGAGCACTTCACCCGAGGCAAGGAAGGTCTGGTCTGCGCCGAGCGATGCGGCAAGCCTAAGCCGCGTCTCGTCGATGTCGGAGATGTAGACCTTCGAGCATCCGGCGGCGCGCGCTGCCTGCAACAGAAGCAGGCCGATCATTCCGGCCCCGATGACGAGCGCCGTTTCGCCGCCTTTGATCTCGGTGACGGCGATGCCGTGCAGCGCGACCGAGACGGCCTCGAGCATGGCGGCGTCGGCGAAGTTGAAGGCGTCGGGAAGCCTGTAGGCGATGCGCTCGGGGATGACGAGGTACTCGGCGAACGCGCCGTGGCGGCGATACTCGCCGCAGGAGACGCCGATGACCTGGCGGTCGTTGCACAGGTTCACCTCGCCGCGCCTGCAGAATTCGCACGCGCCGCAGTAGACAGTAGAGTCGAAGGTGATGCGATCGCCCGGCTTGTACGCGGTGACGCCCGCGCCGACGGCGGTGACGACGCCCGCAGCCTCGTGCCCCATGACGATGGGAGGAATGCGACGGCCGGTGGAGCCGTCGTATCCGTGCACGTCCGAGCCGCAGATGCCGCAGGCGGCGACCTCGACCAGAAGCTCACCCGCTGCCGGAGCGGGTGCAGGCATCTCGGTCAGCTCAAGATGGTTGTAGCTGGAGAGCAGAAGCGCCTTCACGAAGGGTCTCGACTTTCTCTGAGGTTGGCACGAAACATTATTGCAGGCTTCGCCGCCAAGAGGTTGAGCACCACTCGTCATTCTGAGCCCCCGCCCCGTCATTCTGAGCCGAAGGCGAAGAATCCCTGTAGTTCTTTCACTGTGCACTCAAGCTTCGCGTCAGGCCCTCGCTTCAAACACAAGATTGAAGGGCGTCTCCGCGGCGCGGCGGAAGCTCTTGAAGCCTGCCTGCATGATGATCTCGCGCATACGCGCCTCTCCCGCCTGCGCGCCCAGCGCGAGACCGACCTCCTGGGAGCGGGAGGCTGGCGTACAGAGCATGGTGGAGGCCGAGTAGAAGATCCTGCCAACAGGGTTCAGGTTGTCTTCCACCTTGTCGTTGGCAAAGGGCTCGACGATCATCCACGAGCCTCCGGGCGCGAGCGTCGAGAGCACATGTTTGGCCGCGCCCACGGGATCGCCCATGTCGTGCAGGCAGTCGAAGAAGGTGACGAGGCCGTAGTGGTTGCCTGGGAAGTTCTTCGCCATGGCGACCTCGAAGGTGATGCGGCTGGCCAGCCCCGCCTCTTCCGCCGTCTTCTCGGCCCACTGGATCGACGGCAGGTGATAGTCGAAGCCGAAGAAGGTGGAGTTCGGGTAGGACTTCGCCATCAGCATGGTGGAGGCCCCATGTCCGCAGCCGACGTCGGCCACGCGAATCCCCGACTTCAGCTTTGCGTCGACGCCGGTGAGCGCAGGGATCCACTGCGAGATGAGGTTGGCGGCGTAGTTCGGGCGGAAGAAACGCTCGGTGCCCTGGAAGAGCTCGGCGTCGTGCTCATGCCAGCCCACGCCCTGGCCGGTACGGAAGGCGTTCGTGATCTTCGGCTCATCGCGGATAACGGCACCGATGACCTGAAAAGCTCCGGGGAGAAAGGCAGGGCTGTCGTCGACGGCCAGAGCGAAGGCCTGCTCCGGTGGAAGCGTGTAGGTCGCCGTGGCGGGATCGTAGTCGAGGTAGCCGCTGGCGGCGTTGGCGTTGAGCCACTCGCGGACATATCGCTCGTTGGTCTTTGTCTTGGTGGCGAGTTCGGCCGGTGTCATGCTCCCGGCACCGGCCATGGCTTTATACAGGCCGAGCTTGTCGCCGATAATGACGAGCGCGGCGTGCATGGCAGCGCCCATATCCGCTACGGCCTGGTTCATGAAGGCGTTGAGTTTGGTTTCGTTCAGGGGGGATGCGGCAGCCATAACTTTCCTCCACTGCGTCAGCTGGACGCAGCATCGATGATTGGCCCCATTCGTAAGCTTATATCCTGCTACGCAAGGCTGGCGTTGGCAAGCGCCTCTTCACCCGCTCACTCTGCTTCGCCGGCTACAATAGCTCCGAGTGCGAAGCTGTATCTTATTGTTTTCAATAGTTTGGCGTTGCTAGCGCGTCCTCGACCTTTTGTTCGAGGAAAAGAAGCAGGTTTTGCTGCTATGGAGCTCTGCATCCGCGATCTTTCCCAGGGCTGCTCCAATGAAGGCAGGCATAGAGGCGGCGTCCGATATACTGGTATCTGGCGATATGTCCTCTCTTTCCACTCCTCCCGTGAAGCGCAAAATGACTCTCTCGCGTCGCCTGAAGGCTGCAAACCGTCTGGCGCGCGAGGTCGAATCGATCGCTTCGGCCGTCGCCTCGACGGACCACCCCTACATGGCGCAGATTGTGCCCATGCGACGCTGCAACCTCTCCTGCACCTACTGCAACGAGTACGACGATCACTCGGATCCGGTGCCCGTGGACGAGATGCTGCGCCGCATCGACCACCTGGGACGGCTGGGGACGAGCGTCATCACCATCTCCGGCGGCGAGCCCCTTCTGCACCCGGAGCTGGACCAGATCATCGCCCGCATCCGCAGGACCGGCGCGATCGCCGGCATGATCACCAACGGCTACCTGCTGATGCCCGACCGTATCGAGCGGCTGAACAAGGCGGGGCTCGACCACATGCAGATCTCGATCGATAACGTCATGCCCGACGAGGTCTCGAAGAAGAGCCTCAAGGTGCTGGACAAGAAGCTCCAGATGCTGGCCGAGCACGCGGACTTTCACGTGAACATCAACTCGGTCGTCGGCGGCGGCATCGCCAACCCCGACGACGCTCGCGTCGTGAGTGAGCGCGCGCTTTCGATGGGTTTCAGCACGACCATCGGCATCATCCACGACGGCACCGGCCAGTTGAAGCCGCTGGGCGAGGCCGAGCGCAAGGTGTGGGACAAGGTGCGCTCGATGACGCGCCGCAGCTACTCCCGCTTCAACCACTTTCAGGAAGCCATCGCCAACGGCACGACCAACAACTGGCGCTGCCGCGCAGGCGGGCGCTATCTTTACGTCTGCGAGAACGGCCTGGTGCACTATTGCAGCCAGCAGCGCGGCTATCCCGCGATCCCGCTGGCCGACTACACGACCGAAGACGTGAAGCGCGAGTTCCTGACGGAGAAGTCCTGCGCTCCGAGCTGCACCATCAGTTGCGTCCACCAGGTGAGCTTCATCGACTTCTGGCGCGCGCCGCAGAACGGCGGTTCAGTCACTCCCGGCTCGTCGCACGGCGGCGGCACGCAGGAGCTGGTCCAGATCCGGTAGTCCTGCATGAACGGCGATTCGCCATCTCCCCTCCGAAAGAACGCACAAAAGAAAAGGCCCCGCATCCAAAACGGGGCCTGTCTTATTTCAAAAACCGTTACTTACTTCTGCGGCGTGACCGGGCGGCGCAGCTTCGAGTTGCCCGTAGCTGCTTTTGCGGGGGTGCTCTGCGCTACCTGTGCCTCCAGGCTGTCGATGGTGGAGTAGAGCTGGTTCATGTCCGTCACCTGGACCCAGGTCTTTTGCGTCACGACCCAGACGGTGGGGGTCTGCGAGATGCCGATGCGGTCGCCGAGGGTACGGTCAGCCTGAACTTCAGCGGCGAAGAGGCCTGCGGGATCCATCACGAAGGGCATATTGAGCTTGTGCTGCTGGAAGAACCTGCGCGTGAAGTTCTCCAGATCTTCCTTGGTGGCGATGGACATCTGCGCGGCGAAGACGGCGCCGCGGAACTCCTCGGCGGTAGCGGGAGAGACCTTATCCTGCAGGTAGCGTGCGGTGATGGCAGCGTCGCGGCTCCAGATGTGCGCTCCGCCGAGCGGGAAATCGTAGCGGACGATGGGAATCTTGTAGCGGTCGGCAGCGGCGTGCACGATAGGGAAGGCATGCGCGCAGGCCGGACACTCGAGGTCTTCGAACTTGATAATCGCGATCTTCGCCCCTGCGGGAGGTTTGATCAGCGAGGTGTCTTTAAAAGTGTTGCCGGTGTTGGGCGGTGCCGAATATTGTGCGACGGCGGGCAGACTGGCAAAGAGAAGGGAAGCGACGAGCACGAGACGGGTCATAGGGTTTGGACGCATAAGGGTGTCGTAAGTATTTTAGACGACAGGGTGGAAAGGTCATTTAAAGCCGTCAGATTTCGCAACCCTGCCCAGTGCCGGGTAATCTAATCCACTGAAGCGAAGTTTGGCTTGTCCTACCTTGAAATGAGAGTGGAGCCCCGTTTTTTCATGAAGTTGACTCTTTTTCCGGCGGCGATGCTGTGTTTTGCGCTGGCCGGGCCTATTCAGGCACAGCAGCCCAAAGCAGACGACCTGCCGCTGGCTCCGGCTCCGAACCCCTCCGTCATGCAGTTGGCCGGGGGAGTGACCGTGGAACGGGCGACCCCCGGCGCTTTGCCGTTGAGCATCGACGAGGCGATCAATCGCGGGCTGAAACACAATCTCAGTATCGAGCTGAGTGTGCAGAACCAGAAGCTGGTGCATGGGCAGGTGCTGACGGTAAAGAACAACCTGATGCCCAGCATGACGGCAACGGCGCGCACCTCCACGCAGGAGACCAACCTGGCGGCGATGGGCTTCAAGCCGCAGAACATCAAGATTCCCGGATTCACCGGGACCTTTCCCGAGATCGTCAAGGTTGATGTGACGGCCGCGCAGTTGAACCTGAATCAGCAGCTCTTCAACGTCCCGGCGTACTACATGTATCGCGCGGCACAGAAGGCCGATGAGGTAGCGTCATGGTCGATGCTGAACCAGCGCGGCACGGTGGTGCTGAACGTTGCCACGCAGTATCTGCGCGCTGTTGCCGATGCGGCGGAGATCGAGAATGCCCGCTCCCTGGTGAAGGCTGACGAGGTGGCGCTGCATCAGGCGGAGGCATCGCACGATGCCGGTGTGGGTACGCACCTCGATGTGCTGCGCGCGCGGGTACAACTTCAGACGCAGCAGCAGACGCTGATCAACGATGAGAATGTCTTCGCCAAGGACAAGATTGCGCTGAACAGGCTGATCGGCCTGCCTGCCGAGCAGGAGTTGACGCTGACCGATCCCGCGCCTTATGCGGAGTTCGCAGAGCTTCCTCTGGACCAGGCGATGGCGCTGGCGTTTGATCGCCGCAAGGACCTGCGCAGTTTGCAGGCCCAGCAGGAGCTTGCGGGGCGAACGGTAAAGGCGGTGAAGTACGAGCGTCTGCCTTCGCTGGCGTTCGATGGCAACTACGGTGTGCTGGGTGAGACGACGGGGCTCTATCACGGTGTCTTCTCCGCGGCAGGCAAACTGACGTTCCCGATCTTTCAGGAAGGACAGCTGCGCGGTGAGCGCGAGGTCGCCCAGGCGCAGGTCACCGGGCTGCGGCAGCAGGTGGCGAGCCTGAAAGTTTCGATCGAGCAGCAGATTCGCGCGTCGATGATGGATGTTGCGACGGCGCAGGCGCTGGTGCAGGTGGCGCGTTCCAATGTCGACCTTGCTTCGCAGCAGCTTCAGGACACCACCGACCGCTATATTGCCGGTGTAGATGACAATCTTCCAGTCGTGCAGGCACAGGCAACGTTGGCAGCAGCCAAGAGCAGGCTGGTGCAGACGCTGTATCAGTACAACCAGGCAAAGCTGAACCTGGCCCGCAACACTGGCGTGGTCGAGACGCAGTACAAGACCTATCTGGGAAGATAGTTTTCAGGAAGATGGTTTTAGTGGCGCTTCAGAGAGGTTCGAGCTTCGCTCGAATGAACCCACATCTGCGGCGAAGCGGAAGAATCCCTGTATTTTGCTTGTGAAATGAAATCGCCATGGGCTGCGCTTGAAGTTTGCGGCGCGAGCAGAAGCGACATGCTCGCGTCTTTGTTCGTGCGCTGCATCGTTCGGCTTTATTTGACGTAAGTAAATGTCCCGCAGAGATTGGTGGAGTTCTGCAACGCCTCGAGCGTGAAGACGGGAGGCTTGGCGTCGGAGAAGAAGGCAACCTTCAACGTTTTGCCTTCAACGTAGGTCGCCATCCACTGTGTCTCGTCGGAGCCGCAGAGCGTGTTTTTGTGGAGGAACTTCTGGTCGGGCGGGATGCTGAGGCGGTAGAGACTGCCGGTTCCGGCGGCGGTTGCCTCCGATGCGAAAGCCGAGATCTCGGCGGGCTGTAGCGCGCGGATGCGCGACATGGTGAAGCGCGCGAAGTTGATGAATATCTTCTCCGGTGCGATGCCGATGTCGCCGGTGATCGACTTCGCGGTCTGGTTGGCGGCACGCCAGTTTCCATTCTCCTGCGCGAAGGCGGCGAAGGCGCAGAGAAGAAGGGCGGCGATGGAGCTTAAGAGAGAAACACGCTTCATGGTGTTAAGGATGACACCATGAAGCGTGTTTGAGGAAGTGTTGCGGTGCGCTACAAGTGAAATGCAGGTCCTTCGACTTCGGCTGCGCCTTCGCTCAGGATGACACTTCTTCCAGAAGAGGCATGTTGCCAGAACGATCATGCAGCGAGAGCATTACGCAGTCTGCCGCGGCGACTCGATAGGCTCGATGCGGCCAAGCAGAAAGATGTAGCCCGCGATACCGATGAGAAGGTAGATCGCCGCGACCCAGAATGCCCACGTATACGAGTGCGTGATGGCAACAATGTAGCCAGTGACGACCGGCGCGAAGATTCCGGAGAGCTGGTTCGAGAAGTTGATGATGCCGCCCACCGACCCCACGCTTCCGCGTGGTGCGATGATCGACGGAACCGACCAGCCCACGGGCGCCGCCGCCGACAGGCCACCGAGCGAGATGCTGATCCAGAGGAGCGCCTGCATCGCCGTGTGCGAGTACGCCGTGCCGATGATTCCAAGGCCGCACGCCAGACCGCCGATCAGGTACGCCTTGCGCACATTACTCGCATCGTAACCGCGCTTGATGAGGTGGTCGGCAGACCAGCCTCCGAGCACATCAGTGAAGGTGGCAAAGAGCCACGGCACTCCCGTGTAGAGAAACGAGTGCAGCAGGTCGATGCCGAGTTCGCTTGAGAGATAACTGGGCAGCCACGTCAGCAGCAGGTAAAAGACGTAGTTGTAGGAGCCGAAGCCAAGCGAGAGCCCGATGACCTTGCGTCGGGTCAACAGGTATCCAAGTCCCACACGCTGCTCGGGCTCAGTCTCAAGCGGGGTCCATTCGGAGGAGACCGGCCCTGCGATGTGTCGCTTCTCGATACCGCTCAGCTCGGGATCGTCGCCGGGGTCGCGGTAGAGCTTGTAGAACGCGAAGAAGTACAGCAGGCTGACGAGGCCGGTGAGAAAGAAGCTCCACCGCCAGCCTGCCTTGATCAGGATGACGCCCAGCAGCGGCACTCCCAGCGCGGACGCAAACTTTGCCGCGGCATCGAAGATCGCCGTGGCCATGCCGCGCTCTTCGGGAGGAAACCAGTAGCCGGTGGCCTTTGCATTTGCCGGAAACGTCGGCGCTTCGCCTACGCCAAGCAGAAGTCGCGCACCAAACAGCGAGCCGAGGTTGGGAGAAGCCGCCGCAAGCAGAGATGCCACACTCCACATGAAGGCGCTCACCCGCCCAACCTTGCGTACACCGAAGCGATCGAGCAAAACGCCGACTGGAAGCTGGCAGAGAGCGTAGGTCCAGTTGTATGCGGCCGACAGAATGCCGAAGGTGATGTCCGATATTCCGAACGCCGTCACCAGCGCCGCGTGCGAGACCGAGAGGTTGACGCGGTCGAAGTAGTTGACCAGCACACCGATGCCAAGCAGCCACGCGATGCGCCAACGGCGCCGGGGAACAGGCTGGGTTATCTCTTCAGGATTGCCTTGCTGCATGGAAATACGAGTGACCTCGGCGACAAACTTCAGCCGCAAGCATACCGTTCCGAATGCAAATTGACCACGCGGGTGCGGATCCCGCCACGAGCACGGCTCCGAGTATGTATGCGTACGACCCGGACGGGGAGAATGACCGCCGCATCAAACGCAGGCCTCGCGAATGACCGCTCCAACGGCGTTTGTACGAATGCTTTGCAGCGCCCCGATCAGCGCAAGCGTCGACGTATCGTCGAAGAGGCCGTCGACCCATGAGGGCCTCACCAGTCCCACGAGTTGGCTGCTGTCGAGCGGCTATGCGAGACTAAGAGAGCAACCGGCACTACTCCTGAAGCGCCTACCAGAGCCGCCGAGCAAAGACTTCACCAAGCTTTTTGCTTTCTGTTGCAAAACCCTCCTAAAGGGCCTGTAGCTCAACGGTTAGAGCAGGGGACTCATAATCCCTTGGTTGGGGGTTCAAATCCCTCCGGGCCCACCAAACAAATCAACGCTTTGCAGCGATTTGCTTCTGCTACATAACAACCGTGTGACGTGAATTGTGACTTAACGGTATGACTAAGTGATTTTCATTCACAACATTACGCACCGTTTCGAGACTCGGATGCTGATAGATCATGGCCGTCTGCGCGTTGGTGTGACCCAAGGCACGCATGACAAGGGAGAGATTGCCGGTAGCTCCCATGATCTTCGTCGCGAACGTATGGCGAGCACTGTAGAGAACAATATCCTTGGACAACCGTGCTTTGGCTCTCGCAGTTTCAAAAGCCGTGGCAACGGTTGTGATATGACCGACTACGGAGTCAGAGGGGAATACCCAGCCTTCTGTCGCATCCTTCCTGCGAGTGTGGAGAGCCTTTGTGACTCTTTCACTCATGGGAATGAATCGGCGTGAAAGCTTTGTCTTACCTCGCGGAATGAAGATCATTCCCCCATCCCAATTGATGTCTTCCCAACGCATCTGGAAGACCTCACCAGGACGCATCCCGGTATCGAGAATGATGGTGAGAATATCGCGAAGAGGCTGAGTCGCTACCGCAAGCAACTTGAACTCCGCCTCAGCGTCGATAATCGCAGACCGCCCATATTCCTTTACGAGCTTGATACGGGGAGAAGCCGCGATTACCCCCCATTCCGCTGCTTTGCCTAACATCCTACGTAAAGTACGCAACGCCCGGTTGGCATTCGCAGGCGAATGCTTAAACCGAAGCGCTTCGGCTTCGTCCGTGGTGATGTGTGCAAGTCGCACACCGGCAATGGGCATCCCAGAAAGCATTCTCCATCCCGACTGGTAATACTTCTTCGATTCCGGTTCCAGCCGGGTGCTTTCCACCCAAGCAAGAAACCGCTTTGAGAACTCAGCGAGCGTTAGCGTTCTGCGCTGTGCAGTCAGCTTTCGCTGCTTTGCATCTTGCATCAACTTGGCTTCGATCATGCGGGCCGTCGAAGCGACCTTCTCCTTTGTCGTCCCGCGATAACGTCTGCCGTCCATAGTGAAGTCGTAATGAAAGACTCCACCCCTTTTATAAAGAGCCATTGCGTTCCTCCATGTACGCCCGCACGGAAGGAATACGACGATTGCTCTCAACGTAAGTTTCTACGTCCCGAACATCATACCGGATGGAACCTTCTAGCTTGTGCCACACAGGGCCAAGTCCAACATTGCGCCAATAACGTAGGGTTCCATCTGGAACTCCAAGCATGAGAGAAAGCTGTTTTGCTGTCAGTAACTTCATGTGCTTCATCTCCGATTTTTGGGGTCTAAGATTTTACGAATGGATTAATCGCCCTGTTGATTCGTGTGCAGACTTCACCGCTCCATTCAGAAAATGGGACGGTATTATCGGTTGTAAACGGTTCGTTGGGGATAATTATGTCGTCTTCACAAAAAGTCTCGATATACCCTTGGAGCTTTTCCAGATCATCAGACAGCGCTTTTTGTTCGGAAACGGATAAGCCGTGTGATTTTGCGTTCTTCGTATCTGGCAACTCGGCACTCTCCAGCAGAACAACCAAGCGTTCCCGGCCAGCGGCTCCTCGTATAAAGAATTGCGTTCCGCAAGGCTCGCAGATAAAGTACGGTTTGTTGTTTTTATCAGCCCGTTGGTCGAGCAAGCGACCGCAGAGTGCGCAAGGTAAGGTTTTGGTTTTTGGTTTCATGTCTTCCTTTCGTTCAACGTATGTAACGTTGTATTCGTTATTGCGATAAACGTTATGCAGCATTTGCGAACACGGTGAATGCAGACAGCGATCCCTCGATTTCGCAAAACTTCTCATTGACTACTGCGGTAAAACGAAGCCGCAGAACGTCGATTGGCCCTTTCAGCAACTCCCAGTTGGAGTCTGTCTTAGGTTTCTCGAAGAGATGAATATCGCGCGATGTTGTAATGCGCCGTGAACCTTTCGGGGCAGACAGCAAGAGGTCTTTAGTTAGGTATTTCGTAAGGTATCCGACAACATTACGAATCTCGACCATGCTGATCCAAACGTTCCACCCATCTCCCACCGCTTGCCATTCTGCGCGAAGCCAATGAATGTCGATGAATTGATTGAGGAGGAGGTGACAATGGGCTGTGCCGTTCACCTGATACTCAAGAACCCGGATGTAGCTCAGCGCTTTTCCATACTTTCTGTGCAAGACGCTTCTAAACTTCGCAAAAGTCCGGCTCAGATACTTGGTAGAATCCTCACCATTCAGCTTCTTAGGGTCTAGTGTTAGGGTTACGAACCGGTTCAAGCGAAGCGTCTCCGCCCATCGCCTAATGGAATGTTTGCAACGTTTTGTCCGCCGAGGGCCACAATACTTGCATTCCCAGCACTTGCAATTTAGGCGAATGAACGTTTGCTGCTTGGCATCGAAAGACGTTCCTTTGACGGTCCAAGCTCCACAGCCTTTTTTGCGGCCTCGCTTGTCATGGGAATTGGTTAGCTCCTTGAGCTTTTCCGCTACGTCGCACTCCAGCCGGATTCCCTGTCGCGGGAGAAGAGGTTGGCTGTGCAAAGCTCGTCGCCAGTAGTGGCGTCATCGGCTGTGACGATTAGTCTCTTATCGATAAAACAAGATAGAGGCACAGCGCCTGCGGCGCTGTTGAGGACTCCGTCCTCAAACTCCTGCCCCCTTTTAGGCTGAAGCGTGTTCCCGGCATGGCGCAATGCGCCATGCCGGGAGTTCAGATGAGCCGCAGGGGTTTGTTCTGCTGTCGGTGGAAGTGTAGATTCCTTCAGCCCCGGACCGGAGGGGTCAACCGGCTCCCCGGACTTGAGATGAACCGCATCCAGCTCACCTGAAATCGAATTTGGATTTTCTAACCCCATCTCTCAGGGGCATACTAGGGTATGTCTTCCAGCAGGGAAGCCTTTGTAAAAAGAGCGATTTGCACATATGAGGGAGATACTGAATATCGGGTCGATTTATGAGGAAGACGAATAAAAACAAGGCTAATTTCGTGCAAGAAATCTCAGTTGCATCCTTGACAGAAAAAGTCGATCAGCTTGAAAAACGGGTTGCGGCATTGGAGAAACACTTCATTCTGCCAGGTGGTAATGACAGTGCCATTGATCTCTCCGATTCAAGATGCAAACTCACTCCGGATGGAATTGGAGAACCTGCCAAGATTGCGGCGATTGCAAAGCGTGGCAGGCCTCGACGCATTCCGCTGGACCAGTTTGAGCGGCGACGCGATGAGCTGGTTATCTTCATCGAAGTGAGGTGGCCGGATTTGCGCGATGCGATGAGAAAGGTTGAGAGTATTCACCACCTTCTCGATGCGCTCAAGAGAGCTTCGCCTGGCGCGCTCACCAATTGGCCATATCTTCATCTGAAAGAAAATATCGGAAAACTATGGGAGTTTCTTCACGATGGACGGTGCAAGGGAGAGCCGCGACAGATCGCCTATGCGATGGCTGGCGTTCCCGAGATGGCTGCCGCTCATCGCTCAACGATTGCGGCAAACATCCTTCCCTCTTGCCGATCTCTAATGACTGTCCGTGATGGAGTACAGATAGAGCACATTCGACACGCGCTGGTATGCGATGAAGATTGGCTTCGTACTGCTTGCTACTATCCTGAGTTCGTTCTGGAACGCGCCATAGTCGGTTGGGTCTTTTGCAACAGCGGCAACCTGTGGTGTTTCGGCCCTCCATATTGAGAATGAACTCGCCACAGATTTGTTTTCCTCGCTGAACCAGTTTCTTTTGCTGATTCCCGTGAAGCCTACGACATAGGTCTTGTCCACGACACCCACTGCGTAATGAACACCGGTTAAAGGCGAACAGTATTCACGAGAAATCGCTCGCGTCATTGGATCAACGGTTAGGATACAGTCTTTCTTGTTGTCCGCGAAGGTGCTGGTCGCAACCAGCATTTGCCTTCCTAGGAAGCTGATCTGTGACACTGCGTCGATTTGAGCGATCTTAGTGCAGGCGAGATTCGGGGCATCCGCACACGTATAAATATCTGCTTTGTTCCCAGAACGGTTAGCCACATCTAAAGAGACTCCGACCTGCCCAGTTCGGAGACCAACAGCAAGACTCATTCTCGTGGCATTGATGGTCGGAAAAACCGCCTCCTGCTGCTTCTCTCCGTTTAGCAGAGAGTAACTGGCAAGATGCACAGATCGATCTCTTTGTGCGGATAGTACAAGCACCCTACCGTGCGAGTCATCAACTGCGAAGTCGGTAATGATTTGGCCGTCCGCTTGAGCCATCGTTCCAACCGTCGCCAAGTTGTCTGGGTCGATGACTTCCAGATGTGACCCTGCGCTGCATACGTAAACCCGATGTAAAGTTGCAGATGTTTCTACGCGACCACACGGGAACGCCGATGCACCAGTTGGGGCTTCTGGGAAGATCCGCTGCTTTATCAGAGAGTGGTTCTGAAGCCCCCAAGATGTTATTTGCAGATGTGAGCTGATACCCCGCCCATTTGCACCTGGCGATAACATACTCTGTTGGACGAAAAACATTCCCTGAGCTTCATCCAAAGCGACTCCAAGAACATTGCCGTCAGGAAGAGGAATTCGGACGCTATAGATGTCTATCTTTTGCGCTTTCATGCGGAACGCGGAAAAAGCCAGGAGGAGTGCGGCTATATATCGAATCATGGCTAGCACCCCGGGTCCAATCGGGCGCTATGGTGAAAGAGAAGATTACCGATGCCGAGGTCCCAGATGCCATGAAGAATCAGCCCACTCCCGTAACCAGCAGCAGGATTGAAGACATCAAAGTGGCCCTGGACATTGATTACACCAGAGCCTCTGCCATTTAGCTGAGCACCGTTCTGACCATTTACATGAACCTGCAAGAAGAACGATCCGTTTCGATAACCGTTTGAGAAGATTCCCAACGCTTTGAACAGAGCGAATCCGTCTGCGGCAAGGTCAGCTGTATTCACCGCAAAGTTGAATTGCTGATGGCCCCCTACGGGATTTCCGACTCCAGTAAATTGCGCTCCGGGAATGGCGTTACCTACGCGCTGAGCAAGACACGGTTGGGGCGTCGTTGGATTTCCGTTATTTGGGGAACCTCCTGATCCAGAATAATCTAGCGCACTCCCATCGTCATACCCGCTAAAGGGATCGAGCGGTATGTAGGGAGGCAAAGGTGAGTATGGATCATAACTCTTAATCGGGTCATCTGGAGGAGCAGGACCACCATCGCAATGTGCCAGGCACATACCTGTATTGTTTGGAAGAGGCTCGTATATCCAGGTTCCTCCAGCTTGCGCACAATCTGATGGGCTCTGATAAGCCGTACCACTACTTACCGTGCAATAATCAAGCCCGCTAGGATCGACCATGCCAAGAGGATTATTTCTCACGTAGGTGTAGCGATTGAAGCTCTGCGGATCGGATGCGTCGTAACTGCCGTCGTAAGGGTCGGGACTCAACCATCGTCCCTGCGTGGAGGAGTATTGGCGGAACTGGGCATGGTGCGTATCGTCGGCGTCACGGTCCAGTGCGGCGAAGTGGTAAGCGTCATTGTCGGTGCCCGATGCGCTAAAGCCATCGCCGAACGGAAGGGATTGATAGGTGCCTTCCACAGCGCCTGTTGAGTCGGTTCGCACTCGCTCGGTGCCCAGCCAGTCCTGGTGCTGGAAGTGAATAGCTCCCCCCTGATAGAAGGCCACCGGGCTGCTTCCCCAGTAATACTGTCCGCTGATTTCAGAACGGGTGCTGCCGTCCCACACCGAAACCCTCTGCCCCAGGATGTTGTAGACGTATTCGGTTGACGAGCTGCCGTTTTCCGTGCGGACCCTTTGGTTGAATGCGTTGTAATAATAGTGGATGTTGTTGTCCACCTGGATGACATTGCCCTCCGCATCGTAAACGTAGGTGTGAGTCAGGCCATCGCTCATCATGTTGCCCGCCGCGTCATATTGTATGCCGGAGATCTGATTGTTCCCCGTGTTGATGGCGTATGACGTTGTGGGCCCGCTCCCATTGCTGTCCTGCGTGATGCTCTGGCTCACGCGATTGCCATAGCGGTCATAACCGTAGCGGTAGTACGTCAGCGGGTTTCCCTGCGCCCACAACTCGATGTTGGTTTGCGAGATTCTTCCAAGGTCGTCGTATTGATATTGCGTCCCAGCCTGCATCACGTTGTCGTCAACCCAGCTCACGTTGCTCCCGGCCCAATAGACGTTGACGCTCGAATGCCCACATCTGGCGATAAGACTGCCAGATATGGGGCACCCGATTGTGGTGCGCGGTCAGATGTGGGCCACCCGGCCTATATTGCTAACGCTGAATCCTGGCGGAGCGGGGAAGCTAGCCCCAGTGCTCGTGGTGCAATTCAGATGGTTTGCGGGAAGTGGCATTCGCTGGAAGTTATTTGGGGCAATACCAAATGCACTAAAGGCGGACGTCACCGTACACATGCCGTCGTCCTCTGTCTATTGAATAGTGCTTGTCGTACCATTAGAGAGATCGCGGACAGAGATGTCGATTCCGCCACATTTGATTGCCTCGAAGTCAACCGACGCTGGTTGTTTGTACGTGATCTCTAAGCGAGAAGGCGAGAGCCAGTTCAATTTGAGGTCTATTGACGTCGCATCTTGCGATAGCTGCAGAACTTGCACAGGATCTTGTGGTCCCTTTACACGCTTCAGAGACACGGTAGATTGTATGCCTGCAGCCCCGGGGCCTCCATATTGATCAGTGTGGGCACTCGCAATCCACAGTCCGTCTGGAGACCGGGATTCAGTGGACCAGATCGTGTCGGCTGATCTGCAGCCGGACATGAATGCGCATAAAAGTACGATCATGAGCCAGAACAGTGAACGGAAACCTGCCGCACAGTTTTTCATAAATCTCCTCTACTTCCTCCCAAACTCATCCGCCTACATGGCATGTGGTTCCATTCGCTTGTGCAGTAAATCCATTCTGGATGTTCGTGATATTCACTTGTGGCGTAAACGGCTCGTTGGGGCCAGCCATTGGTGTGTTTGCCGGATACCGGCTTCTATACTGAGCGTATGTATCCGCTAGGGCTAGAGCCTGGCTCAGGGAGTAACCCGCCGCACTCATATAAACCCCGAAAACATAGTTGGCATAGGATGGCGCGCCCCCATATCTCACTTGGGCATCTAACGCACCACCTCGCCTAAACTGAGAAAGGTAGTAAGCGTCCTTGAGCGCATTGGAAGAAGCGGCATTACCTTTCTGTGCGTACACGCTTGGATCGGGAGCACGACCTGCGTGAAGACAAGGGTTTGCAGGCGTCAAGTTATTTGGGGCACCTCCTGATCCAGAATAATCTAGCGCACTCCCAGCGTCATACCCGCTAAAGGGATCGAGCGGTATATAGGGTGGCAAAGGTGAGTATGGATCATAACTACGAGTCGGGTCATCTGGAGGTGCAGGACCACCATCGCAATGTGCCAGGCACATGCCTGTATTGTCTGGAGGAGGTTCGAATATCCAGGTCCCTCCAGCTTGTGCACAATCTGATGCGCTCTGATAAGCCGTACCACTACTTACGGTGCAATAATCAAGCCCGCTAGGATCGACCATTTCCAAAGGATTATTGAGCACATAGGTATAGCGATTGAAGCTCTGCGGATTACTAGCGTCATAGCTTCCGTGGTAAGGATCGGGACTCATCCATCGTCCCTGCGTCGAGGAGTATTGCCGAAACTGAGCATGTTGGGTGTCGTCGGCGTCACGGTCCAGTGCGGCGAAGTGGTAAGCGTCATTGTCGGTGCCCGATGCGCTAAAGCCATCGCCGAAAGAAAGGGATTGGTAGGTGCCTTCCACAGCACCCGTCGAGCTGGTTCGCACTCGTTCGGTGCCAAGCCAGTCCTGGTGCTGGTAATGAATCGTTCCTCCCTGGTAGAAGGCCACAGGTGTGCTGCCGGAGTAGACCTGATTGCTGATCGGGTTGCCGGAGCCGTCGAAGCTGGCCACCCGCTGCCCGCTCACGTTGTAGGCATACACGGTCGTAGTCCCATTTTCTACAGTCCGGACGCGATGATCCAGAGCGTCGTAGGTGTAGCTGGCTGTCGTGCCCCCATCCACCTGAAGCACCTTTCCTTCGGCGTCGTAGGTGTAGCTGTGAGAGCTGTCGTTCGCCATATTGCCAGCAGCGTCGTAGGCGAAAACAGAAATCTGATTGTTGTTGGGGTTGACGACATAAGACGGGGCTGGACCGCCTTGCGGGGCGTTCTGCTGCAAGCGATTTCCGTAGCGGTCGTAGACGTAACCGAAGTTCTTCTGCGGAGACGAGTTCCAAGAGTTTATCTGTGTCGATAGCAGGCGATTGAATTCGTCATAACTGTAAGCGGAACTAGTCTGTGTCATCAGATCATCCACGTGAGTTACATTTGATCCGCTTCGAAATGCATCATTAGCGTATACCTGATTTGGGCACGCGGCGGATGGGGAACTCGCACATACTCTCGTCTGGAAAGGGCGACCCGCCCAGTCATAGCTCTCGAAACGATTCAACCCATTACCTAAACCCCATGTCGTTGGCCCATTCGGTCCATTCTGTATGTTGTTCATGATACTACCCGAGCGAGTATCGCTGATGGAGGTCAACTGGCTAGCGGGATTGTAGGTATAGTTGGTCTGAATCTGCGTCCCCACAGCGTTGTTCGTCATGTAAGCAAACTGCTTCATATTGCCAGCGAGATCGTATTGGTACCACTGCCACACATCCAATGCAGAGTTTGTTCCGCAAAGCCCAGGCATGCACTGTATGGTATTTGCGACTCTGCCCATTGAGTCATATGAAAACTGAGTGGCCCTTCCATATCCCTCTGCATATGTCAGATGTCCCTTGCTTGCGCCCATTGGGACACTACCCCAATAGGGAGTCGTTTGGTCATAGACGTAGGCTTTGTTTGTTGTAATGCCATCGTCATAGTAGACCGCTACGACACGGCCAACTTTATCGTATTGCGTGATGGTCGTTGTCTTTACGGTTGGATCAGGCTGATTTGCTTTCGGCCTCGTGCGGTATACCGCCAAACCATCGGTAGCGTAAACATAGGTGTACGTCGTCTCTCCCCGCTCAGGCTCGCTGGTGTAGATGGTTCGACCGAGCGCATCCGTCTGGAAGATACGTTGCTGGTGTGTGCCTTGCGTGATCGTCGTTTTGTGATTGACGAGATCATAGGCGTAGGTTGTGAGGAACCCTGTTCCAGCGATGTCAAGATTGCAATTGACCGGGTTTTCTCCTTGCTGCGCATTCGAGGAAACCTCGCATACTGCCGCGATTCTTCCCAGAGCGTCGTACTGCGTGATCTTTACGACCTGGTCGACGCTGGTGGTCTTCACCGCGCGTCCGACATACTGATAGGTCGTATTGCCGTCGTAAGTATTGATATTGGTGATGCGGCCAAGGGCGTCATAGGTGTACGTGGTTCCTGTGCTGGAACACTGTTTCGTCGTGCTCCATCCGTTGCCTTGGTAACGCGCGGGTTGAAACTGAAGCCTTCCTGTTACGTCATAGCAATAGTCGACCTGATACCACGGGTTTGTCGATTGGCCGTTTGCCACCGCAACTCTGTTGATGCGGCCATAGCCATCGTACTGAGTCTCCGTATCTGCGCTTTGTCCGGATTGCATTGCAGTCACGACTCCGACCTGAAGAGCTCCAGGCCAATAGCCGTAGTTGTACGTCGTGCTTCCGCCGTCCACAGTGTTAATCTGTTTTGGTCTCAGCAACCTGTCGTATTGGGTTAATTGCACCATCGGCGTGGTGGTGTTATTGGCATCCGATGCTGAAAGCGGAATACCTGAGGCGACATCATAGCTTGCTGTCGCTGGCAAAGATACGCCGCTCGATGGAGTCGGCGGTGTTATCTGAGTTGCAAAGCCCTGCGTGGACTCATAGCTGTACTGTGTCGTGCCATTGGGATCGGTGGAGCTAACAGGAACACCGGTATCGTAATATGTAGCCGCTGTATCGAGCGTCGCCCCGCCGACAACCGGATTGATTACGGTATGCGACGATGTCAGGTTCCCACGCGGACCTGAGACTGCATTGTGTTGTGGAAGCCCCGAAGTCGCAGTCGGTGTTTGCTCGTCGTAGCCATAGGTCACCTGGGATACAGTATGGCCTGCGCCATCCTGTACCCAAACACTCGAAACT